>CAZBDA010000005.1:63860-90104 GCA_964490445.1 uncultured Rickettsiales bacterium | reverse complement strand
GATTGCAGCCGCAGTGGCGAAGCTCACCTGAGGTGAGGTGACGGACGGAGTTCGACTCTGATCCCTAGCTCTGCGGCGCGTGGTGGCGTTTCTGTCGGGTGCTGCCCACCTCGGTCCCGGCCTGGCGGATCTTCTTTACAGTCCAGCGTTCCTGGATCGCCGTGGCGGCGTCGACCCCAGCTTTGAGGATCTCCTCGGCCTTGAAAATAGACAGTCGGCCAGTCTCGATGGCGTCTCGGAGATTCGGATCCTGGGCAACCCGTAGGTAGCGCTGCAAGGTGCGCTTGCGGCGACCGGTGATGCGTTCGATCTCCTTGAGGGCCACCTGGTCTTCGTGCAGGCGCAATGTCGACTGCAGCCGCTGGACGGTGGAATCTTCGTGTTCGCTGGGGTTGGGCGTGTCCATCAGCTTCAGGCGCTTGCAGTCCTCTTCACTGAGTCCGCGCCAGACGATGGCCGGTACCGAGCGCACGTGCAGCTCCCGGGCTGCTGTCAGGCGGCGGAAGCCCTGAATGACCTGGAAGTTGCCGTCGGCCCGTTCCCGGAGCACCAGAGGGATCCGGATCCCCTCTACGCGAATGCTACGTAGAAGCGCTTCGGACGGGGTGGTTCCAGTGACCTTGAAGGTGTGGTCGCGCGGGTCGATGCGGCTGGTAGAGATCTGCTCGACGAGTTCTTCTTCCGCGTCCTGGCGACTGAACTGGGATCCCCCGTCCTGGCTTGCGCCCATCAGGTCCAGCAGGCTCGCCTGACCACCTTGAGGGGACAGCACCGGACGTTCGGGTAGGGCGCTGTGCTGCGGTTCCATGATGAGGATCCCATCTACGAGGTCCCAGTAGAGCCGAGTGCTCTCTTCCATCTGGAAGGGGAAGTCGCGAGGCAGCACAATCCGGTCCTGTGAGCCCAGGCGCAGGCAGACACCCGCTTCCAGGATTTCGAACAGGGCCGATTGTTGCGATGGGAACCAGTTCTGGACCTGCTCGGCCATCTCCTTGTGCCGTTCCCAGGTGTGCAGTGGAAACACGTACAGCTTCTGGCGCTGCGCGGACACCACCAGCGAATCACCACGCTCGATGGAGTGCTGATGCAGGAACTCTGCGGGGATGCTCAAGCGCCGTTCTTTGGCGATGTACTTCACACGACGAGTCAGTTTGCCCATTGCCGCTCTCCATCCTGTGGATAGCTCAGGGACTTCTCGCCCCAGCTACCGCAATTAAGACGCTATCGGCTCATGGTAATTTCTGTCAAGCCCTGCACCGACAGAAGTCGCGTTGGTTTTCTAGGCGAGATCCCGATGGACCTCACCATAAAGCCAACATAAAGCAAGGAAATACAGCCACTTAATGTGATCACACATACACGTATGACGCGCAACCCTAAGACGGTTGTGGGCACTTCGATTGGTTCGATACTGGCGCCGTATTGGCGCGCCTGGCTGGGATCTCGGCCGGTGCTCGGCCTGCCTGTGCGTTTCCTGTGGAAAAGTCGGCCCGTTTGCTGTGCGCCAGCGGCTTTTCCACAGCAGTGGCAGGGCAATAGGGCCCTCGAGAGACTGGTCTTGCCGAGCAACCTGGAGTTTCGCTCAGGTTGGTCTCGGAACTCCTGATCGCGGCCTCGGCTGCGGGGATTCGCGCCGGACCGGCGCGCGGGTTTTCCGGCTCTGCAGACGAGGTCTTGGCAGCCCGAGGCGCTGACATGCTGAACAAGGAAGGTTGCTGCTGCTATCATCCGCCGTTCGCCGGGCCTGGCGTTGCCGAGAGGGCAGGCTGGGTGCGGGGCCCTATGGCAAAGGGCAGGACCCTGGAGGTCGAGTGTGGCTGGAGCAGAGCAGAGCATCGACGTAGCCGTGACGCCCGAGCAGTTCTTCGCGGTGGTGACGGATTACGAGAGCTATCCGCAGTTCCTCCAGGACATCGAGGCGGCGGAACTGTTGCGGCGGGAGGATGGCAGCGCGGAGGCAAGGTTTACCCTCAACCTGATCAAGCGCATCTCGTACACCCTGTCTCTGCTCGAGAGTTCTCCCAGCGAGGTGACCTGGAGCCTCAAGGACGGTCCATTCAAGCGCAATGACGGTAGTTGGCAGATTGAGGCGGTCTCTGGTGGAACTCGTGCTACCTACCGGATCGAGGTTGCGGTGGGTGTGTTCCTGCCAGGCGCCATCGTCAACCGGTTGGTGGGAAAGACACTGCCGGCAACCTTGCAGGCATTCAAGCGGCGGGCCGAGCAGCTGGCGGCGACACAAGGAGAGTAGAAATGGCGGGTGAGGACAACAAAAAGCTCTGGGGAGTGGCGGTGTTCGTGCTGCTGCTCGGTGTTGCTGCGTTCCTGTCCAGTCGGGATGAGCCTCAGCCCCAGGAGGCCTCATCGGAGCTTCCAGCAGGGCAGGACGAGGTTGCCGACGAGGACGGAGCGCCCAGTTTCGAAGAGCAACTCGAGGCGCTATCCAAGCAGGCGGACGCCCTGCAACTCTCGGCGCCCGAGGAGCAACGTTCCGAAGCTCGACGGCAGTTTGTCGCTACCGCTCGCGCTCTCGGTGAACGTGCGATCGAGGAGGGTCGGGCGGATCGTGCTGCGAGTATTGCTCGATTGCTGATGGAGGGTGGTGAAGGGAAGTTCGCCGAAGCCTTCCTGCAGCGCACGATGGGCCTGCTCAAGCCAGCTGAGGCTGGCAAGGATCACATGTACCCCCTGGCGCAACTGCGCCGGGCAGATGGACGCGCCCTCGAGGCAGCCTCTCTGTACGAGCGGGCGATTGATGTCGAGCCGACGACGCCGGCGGAGTACGTGGGGCTGTCGGACCTGTACCTGAGCGCAGACCGTATCGGGCCGGCGCGGGCGGCGGTCACCCGTGGTCTCCGCAAACACAGCGCCTCTGCTGCTCTCAAGGTCCAGGGTGCCAAGGTGGCCTTGCTGGACGGCAAGGCCGAAGAGGCAGCAACGGTTGCCGATGAAGTGCTCGCCGTGACCGCTACCGATGTTGCTGCCCAGCTGGTCCGTATCGAGTCGATGTTGGCACTCGGCCGCATGAAGGAGGCCAGGCAGCAGAGCACTGCGTTGCGTGATGAGTATCCTGCCGATGCCTGGGGTTGGATCCTCGGTGCTGCGGTGGCGGCGGCCGAAGGTGACTCGGGTGCGTCCAGCGAGATGCTGGAGCAGGCCGCCGAACTCGCAGGCGAGTGCCCCTGCACCCACGAAGAGCGCCTGGCAATTCGCTGGGTGGGTGGACTCAGCGCTGCCGCTCGCATCCCGCCGCGTAGTCGAGCAGAGGTTCAGAAGACACCGCCTCGAGCGGCGGCCGCTAGCTCAACTCAGCCAGAAACGACTCCAGCGCCTCGTTGATCAGCTCCGGCTGTTCGACGATGCCCGCGTGGCTGGCTCCTTCGAGCCAGACGAGTCGGCTGTCCCTGACTCTGTCTGCCATCTGCTGAGACAGGTGGGGGGGAGTGAAGGCATCCATCTCGGCCGCGACCACCAGCAAGGGAACGCTGATGTGCTCGAGCAGGTCTTCCGCTGTGTGTTCACCCACTTCGCGCACCATTCGGAAGAAGAATGGGAAGCCGATGTAGGCCAGGTGACGCTGGTACTGGCTCAGATCGTGGGGGGAGAGGCGGTTTCCGTCCACCATCTTGAGGATCGAGGCGAGACCAAATCCCCCCGGTAGGGACACCAGGAACTTGAAGATGGCATTGACACTGCGGGGGTAGTGCTCCGAGACCTGCAGCAGGATGTCGAACAGCTTACTGCTGGCGTCCATGTCGTTGAAGGTGTCCAGGGGATGCCCGTAGGTGCCCAGTACCGAGACGAGTCCGCCGACGTTGTCGGGATCCTGGCGGTAGCGCTCGAGGGCAACCTGGGTTCCCATCGAGTGGCCCAGGAGGACCGGCTTCCGCAAGCCCAGGGTTTCGATTACCGCACCCAGATCTCGGGCGCACCGCGGGATGTCCAGGCGTTGGTGTTGCGCCATCACCGAGGAACGTCCATGGCCGCGGTAGTCCCACACCACGACCTTGCGATCGGGTGCGAAGTGGGTAGCGACGTACTCCCAGAAGAACGTCGACACGCCCACCCCATTGCAGCACACCAGCGCCGGGGCGCCTTCCCCGAGCGCTCGGTAGAACAGTTCGACGCCGTCGTCGGTCTCTACGAACCCCTGATGCGCTTGCAGGAGGCTTGGCGTTGAACACATGTTCAGGTATCCTAAAACAACCTGTATTGCCCCCGGCGGGCGCCGCACGGAAGGCAGGGCAGGCGAGCAGCAACTGAGTTTGAGTACTAGCACATCGGAAGGAACGGCGATGACTGGCATTGCCCGGCAGAAGAGCTTGAAGGAACTGGTGGCTGACCTGACCCGGGCGCCGGCGACGTCCGGGTCCATCACCGCTCACGTGGAGGTCCCCGCCCGCGAAGCGCGCACGATGCCGATGCCCGAGTGGCTCGACCCTCGCCTTCGGGTCGCGCTGCAGGCCGAGGGGATCGACCAGTTGTACAGCCACCAGCGCCTTGCCGTCGATGCTGCCCGGCGTGGTGAGGATGTGGTGGTGGTGACCCCAACGGCGTCGGGCAAGACCCTCTGCTACAACCTGCCAGTCATCCAGTCGGTGCTCGAGGAACCGAGCACGCGTGCCTTCTACCTGTTCCCCACCAAGGCGCTCAGCCAGGACCAGGTGGGAGCACTGCGGTCGACGGCTGCTCACCTGGGTGCGCCGTTGCGCACCTGGACTTACGATGGCGACACCCCGGCCGATGCCCGCACTTCGATTCGCAACCGCGGCCACGTTGTCGTTACCAACCCTGACATGTTGCATGCGGGCATCCTGCCCAACCATCCGCGCTGGCGGCGCGTGCTGCAGGATCTGCGCTACGTGGTGGTTGACGAGATGCACAGCTACCGCGGCGTGTTCGGCAGCCATGTTGCCAACGTCCTGCGTCGCCTTCAGCGACTGTGTGCCTACTACGGATCACGGCCGCAGTTCATCTGCTCGTCGGCCACCATCTCCAATCCTGCCGAGCACGCCGCTCGTCTCATCGGCCGGTCGGTTTCCCTGGTCAGCGCGGCGGACAACGGCGCGCCCAGCGGTCCCCGGGATTTCCTGTTCTACAACCCACCGGTCATCGACCGGGAACTGGGGATCCGCAAGGGAGTGCTGTCCCAGGCCCGCAAGCTCGCCGGGCCCTTTGTCGACAACAAGCTGCAGACCATCTGCTTCACCGGCTCGCGACTGCACACAGAGGTGCTGTCGCGCTACCTGCGTGAGCGCTACTGCCGTCGCCCCGGTACCGAGATGCGCATCGCCTCGTATCGTGGTGGCTACCTGCCGGGCCTGCGCCGCAGGATCGAGAAGGGGCTGCGCGATGGCGAGGTTTCCTGTGTCGTGTCGACCAACGCCCTCGAGTTGGGCATCGACATTGGTCGGCTCGACGTTGCGATCCTCGCTGGGTACCCGGGTTCGATAGCTTCGGTATTCCAACAGGCGGGTCGCGCCGGACGCTCCCGGCGGCGCTCCCTGGTCGTGCTGGTTGCCCGGAACACCCCAGTAGACCAGTACGTCATCAACAATCCCGACTACCTGTTTGCAAGCTCCCCCGAGCACGCTCGCATCGACCCCGACAACCTGGTCGTGCTGGTGTCCCACATCAAGTGCGCGCTCTACGAGTTGCCGTTCCACGCCGGCGAGCAGTTCGGTGCGGAGAATCTCGCCGAGGTCCTGGATTTTCTCGCCGAAGCTGGAGTTGCCCATCGCCGAGGCGACAACTGGCACTGGGCCGATGACAGCTTTCCTGCCGACGGCGTGTCCCTGCGCAGCGGAGATCCTGAGAATGTCGTCATCATCGACTGCAGCAACGCTGACCGGGTGCTCGCGGAAACCGACCGCATCGGAGCTCAGACGACCGTTCACGAAGGTGCCATCTACATGGTCGAGGGGCGGCCTTACCAGGTTGATCACCTCGACTGGCAACAGCAGAAAGCCTATGTGCGCTCGGTCCGCGTCGACCACTACACCACTGCGATGAGTTACTCCCGGGTCCGCATCCTGGATCGTTTTGTCGAGGAGCAGCGCGTCGCTGGATATGTGCGGGCTCATGGCGAAGTGCACGTTGCTTCGCGCACCATCGGCTACAAGAAGATCAAGCTGTACACCGCTGAGAATTGCGGTTTCGGTGACGTGCACCTACCTGATGTCGAGATGCACACGACGGCGTTCTGGCTGTCTCTCGATGGCGAAGTGCTGCGAGAGGCCGGCTATCGCGGCATCGATGTGGTCGATGGGCTGCTCGGCTTGGGCAAGGTGCTGCGTTCCCTGGCGGCCCTGCACCTGATGTGCGACCCGGGCGACCTGCGGGTTGCCCTCGCTGATCCCGAGGACTCCTGGGTTGCCGCCGTCGACCGAAGTGGCCAGCGAAGTGTGCAGCCCCTCGATGCCGAGGCCGGTGCGGCTGCGGCTTGTTTGCAGGAAATCCAGTTGCAGCGCCCGACCCTGTTTCTCCACGATGCGATCCCCGGTGGTGTCGGTTTTGCCGAGAAGCTCTACGACCTCTGTGACCTGCTGTTGTGCGAAGCCCAGAACCGCATCGTCGGCTGTCATTGCGAGAGTGGCTGCCCGTCGTGTGTGGGTCCCATTGGAGAGGTGGACGAAGGAGCCAGGGCGGTTGCTCTCGACCTTGCCTGTTGGCTTACCGGGACTCACTCGATCCTGGTGGGGCCGGAGCGAGCAGCGGAGTTTCTCCTGCGCCAGCTTTCGAGGCGCGCGTCGTGAGCAAGTTGGCCGGCCGACTGCGCAGACAACTGGGCGATCCTATGCACCGTGCACCGGTTGCTCCGGCGCCGAGACGGCGGGGTGAAGCACCTCGAACTGCTGTAGATCGTGAGTCCGTGAGTGCACGCTTGCGCCGGGTTCTTGCTTGTTCCGCGCGCGGAGCAAGCCAGGGCGTTCTGCCCGGCATTGCGTCTGGTTGTCCGGAGACAGTGGCTGGCTGGGGTGCGGCGTCCGACCGGGGACAGGCTGTGGTCGTCGACCACCGGGTCGTACAGACGGGGCTCGGTGGCTATGTTCGAGGCTGCGCCGCGCTCCCACCACATCATCGCCACGGCTCGAGGGCCCTGTCGTCTGTTGCAGCGCTGGACGGTGATGCCGCCCTGCTGCTCAGCGGTGATGCCGCCCTGGCAGACTTCCGAGTCGAGCGAGCTTTGTTCTTCGATATAGAGACCACTGGCTTGCCCGGTGCGGGTCGGGCTTCCGCCGAGCAGAGCACTTGGAACCACAATGTGGGCAGTCGCCGCGCCTGTGCCGGCACCCCGCTCGCCTTTCTCATTGGCACGGCTCAAGTAGAGGCCGATGCTGCGGTGCGGGTCGACCAGTTCCTGCTTCGCCAGCAGCCGGATGAGCCTTCCCAGCTCGAGGCCTTTGTCGCCCAGTTGCAGCAGGTCGATTTCCTGGTCTCTTTTAACGGCAAGTCTTTTGACCGCAACGTGCTGGCAGACCGGTTGGCGCGCAACCGTCTCGACCCCGAGCGGCTGTTGTCTTTGCCCCATCTCGACCTGCTGCACCCCAGCCGCCGCCTCTACCGCGAGGCCCTCGGCCAATCGACTCTGGACGCCATAGAGCGATGTGTCCTCGGCGTCGAGCGTCCCGGGGACGAGGTGCGTGGAGCCGAGGTGCCGAAGCGCTGGGACCGCTACCTGAGAACTGGCGATCCACGGCTACTGCACGGCGTCCTCGATCACAACGTTTTCGATCTTCTCTCCCTGCTTACTCTGGGTGGTCACCTGGCCCGTTGCGTGCGCGCTCCGGGACTGCACCTTGCCGAGCCGGAAATGTTGGCTGCAGCTGCTCGGCTGCTGCTTCGGCGAGGGCGATTGGAGCAGGCAGAAGGGCTGCTCTGGCAGCTGGTGCAGGGGCGAAGCGATGACCAGGTGGTCTACAGGGCCCTGGGTCAGTTGGCAGAGCATCTGCGCAAAGGCGGTCGTTACGGCGAGGCGACCGCGCTGTGGCGGCGAATGCTCAGTGTCTCGGGAGCCAATGATCTGCAGCCCTGGCGGGCAGCGTCGATTGCTCTTGAACGGCGACTGGGGCTGCCCTCTGAGGCGTTGGCACTGGTCGAGGATGTCCTCGCCCGGCTCGAGTCGGGGCAGGGGAGGGGTCGCGATAGTCTGCTCTACGACGAGTTCATCGGTCGCCGCGAACGCCTGCGTCGCAAGGGGGCGACGCAGGCCTCAGAGGTCAGGCCACAAGTCGTCGAGGCGGTCGGGCTCGATTGACCAGTCCGGGGCGAGTCGGTTTCGGCGTGTAAACCCGCAGCGCCGGCAGCGGTGGGTGACGCGGAATTCGCCATCGGAGAGGACTGGGTTCTCGGGGTCCATCAGGCCCCCGCAAGAGGCCGCTCGGTCGCCGGGCACCTCGCCATCTACGTGCCGACTGCGAAGACACCTGGGGCAGTGGTTGCGAACGGCAGTTCCCGGGGCGGGAGGGACCGCGAATTCGCAGTGGACGCAGGAGAAACCCTCGTTGATGGCAATGGGATTGCTGCGTCGGCGAGCTTCTTGTTCTCTTCCGGTAGCGCGGCGCAGCAAGCGCTCGGCTGGTTCGTCGGCGCTGAGACCTTCGCACAGGCGAGCCAGGCTGACTCGTATCTCTCGCCCCGCTTCGCCGCTGATCGCTGCGGCTACGGCTCGTCGAGCCGCCCTGCTGGGTGCTGCGAGTTGTAGGAAGACCTCTGCTTCGGCTCCGGCCTCGAGGGCAGCGCAAGCTTGCTTCCAAATCTTGGGGTCGGCGCCCTTGCCGAGGCCCAGGGCTGAACCACTCAACCCCACCCTGAGCCCTTCTCGCCGCGAGCGAAGCTTGGCGGCACGGGGCGCTGGGGCGTCTCTGCGTCGGTAACCACGTAGAGAATCCAGCCGTAGCCCTGCTCGGCGGTGGGTGGCGTCCAATCCACCGGGGTCAGCAGTACCGGGCCGGCACTACGCTGCTGTGATCCCTGCGAGCGACCCTGTTGGTCGTAGCTGTAACCGAGAAAGGGAGCGATGCTCTTCGCTTCGTTCCAGTCCTCTTCGAACCACATCACGTAGTGGATTTCCTCGCGCTTGAGGTAGTTGCCCACCCGTGTGAGCTTGAGATCTTGTAACTGAGCAGGAAGTTCGTTCCAGGGGATGCTGCCCGGATCCTGCTGGTACCGCTCGTGCAGAGGCGTACCGGCGGGAATGAGAGCCAGTGCCTTCTCCACGGAGACCCGGGGGGATTCTGAAGGTTGTCCGTCGTTCTCGTCTGGCAGCTTCCACCACGAGTAGACCCGCAGGCCGGGGACCTGTCCTTTTGGCGCCACCTTCGGGTCCAGCGAAACGGCGGGGTTTCGTTTCAGCCACACCTCGGGGATGCTCGACACCAGGACCCCGGTACCGCTCGGCAGGCTGTCTTCCATCCAACGGGACAACTCGAGTTGTGGCCGATACCAACCCTCTGCTCGCGTCAACTGGTGGTCGGTTTCTGCCAGGAAGGTCTGCGCGGGAGAGGCGAGCAGTGCGGCGAAAACCAGCACTCGCAGGGCCCTGGGTGCTGCTGCGAGGCGTCGGTCCACTGCGAACCAGCCGCCCGCTCCGAGTACAGCGAGGAAGGGAATGGCCGGCAGCAGCCAGACCCAGTACAGGTTGTGGTTGGGACTGTGGTGTGCGAGGAAGCCTTCCAATAGCCAGATCCCGAGTGCGAACAGGGCGTACAGGGCGACGGTGGCGCTGCCGGGCCGGCCGGTGCCGCGCAGCATGGCCCATAGGCCGATCGCTGCTGCCACCAGGATGGTCCAGGAGATCTTGCGCGGAAGAGTCCAGGTGAGCAGCGCCCAGGCGGTCCAGAGGCCCTGTTGCAACCATGCTGTGAGATCAAAGCCGCCGCTGCCGCCGTGCACATCCGGCGCCAGGTTGACGCCGACCGGTCCGAGCATGAACGCGGTCTCCCAGCAGCGATCGATGTCCTCCAGGTTGAACTCGACGCCCAGGCACCGCTCCTGTACCAGTGAGATGTAGGCCTGCCATCCCAGCACGACGCCGAACAGCAGCACAAGAGGCATGCCGATGCGCCGAAGTCCCTGGCCGCGGTCTCGAATCCATGACCACAGGGCCGGCACGTAGAAGCTGAAGAAAGCTTCCATTCGCACCAGGAAGGCAAGGGCTGTCAGGCCAAAACCGCGAGCCCGCCCCCCCCACACCAAAAAGGCCATGCCCAGGAAGGCGATGGAGGTGAACACCGGCGAGCGCAGCGTGGACGCTCCGTAGAGGGCCATTTCCGGCTGAAAGACGAGCCAGCTACCGGCCAGCCAACCGGCCGCGGGACTGAGTAGCTTCCGCGCCAAAAGTCCGGCCACTGCGACGTTCAACGAAGAGAACAGCAGCGTCATGCACAGGGCAGGAACCCGCGGGTCGTCCGAGCTCCAGTTGACCAGGGCGGCCATCGAGTACCAGCCCGGCATATGAGCGGTGCGGAACCAGGTAAAGCGGCTGTCGATGACCTCGCGGATCATCATCAGGTTGCCGTAGTCACCCTCTTCCCAGCCGTAAAAGCGCTGCGACAACAAAAATCGGACCGTAGCGGCTGCCGCAAACAGCAGCGCGAACTGGATGGCTGCGCGGCGTCTTTCGCAGTGTCGATCCACGCCGTGATGGTAGCTGTTATGAGAAGGCTTGACCGACGCTGCTGAGGATCTACCTTCACCTTCATGGCAACTGGCACTCCGAGAACCGATACTCAAGGGCCCGGACGAACGGCGTTGCGTTCCCTTGCAGCGCGTCTTCTACGGCCCTTTGCGACTCGCTATGCCGCGAGCCGCGAGCACGAAGCAGCGGGTCTGCGGGATGAAGTGGCGGGTCTCGAACAGCGGCTCGAAGGCCTGCAAAGAAGCATCGAGTTGTTGCGTGACCGGATCAGTGGGGGCGAGCAGTGAGCACAGCGATTGATTCGATGCTCGGCGAGCTTGCCCGCTCGCCGCAGTTGCTGCCACCGAAGGATGCAGCGGTGCTTGTCGCGACCTCTGCGGGGATGGACAGCACGGTGCTGGCGCGGGTCCTGGTGCCGTTCCTGGTGAAGCGCGGGCACGCCTGCACTCTCGCCTGGTTGGATCATGGCTGGCGGCCCGAGGACGCCGAGCGCGACAGGTTGTTCGTCGAGCAAATGGCGGCCAGTCTCGGGGTAGCTGTTGTCACCACGAGTCGTCCCGCTCCAGCGGCACGGGTCCGGGCCCTCGGCGCAGAGGCTGCCGCTCGAGAGCAGAGGCTGCTGTGGCTCGAAGAGACCGCAATTGCCGTTGGCGCAGAGCGCATCTACCTGGGACACCATCGTGACGACCAGGTCGAGACGATCCTGCTGCGGAGGCTCGAAGGGGTGCCCGCTGAGCGTGCGGCATCCATGCCTTCTCTGAATGGTCGCCTGGCGAGGCCTCTGCTGTCGGTGGCAAAAGCGGACATCGAGGAACTCGCTCGAAGCCACGGTTGGCATTGGCTGGAGGATCCGAGCAACCGCGACCTGGCGTTCAGGCGTAATGAACTCCGGCACCTGGTGATTCCCGGCCGAAGCGCTGCAGACCCGGCCTGGCAGGACACGGTATTGGCCGAGGGCGAGCGAGCACGAACTCGCCTGGACGATCTGCAGCGACGTGTGACGGAGGTGCTGCCCGATCTCTTGCTGGAGGGCTCGGAAGGAGCCGCAGCCCTGGTGCTCGATCGAGAGATCTTGCTCGAACTCGGCGAGGATGCCGCTTTGCTGGGACTGCAGCGCCTTTGCAGTACTGAACAACGAGGCGATCGTCCGCCTCAACGGCGGGCCTTGCAGTCTCTTCTTTCCGGGCTGGCCGGTGCGCGCGGCTCTCGCCTGTTCCATCTCGGCGCCGGTTGGACAGCGCGGATCTCGGGTGACCAGCTTCACCTGTTGCGTGACGGAGAGTTATTGCACGAGAGTCCGCCCTCGGGCCTCCAGGCGAGCCTGCACACCGGGCGTCCCCTGGAGTGGCCCGACCATGGCGTCCTCAGCTGCCGCCACGTGTCGGCGGACGAGGCTCGTTGGGCCCTGAGGGACGAAGAAGGTGCGGGCAGCCGGTTCGCGGCCTTTGACCTCGCTGACCTGGTGTTGCCACTGCATGTGCGGGGGGCAGGACATGGCTTGCGCATCAAGCCCTTCGGCATGGTGGGTACCAGGAAAGTGCGGGATGTCCTTGCAGATGCGTGTGTTCCCCGCTATCAGCGAGCCAACTGGCCGGTACTCATGGATGCCCAAGGCCGGGTGCTGTGGTTGCCGGGGGTTCGAGCTTCGATTCATGCGCCGCTAGGCACACATTCCCGGATCGTCGCGTTGCTGTACACTACCGCGTTGCCGAATGTGGGACGTATCTCTGGATTGCTTAGGAACCGGGTTTCATGAAGCAGGCTCACAAGACATTCGCTTTCTGGCTGTTCCTGATGCTGCTGGTGCTGCTGCTGCTGGCGGTGGTGAAGAAGCAGGGGGTCCAGAGGGCAGAGCACTACAACTGGACCGAGTTCGTCGAGCGCCTGGCCGCCGGCGACATCCGCGAGATCACGGTCGCTGGCGACGAGCGGGTCACCGGCTACCTGAAGAACGACGGCACCCGGTTCTCGACAATGGGGCCCATCAAGAGTGATGTCGTCCAGGAGAAGCTCAAGCTTCAGGGCGTTGCCGTCGAGTACGTCGAGGCTCGTGAAGGGGGCTGGGGCACTGCATTCCTGCAGTGGTTGCCCGTCGTGTTCGTGGTCATTCTGCTCGTGTTTCTGATGCGCCAGTTGCAGGTGGGTGGCGGCAAGGCGATGCAGTTCGGCAAGAGTCGGGCGCGTCTGCTCAACGAAGACACCAAGACGGTGACCTTCGAGGACGTGGCCGGCATCGAAGAAGCGCAGGAAGAACTCGAGGAGATCGTCTTTTTCCTGAGATCCCCAGAGAAGGTGACTCGCCTCGGTGGCCGCATCCCCAAGGGTGTCCTGCTGATGGGACCTCCGGGCACAGGAAAGACACTGCTTGCCCGTGCAATTGCCGGTGAGGCTGGAGTGCCGTTCTTCTCTATTTCCGGGTCGGACTTCGTTGAGATGTTTGTCGGTGTCGGTGCGAGCCGCGTCCGAGACCTGTTCGAGCAGGGCAAGAAGAGCGCACCCTGCATTATCTTTATCGACGAGATTGACGCGGTCGGTCGGCACCGGGGTGCCGGTCTCGGCGGTGGACACGACGAGCGGGAACAGACCCTCAACCAGTTGCTGGTCGAGATGGATGGTTTTGAGGCCAACGAGGGGGTCATCCTCGTTGCGGCTACCAACCGTCCCGACGTCCTGGACCCCGCGCTGCTGCGTCCGGGTCGTTTCGATCGACGCGTCATTGTGCCGCGTCCCGACATCAAAGGTCGCGAGTTGATCCTGGGGATTCATGGCCGTGAATTGCCCCTCAGCGAGGATGTCGACCTCTCGATTGTCGCTCGCGGCACCCCTGGATTTACCGGCGCAGATCTTGCCAACGTGATGAACGAGGCTGCGTTGTTGGCGGCGCGACGGGAGAGCGAGACCGTGGCGATGTCTGACATCGAGGTCGCCAAGGACAAGGTGATGATGGGGGCCGAGCGTCGTTCGATGGTGATTCCCGAAGAGGAGAAGCGCACGACGGCCTACCACGAGGCGGGACACGCCCTGGTGGCTGCTCTCCTTCCCGGCGCTGATCCGATTCACCGGGTTACCATCGTGCCCCGTGGTCGCGCCCTGGGACTCACCCAGCAGTTGCCTGAGCAGGATCGTTTCACGCAGGACAAGAGCTCACTGCTCAACAACATCACCATCCTCATGGGCGGCCGCGCGGCCGAAGAGGTTGCTCTCGACCAGGTCACCACCGGCGCTGGCAACGACATCGAACGAGCCACCGAGTTGGCGCGCAAGATGGTCTGCGAGTGGGGAATGTCCGAGGCAATGGGGCCCCTCTCCTTCGGTAAGAAGGAAGAAGCGATCTTCCTCGGGCGCGAAGTTGCTCAACACCAGGAGTACTCGGAGCAGACCGCCACTCAAATCGACTCGGAGGTGCGCCGAATTGTCTCCTCTGGGTACGACCAGGCGGTGAAACTGCTGAAGGCCCACATCCAGGCGCTACACGATCTCAGTGCCGTTCTGCTCGATCGCGAGACGGTCACCGGCGAGGACGTGGCGAGAGTGCTACGAGCAGGCTTGCCTGACGGCAACGAGACTCCGGCCTAGTAGACCGCATCGGGGTTGAGTTGATGTCGTCTTGCCTGGCCTTCGTGTCCACCCTGGTTGGGGAGCACCGGGTCGATGTCGCCCGCCGCAGTCTGGCGAGACAACGTGTCCGGGACCTCCACCACAACCATTCCAAAGCGGCCTAGCTCATGAGGGTCCTCCGTTGGCAGGGCGGCGCACTTCCATCTCATCGGGTTGCCGTGATGGGCATCCTCAACGTGACTCCCGACTCGTTCTTCGACGGTGGTTGTTATATCGATCTCGCTGCAGCCACTCGTCGAGCCTGGCAGCTGGGCGCAGCGGGGGCAGACATCCTTGATGTAGGCGGCGAGAGCACGCGGCCCGGCTCGGCCGGTGTCGACGTCAGCGAGGAACTTGACCGCGTCCTGCCGCTGATTCGAGCGCTCCGGGGAGAACGCTATCCGCTGCCCATCTCCATCGACACCAGCCGTGCTGAGGTCGCCGCTGCCGTTCTCCAGGCGGGCGCCGAAGTTGTGAACGATGTTTCTGGGGGTTTGCGGGAGCCAGCCATCCTGGAGGTTGCCGCGCGCAACGGTGCCGGCATGGTTCTCATGCACATGCGGGGTGATCCAGCCACGATGCAGGACCGGGTCGACTACCAAGATCTGTGCGCCGATGTACTGGCGTCGCTGCGGGATTGCTGCCGCTCGGCGGAGCAAGCCGGAATCCCCCCCGAACACCAGGCAGTCGATCCGGGAATTGGCTTCGGCAAGAGCGCACAAGGTTGCCTGGAGTTGCTCGCCCGGCTGCAGGTCTTCCAGGACCTGGAACGCGCCGTGCTGGTAGGAGCGTCCCGCAAGTCCTTTCTTGGCAAGGCCTTCGGCCACGAGGGAGAAGACCGCCAGGTGGGCTCTGTGTTTGCAGCGGGGCATGCAGCGACCAGGGGCGCCTCGATCGTCAGGGTTCACGATGTTCGTGCGACGCGGATGGCGGTAGACGTAGCCGCCGGTATTCGGGATGCTTCGCTCCGATGAAGGACCTGTTGCTGAACCTGCGCCTGGCCGATGTCTTCGACATCCTGGTGGTGGCCTGCCTGATCTACTGGGTGCTGCTGGTGCTCAAGGGCACCCGGGCGGTTCGCGTTCTGATCGGCCTCCTCTTCCTCGTCGCGCTGTACGCGCTGTCGGTGGCAGTAGGGCTGTACACGGTGCAAAGGATCCTCGAAGAGGTCAGCATCTACCTGGTCTTGACCATGATCGTGCTCTTCCAGGAGGAGATCCGCAGAGGCCTTGCGAGAGTGGCGAGACCTCTCATGGGGGCGGGCTCTCGCAGTGATGACATTTCTACCTACCAGGCGCTGAGCCGCGCCTGCTTCCGACTCGCTGACCAGGGTCAGGGAGCCCTGATCGTAGTTGAGCGCGAGGCCTCTCTGGAGAACCTTTGCGAGCACGCAGCGCCGCTGGAGGCTTTCGTCAGCGAAGAATTACTGGTGTCGATCTTCCAGCCCACGAGCCCGATCCATGACGGCGCCGTGGTGATTCGCAAGGGTCGCCTGTGGGCGGCCGGTGTATTCCTACCGCTCGCCAATCGCTCGGACCTGAGCCGTGCCCTCGGGACCCGGCACCGCGCCGCCCTGGGCCAGACCGAGGACAACGACAGCATGGTGTTCGTCGTTTCAGAGGAGCAACGCCGGGTTTCCCTCGCCTTTCACTCCGAGCTCTACGAGGTGAGCAGTCCCGACGCCCTGAGGCTGAAGATCCAGGAGCTTGTGTCCATGGAGCAGGAAGCTCAGGTCGGTTCCGTACTACCGAGCGAGGGCGCTGCAGTTGAGAGCGATGCCGCGGAGTCGGAACCGTGAAGCTGTTCAAGCTGCGACGGGGCGCCGAGAAAGCGCTGTTCAATCCGGGCGACAACATGGGGCTCAAGTTCCTGTCTTTGTTGCTGGCCATTGTGGGTTGGGCTCTTGCCCAGGGTGAGCAGACCTACCAGGACACCGTGGTGGTTCCGGTCGACTACGTGCAGCCCGGTTCGCTGGTACTTCTGAACGACGCACCATTGCCCGCACGGGTGGTGGTACAGGTGTCTGGCTCGCGCGCCGCGCTCAAGGGACTCAAGGCCCAGCTTCGAGACGGTTCGGTGGAGTACCTGGTCGACCTCGAAGAGGCCGAGCCCGGACGCACGGTACACAGCTTTCGATTGCCGCCGCTGGGAATGTCCACGCTGGTCACGATGCAGACGGTCTCCCCGGCTGAAGTCGAGTTTCAGTTTGACGACCTCTCCTCACGGACGTTGCCGGTTCAATTGACCATTCGTGGCGACCTTCCTGCGGGCTACGCGGAGACGGAGCGCACGATTGAACCTTCCTTTGTGACGCTGATGGGCGCCCGGAGCGAACTGCTCGGCCTGCACGCGGTGCCGACTGTGCCGCTGCGTCTGAATGACAAGAAGACGGCCGTCGACCAGACCCTGGCCCTGGATCTCAGTGGAATGCACATGCATCCCGACAGTCAGACATCGGTGAAGGTGCAACTGGGAGTGGTGGAAATGTCGGGAGACGTCACGGTGACGGGCGTGCCGGTAGTCTTTGGCGACGGCACCCGTTTCCGCATGGAGCCTGAGGCATGTGAAGTGGCTCTGTTTGGTCCCGTTCCAGTTCTCAACGAGCTTACTGCGGAGTCACTGCGCGCGCAGGTCGTCGGCCAACTCGATGGTGAGCGGTCGGGCAAGCTGGGCTCTGCAGACCTGGCGTGGAACCCTCTGGGCTCTGAGGATGGGGAGCCGGGAGTGCTGATTCGGGTCGCCCATGCCCGAGCGGGCGAAGTCGTCGTCAAGGGTGTCGAGCCGCGCCGGTTCAAGGTGCAGTTGCGTGCCGCCGCGCAAACCTCGCCGCCTGGCGTCGAGGAGTAATCCGGGTGGGCCTGTTCGGTACGGACGGTGTCCGCGGCAGGGCAGGGGAGGGGGTGCTCACTGCTCCCGCGACCAGCCGCCTCGCCTACTGCTTCGGTTTGACCCTGCAGGTGGCAGAGGGAGAGCTGCAGGTCGCACTGGCTCGGGACACACGGGAATCTGGTGCCATGCTTCGTGAGGCCTGCATCGCTGGCCTCCACAAGGCCGGCGCCCGTGTGGTCGACCTCGGCGTCCTGCCGACTCCGGCCCTGGCGTGGTTGCTGGCTGAGCGTGATGACCTCGACGGTGGGATCATGATTACTGCCAGCCACAATCCCTGGCAGGACAACGGCCTGAAGCTCTTTGCCGCCAGCGGTGGCAAGGTTCCCGACGACTTGCAGGACCTGTGTGAGCAGCGCTACCGCGAGTTGCCAGGTTCATTCGACGCAACGAGCCGCGGTGACGGAGTTGGGACCGTCGACTTCCACGAGCAGGCGCGGAAGATGTACCTCGCGTCTCTCGCGATGACTCCTGCGCAGGACAACGCCCTGGCGGGGCGCAAGGTGGTGGCAGACACCGCTGCCGGTGCTGCCTGCCGGGTTCTTCCCGTTGCTCTCGCGGCTGCTGGCGCACAGGTCTACCAGTGCGCTCCCGAGCCCGACGGCCGCAACATCAACGACGCGTGTGGTGCGGTAGAGCCGCAGGCGATGGCAGAGCGCGTCCTTGCCGAGGGGGCCTGGGCCGGCGTCGCTGTCGATGGCGATGGCGACCGGCTGGTGATGGCGGACGAACTTGGCATCGTTCACGACGGGGACGCCGTGGTTGGGTTTCTCGCTGCGGCTATGCAGGATGCCGGCAGCCTACGTGGGAACTCGGTAGTGGGTACTGTGACCAGCAATGGGGGCTTGGAAGCCTTTCTGCGTGATCGCGGCGTGACCTTTGTGCGGACTGCCGTCGGAGATCGCCACGTGAGTGCCGCCATGCACCTCCATGGACTCAATCTCGGCGGTGAGAGTTCGGGTCACATCCTGACACCGGACCTCTGTCCCAGTGGTGACGGTTGCCGGGTCGCCCTGCACGTCCTCGCCCTGGCTGCCGCTGCGGGCGTGCCCCTGTCCGAGCTTTTGGGTGCCGTGCCGAGCTTCCCCGCCGCGAATCGCAAGGTAAGGGCTACAAATCGACCTCCCCTCGAGACCCTGGAGTCGCTCCAGTCTGCGGTGGTCCGATGCGAGTCGAGGCTGGCACCCGCGGGAGGCCGGTTGCTACTGCGCTATTCGGGCACCGAGCCGGTGCTGCGGATCCTGGTCGAAGGGCCGGACCGATCTCTGGTAGAAGAGTGCGCCGATGAACTCGCTGCTGCCGCTGTTGCGAGTCTGGGCGACGTCTAGTGTGCTCGAGCACAACGACCCTGCGCCGGAGAGCCTGAGATGAGCATCAAGTTGGGCGTGAATATCGACCACGTTGCCACCGTGCGGCAGGCCCGGCAGGTGCAGTATCCAGACCCGGTCGAAGCCGCCCGGGTAGCGGAAGCGGCGGGGGCCGACCAGATCACGGTCCACATCCGCATGGACCGCAGACACATACAGGAAAGCGATCTCGTCGCCCTCAAGACGGCTGTCACGACTCGCCTCAACGTGGAAATGGCGGCAACCGAAGAGATGCTGCTCATCGCTCGGGAGACGACACCGCAACAAGTCACCCTGGTGCCCGAGCGGCCGGGCGAAGTGACCACCGAAGGTGGACTGGACCTCAGCCAGGAGCAGGCCCGCGTAGCGGTGGGCGCAGCGGTGCGCACGCTGCAGGGCCTGGGCATCGAAGTAGCGATCTTCGCGGACCCGGATCCTGTGCAGCTGGAGGGCGTCCTGGTCACCGGCGCAGATGCGGTCGAGTTCAATACTGCCGCCTATGCGGAGGCCGACTCAGTGGCTGACCGTGACGCCGAGCTCCAACGATTGGCATCTGCTGCGCGCCTGGCTCTGGACCACGGGATCTTTGTCGCTGCGGGCCATGGGCTGCACTACGAGAATGTCGGAGCCCTTGTCGACCTGGAGTTGTTCCGAGAGTTCAACATCGGCCATTCCCTGGTTGCGCGCTCTATTTTCTCCGGACTCGACGCTGCTGTCCGAGACATGAAGGCGCTGCTGTCCTGAGGTGGTGATGGACTTCAACCTGCTGCTCAACCCTCGCCAGATGGCCGAGTTGGACCGCCGCACCATCGAGGAGATCGGCGTGCCCGCGCTGGTGCTCATGGAGTCGGCGGCGTGGGCCTGCGCCGAGCTTGTCCTCGAGCGCTACAGCGAACGGCTGGGCAGCGGTGTAGTGGTGCTCTGTGGGCCCGGCAACAATGGCGGGGATGGCCTGGCAATCGCCCGGCGTCTCTCCATCCTCGGAGTGCCGGTGGAGGTCGTCGTGCTGCAGCCAGCGGGCGGGCTTACAGGCGATGCAGGCATACAACTGGACATTGCGCGTCGTCTTGAATTGGAGATCCAACCTGTCGACCTTGCTGGTGGCCAACTCAGCGGGTCCTCTTCCTGGTCGTCCCGTGGCGTGCTCGTGGACGCCCTGTTTGGCACTGGCCTGTGTCGTCCGGTAACTGGCGTGGCTGCCGAGGTGGTCGAGGCGATGGCCACTGCCCGCGGTGCCGGAGTGCCGGTCCTCGCGGTGGACATCCCTTCGGGTGTCGATGGTGGCAGCGGTCGCCCGCTGGGCGCTGCGGTTGACGCAGATCTGACAGTAAGCTTCGCTGCTGCCAAGACCGGTCACTTCCAGGAACCGGGTCGCAGCCTGCGTGGCGAGTTGGTGGTGGCTGACATCGGCATTCCTATCGCTCGTTGGCCGGAGGTCACAAGCGACGCAGTTCGTCTGCTAACAGCAACGAGTCTGCAGCAGGCGCTAGCCCAAGGGCCAGCCGACGGCCACAAGGGCACCTTTGGCCATGTGCTGGTCGTTGCTGGAGGGCCGGGCAAGTGCGGGGCAGCGCGGCTGTGTGCAGAGGCGGCCTTGCGAGCGGGCGCGGGACTGGTCACCCTCGCGGTTCCTGCGTCCTTACCTGATGACAGCCTTCATGAACTCTGCCCGGAGGTCATGGTTGTGCGCGTGCAGGGAGATTCGGCCGGTGCGTTCTCGGCGCAATCACTGCCCGAGTTGTTGCAGCTCATCGAGGCACGAGATGCGCTGGCCATCGGTCCGGGGATCGGTACCGATGAGGGCACCTGCGCGATGGTTGTCGGACTGTGGAGTGCGGCGTCCTGTCCGGCGGTGTTCGATGCTGACGCCCTCAACTGCCTGGCGGCAGCCGATCTCGGCGAACACTCTCCTGCTGCAGCGCGGGTGTTGACCCCTCATCCCGGGGAACTGCGGCGGTTGTTGGGCCGGCAGGATTCCGATCCGGTCGCCGAGCGTCTCGAAGATGCCAGAGCGGTAGCACTTCGCTACGGTGCGGTGACGGTGCTCAAGGGAGCAGGCACCGTGGTGGCGGATCTGCAGGGGGACTGCAGTATCGGCTCCACGGGCAATGTGGGAATGGCCACTGCCGGGTCGGGGGACGTGCTTACGGGGGTTGTCGCGGCGCTACTGGGCAGGGGCCTGCTGCCAGAGGATGCGGCATCTGCCGCCGTCTACTGGCACGGGCTCGCCGGGGACATTGCGGCGGAATCCTTCGGCCAGCCTTCGCTGCTGGCCGGCGACATCACCAAGGCACTGGCAGCTGCTTGGAAATCGACATTGGAATCGCAATGAGCAAGCAGGTGCCTGAAATCTCTGCTGTCAGCGTGGTCCTCGATAGCCACGAGGCAACCCAGAGTTTCGGCGAAATGCTCGGTCAGTGCTGCGTGGAGGGCGACGTGCTCGCTCTATGCGGACCACTGGCGGCCGGCAAGACGACCCTTGCCCAGGGCCTGGCTCGTGGTCTGGGAGTGTCGCCCGAACAACGGGTTCGCAGTCCCACCTTTGCCCTGTGCAACGAGTACCAGGGCCGTTCGCTGGTGATCCACGCCGACCTGTATCGCGTCGAGTCCGAGTTCGAGGTCGAGGACCTGGGCTTTCGCGAGCGTGTCGGCAGCTACGGGGTTTCGATCATCGAGTGGGCGGATCGTTGGGCCGGAATTCTGCCCCTCCACAGTCTCTGGTTGCGTCTGGACCACCACGGAGAGCAGCGTCGGCTGACTGCCTGGCTGCCGTCTCGTGGTGACAGAGCGTCCAGTTGGTTGGAGCGCCTGCCGGCCCCGGGCAAGGAGATGGTGTGGACCCCGAGCGACCTCCTGCCCCCCTGGGAGCAGCCCTCTTCCTAGCCATGCTGGCCCTGCCAGTGATGTGGCACCTGGAGCTTGGCTCCGACCTCCCTGGCGGGGCAAGCCCCGGAGCCGTGGAGCAGCGGTTCAGGTTGTACGACCTGTCCGCAGGAGAAGCGGTGGCGTTGGGCTGGCGCCTGCCGGTCGGCTGTACGGCTGCCGAGGCCTGGGAAGCGGTTCCTGGAGTAGGCCCCCGACTGGCCGCACGGCTGGCAGAAGCGGCGGCGGCCGGCCGGCTCCAGGAGCCGGCAGACCTGTTGCGGGTCCGGGGCATCGGCGCAAAGATGTCTGGCCGGATTGATCCGTGGCTGGACTGGGCACGGGGATCCCGGTTACAAGGCGCTGAGCAACCACCGGAGTCTCTTGATGGCGCGCATCTACCTGGACCACAACGCGACCACCCCTGTCGCCCCAGAGGTGCTGGAGGCGATCCTGCCGTTCTACCGCGAGGAGTGGGGCAACGCGTCGTCGGTCCACTGGGCGGGCAGGGGACCCAAGAACGCCATTGACGAGGCCCGAGAGGCTGTCAGTGAATTGATCGGTGCGCCGCCACGCGATGTGTTCTTCACCAGTGGCGGGACAGAGTCCGACAACACAGCACTGCTCGGTGTTGCCAACGCGTTGGTGGACAAGGGCCGGCACGTCGTGACCAGTGACATCGAGCACCCGGCCATTCTGGACACGGTTAAGTGCATGGAGCAGTTGCACGGCTACCAGGCGACGCGGCTGGCAGTGGACCGCCACGGTTGCCACGACCTCGACGAGTTCCGCGCTGCGATTCGCGACGATACGGTGCTGGTGTCCATCATGTTGGCCAACAACGAACTGGGCAACATCAACCCGATCCGCGAGATGGTCGAGATCGCCCACGAAGCGGGGGTCCTATTTCACTGTGATGCGGTCAACGCACTTGGCAAGATCCCCGTCGACGTGGCCGAATTGGGCGTCGACCTGCTGTCGATCTCTGCCCACAAGATCTATGCGCCCAAGGGCGTCGGCGCGCTGTACGTGAAGAGAAAGACGCCCTTTGAGGCGCTTATTCGCGGCGGCGGACAAGAGCGTGGCCGCCGCTGTGGAACCTACAACACGGCAGGCATCGTCGGCTTCGGCAAGGCCGCTGAGATCGCCATGCCGCACACAGCAGCTGCCGAGATGGCCGCGGTGGGTTCTCTGCGTGATCGTCTGCAGGCAACCTTGCTGGAGAACCTCGACGGCGCCGAGGTCAACGGTGATCCAGACGGTCGCCTGCCCAACACCACGAACGTCTCCTTCCTAGGGGTAGATGGCGAGGGCCTCGTCCTTAGTCTCGACTTGAAGGATATTGCCATAAGTACTGGTTCTGCCTGCGCTTCTGGATCTCTTGATCCAAGCCACGTTCTGGTTGGGCTCGGCAAGGACGAGCGGTGGCTCGCGGCAGCGATTCGCTTCAGCCTGGGCCGTAGCAACGATGAACGCCAGATCGATGCCGTGGCTGCCACGGTGATCAGCGAAGTTACCCGCCTGCGGGCGGTCCTGCCCGAGGCAAACGGGTGACTTCTCGTCCCAGCCTCAGTCACGCGGCCAGTCAACTGCAGCTACCGTCCCCGGGCGAGCGGGTCGTGGTTGCCATGAGCGGAGGCGTTGATTCGTCGGTGGTGGCTGCGCTGCTTCACGAGCGTGGCTGCGAAGTGATCGGCCTGACCCTCTCGCTGTACGAACTGGAATCAGAGGTCGAGGGCGGCTGTTGCAGCCCCGAGGACATCAGCGACGCTCGTCGAGTCTGCGCCGACCTCGGTGTGCCCCACTACGTGCTGAACTACCGGGACAGGTTCCAGAAAATGGTTGTGCAGCCGTTCGTCGACTCGTATCGGCGCGGTGAAACGCCCAATCCCTGCGTTGGTTGCAACACCTTCCTCAAGTTCGACGAACTGCTCGGAAAGACCCGGCAACTGGAAGCTCGGTGGCTGGCGACTGGTCACTATGCTCGGGTTGCACAGGCTGCCAATGGCGACCGGCAACTGCTGGCCGGTGTCGACGGCAGCAAGGACCAGAGTTACTTCCTCTGGGGCATTCGGGCCGAGGTGCTGCCGCTGTTGACCTTCCCACTCGGTGCGATGAGCAAAGAGGAAGTGCGAGACGCAGCCCGGCGACTCTCGGTTCGCACCAGTGACAAGCCCGACAGCCAGGACGTGTGCTTCATACCCGGCGGCCGGACCGCCGAGTTCGTCGCCTCGCAGGGAGGTGCTGCGGGCGAGGGGGCCATCGTCGACCAGGATGGTTGCGAGTTGGGACGCCATTCCGGAGTCCATGGTTTCACCGTAGGCCAGAGACGCGGCCTGGGTCTTGCCTCGCCGAACCCTCTGTATGTCACTCGCCTCGATGCCAGTCGCAAGCTGGTGGTGGTGGGGGGCGCCGAAGATCTGCAGACCCGCGAGGTCACTACTCGCGATTGGAACTGGTTGCGGAGGCCACAGCCCGACGAGCCTCTGCGTGCTCGTGTGCGCTACCGAAGCCGGGCTACTGAGGTGAGTCATTGTGCAACTGCGGGTGCCGGCCTTAGGTTGCAGTTGCGAGAGGTGGTCTCGGCCGTCGCGCCGGGGCAGTCGCTGGTGATGTACGGTGGCCCGTCTGGCAGCGAAGTGCTTGGTGGCGGCACGATCAAGGGCAATGCGGAGCGCTGAGAGGGTGTTGAGGACGCCTTTGCTGCTGACTGTGGGGCCGCAATCGTGGTAAGAGTTGTGAGTCCGACAAGGTGGTGCAAAGGTGCGAGATCGTTACTTACTGACCGTGTTCCTGCTTGCTTTGCCGGTGTTCAGCCTGGGCTGCGCGCAGACCTGCGATGTGCTCTGTGCCGAGAACGCCCGCTATATCGACGGATGTCTCGAGTACTGGGAGGCTGTCTGGCCTGACATGGGCTACGACGGGCTGTACGACTACGACAACGACGAGTTGGGCATCAAGGCGCAAGACGCGTACGAATTCGGACCCTCTGAGGAATACACGGAGCGCTGCAACGAGCGCTACGATGCAGCGCGACGCTTCGGTGGCCCGGACGAGCTCCGCATCATTAATGTCGGCTGCAAGGATGACCTGAGCGCCCTCGCGAGATCCTCCACCTGTAACGATTATGTACCCAACGACGTTGACCTCGACCCCACTGAGGGAGACAACGGAAAATCTCCGCGACCCAACGACTAGGGCAGCTAGTTCCACGATTGTTGTTGCTGAGTTCTCCGGAGAGACGCCGCCGATGGTTCTTCGTCCAACTGCCCTTTGGCGACCTCTGCTCCTCGGGCTTGTTCTGCTGGGCTTGACTGGCTGTGCAACTCTGGGCGGTGTGCGGGGCAAACAGCCAGACGTGCTCAGCGGACTTGTTCTCGATCCCGAGGGCCGTGCCGTTTCTTTTGCCAAGATCTCGGTCGTCATCGAGGACAGCACCGATCGCAGCGGCAAAGTGAACACGGGCAAGATGGATCCCGCCATGAAGGGCAGTCGTGGGCTGGCAGTGACCACCGAAGGAGGGCGCTGGGTCGTCGACCACCTCAGTGGTGGTGATGGCGCGGACCTGGGCCTGCCGCGAAAGAACTACTACCAGGTGACCGTGTACAAGCCAGGCTTCCACCTATGGAAGGAGAGCGTGTTGTACGAAAAGGGGACTCTCCAGGTGGAAACTACCTTGTATCCCGACACGATCGTGATCGAAGACATCGGCAATCTCGTAGACACTTCGTTGGGCGAAACCAACACCGGTACGGGCACCGGTCCCCGGCAGGGCGAGTAGGTGGCCGCTGAAGGATCCGAGCTGAGGAACGGCTCGCCGGGCGATGACTGCTGAAGACCTCGGAAGCAAGGGCGAGTTCCGTCTTCTCGACAAGATCGGTGAAGGCGGCATGGCGGATGTGTTCCTGGCGGAGCGCATGGGCGATGATGGCTTCCGGACCCGCGTTGCGCTCAAGCGTTTGCATCGCGGTCTCGCGATGGACTCGTACTTCATCGCCCAACTCGTACGCGAGGCCAAGCTCCTGGGCCAATTGGAGCATGCCAACATTGTCCGGGTCTTCGATCTTCGTCGCATCGGCGACGAGTACTTCGTGGTCATGGAGTACGTCGACGGCATCGACCTTGCTGCTGTCATCAAGGTCCACCGCGATCGGAAGACGCGCGTGCCGCTACCGTTCTTCTTTCACGTGGGTCTCAGCCTGCTCGAGGCACTGAACTATGCCCACGCCGCCGTCGACCAGGATGGCAAGCCAACGGCGCTGATCCACCGTGACATCAAGCCCAGCAACGTGATGCTGAGCCGGCGCGGTGTGGTGAAACTAACCGACTTTGGCATCGCCCATGTCGGCGACGGTTCGGTGACCGGCGGATTGGTGCAGGGCACGGCCAACTACATGTCTCCGGAACAGGCATTCGGAGAGGAGAGGCTGACCCCTTCGTCGGACATCTACTCCCTCGGCTCCGTGTTCTTCGAGATGCTGTGTGGCCGCCCCCTGGTCGGGGTCGATAACTACCTTCGTGCGATTCAGCAGGTGCGCGAGCAGGTGATCAGCTCCGAAGATCTCGAGCGGCTCGGGGTGAAGCCCGGACTTCGAATGGTAGTCGCTCGGATGCTTTCGCGAGACATCGAGGACCGATATGGGGACACGGAATCGGTCCGCAATGACCTGCAATTCGTTGCCGACCGTCTCGGGGTCAACCTGTCGTGGCATCGCATCCGTGCCTATGTCGGTCGGCTCATGGGAATTCTCGGCCGCGCCCCCAGCCGAGCCACTCTGCGTAACCTCGAGCGGCGTTCTGAGGACTCCAGCCCTGGCTTCTCCGGCGACTCTTACGGGGGAGCGGAGTCGACCCTTCCTCCCGCCCCCGGCGCGCCCGGGCCCCCCCCCCCCGCGCCGCCGCCCCCCGGGCAGC
>CAZBDA010000005.1:9794-63850 GCA_964490445.1 uncultured Rickettsiales bacterium | reverse complement strand
GGCGGGGAGTCCCCCCTCCCCCCGCCCGCGGCCCGGCGGGGGCCCCCGCCCCGGGCTACGCCGCCCCCGGTGAAGCTGCAACCCAGTTCGGCCGCTGATGTGACCTCGGCTGTACGCAGGGACCTCCTGGATGTGCAGCTCTCCAATCCCGGCCTGGCCCAGGCCGCCACTCAGCCAGTGGCAACTGCAAAGGAAGAAGAGGTCGAAGCCGTTGAAGCCGTTGAAGCCGTCGAAGCCGTCGAAGCTGTCGAAGCTGTCGAAGCTGTCGAAGTCGACGAATCGACAGATGTTTCGGTCGAGACCCCGATTCCGGTTTCTTCGGAGGTTCCAGCCGACAGTGCCGAGGAGTCCGAGCCGGCACCCAGGGTTGCCGCGCCCAGGCCTCCTACCGATTGGATCGAGGACGATGAGACCGCGGTGTACACGGGCGAGTTGCCCCCGTCGCAGCCGCCCCCGCCGGCCGGGCCCGAGGGCTTCGGCAGCTTCGAAGATGACACCGACGAGCGGACTGTGCCCTTTGCCAGCGCGGATGGCTCCTCTGCCGGGTCGCCTGACATCCTCAATCCACCGAGCCAGCCGTCGGGTAGTTTTCCCCCTGCGTCGGGCCCGCTGACTGGCGAGTTGCCTTCGCTCAGCAGTTCTGCTGAGTCGATGCCTTCGGGCGGATTCGTACCCGCAGCCGCGGACGACGACGCCGGGCCTACCGGGACGCAGGTCCTGGCGGCGGTGGAAGATGAAAACGAGGACAAGACCTGGGTTCTGAGTGGCCCCGAGGCGCAGGAAGTTGCTCGCGACCGCGCCTCTCCGCAAGCGCAGCAAATCGAGCCTCCAGTAGCCCAGGACCCGTCGGGCAGCTCATCAGCCCCGCCGGGACCCGGTGGCTTACAGCAGGAAGCGGGTCGTGCCGCCGGCGCGCGTCCCGGGCGCCCACCGGGGGCGCGGCGGCGAAAAAGGAGGAAGGGCCGCAGAAAGAAGGCGCGAAGGAACATTCTCGGTGTCGACAGGCGCACCTTTCTTCTCGCAGTCATATTCTCGGTGGTGATCGGCACGCTGCTGTTCATCATCCTGCTGGTCCTGTGGTTGCGACCTGCTGGCAATTCCGAGGCACCGGTACAGCCGATCACCTCGGTTGTCGCCGACTTTGCAACTCCCGGCGACTGGGATCTTCTTCAGTTCCACGAAGAGTTAGGTATCCTCCCGCGCGGCTCTGACGCTTTGGGTGCGGAGTTCCCTCTGGCCACGCCCACCGGAGAGCTGCCGCTACTGCTCGGAGTGACCCCGACGTGACCGACCTGCCCACGACCCGCGGTAAGTTCAATCTCCTTCGCAAGATCGGTGAGGGTGGCATGGCCGAGGTGTTCCTGGCGGAGCGCGGCGGCGATGAGGGCTTCCGGACCATGGTTGCTCTCAAGCGACTCCACAGCGGGTTTGCCCTCGACCAGTACTTCATCCGTCAACTGGTAGCCGAGGCCCGGCTGCTGGGCCAACTGCAGCACAACAACGTCGTCCGCGTGCACGACTTCCGGCGCATCGAGGACGAGTACTTCATCGTCATGGAGTACATCGACGGCATTGACCTCGCGCAGGCCATCCACGTGCACAGGGAGCACGAGCTCACATTCCCGCTGTCGGTGTTTTTCCACCTGGCGCTGTGTATCTGCGAGGCACTCGATTACGCCCATACGGCTACCGATCTGAATGGTAAGCCGATGCAACTGATCCACCGGGACATCAAGCCCAGCAACGTCCTCATCAGCCAGCGCGGAATCGTCAAGCTGACCGACTTCGGCATCGCTCGGGTTGCTGACAGCACCCACACCGGCTCGGTGGTCAAGGGCACAGCCAACTACATGTCTCCCGAACAGGCTTCAGGAGAGCAGGACCTCACCCCAGCCTCGGACATCTTCAGCCTCGGAGCCGTGTTCTGGGAGACCCTTACCCTCGAGAAGTTGGTGGATGGCAGCAACTATCTCAACGTCATTGACTCCATCAAGGGCCTCAACGTCGGCCTGAAGGACATCACCCGGCGAGGCATCGAGCCCGCACTGCGGATGATCCTGCTGCGGATGCTCGCCCACAAGAGTGATCTGAGGTACCAGAGCATGAGCCTGGTCCTGAAGGACCTGCGCTTTGTTGCCGACCAGATGAAGGTGGACCTCAGTCCGGCCCACCTGCAGGAATACATGACCCGCATCATCAAGCTGGCGCGGGAATCTGCGGTTCGCGGTGCTGCGCAGGGACGAATCGGGCCTTCCGGCGAAGCCACGCCGCCCACGCCCGTTCCCGCCAAGCCGAGCCCGCCGGTTCCGGAGGCAGAGTCTGATGATGGCGAGAAGGGCTTTGCGGACAGCGTCGCTGCCTTGCAGAACCTGGTTCAGACCGGCACTGAGATTGAGCCTGTCAGTCCGGTCAACGAGAGCAGTGACCCGGCTGCTCAGACGAGTGCATCGTCCGTGGTTGGTCGCTCGGTAGCGCCTCCTTCTGCCTCGCCGCCGTCGGCCCCCGCTCTGAAGGCCAGACCAGAGCTTGCGGTTGCAGCCGGTGTTGCCGGGGGCACCGACGCGGCCTCGCCGCCGGCACCCTCGGCGCCCCTGGTGCGTCGCAACACTGCGGGTGGCGCTTCCTCTTCACCAGCCGCTCCCCCAGCTGCCGCCCCAGCCGCACCGCCAGCCGCTCCCGCCATCGGCGGCGAAGGTCCGGCCAGTGAACGCCTCCGGCAAACGCAGCCTGGTGTGCCGTCGCCCAGTGCTCCGTTGCTTCCCCCACAGCCACTCGCGTCCTCCATGGTGACCGACGAGAGCTACTCGCCGACGACTGGCGGTGAGTACACCCAGGGCGACTGGGATGACGAGGAAGAAGAGGAGGACTACTACCGCTCACGCCGACGCGCCAACATGATCGTGCTCGGCATCGGCGCTCCGGCTGTGCTGCTGCTGCTCGGGGTCATTTTCTGGTTGCTCGCCAACCCGAGTCCAGACAGTACTGACAGCGCAGAAGCTCCGGTCGCAGTGACCACCGAGCCGTCTTCCGAGAGCGAGGCGGAAGACTCACTCGAGGTGGTGATCACTGAAGAGACGGAAGAAGAAGATGGCGAAGCATCGGCTCGCGCACCAGTCGAGGAGCCGGACCTGATTGTCGAAGCGGGGGACGCACCGGTTGACGGTCGCTCGCGGCGAGAGGTCGAGTCGTACCGTGAGCCCGAGCCTGCCCCAAGCCGGGAGGTAGCCAGGGAGCCGGACCCGGCGCCCGAGTTCGCTCGACCTGCTCCGGAACCGCAACCAGAGCTGTCTTGGGATGAACCCGAAGAGCAACCGGCAGCTGTTCCCGAACCTGTTGTAGAGGCCTCCCCAGAACCGCCCCCCCGTCCTTCCAGAGATGACGATTGGGCGGTGGCCAGCGCGCCCGCGTCGACTGATCCCGCCGTCGCGGAACCAGCCGCCTCTGCGGGCCCCTTGAACGCCACTGCACTCAAGGAACTCGCGGCCGCAGCCCGGCGGGGTGCCCTGTCGGACTCAGACCTGGACTCGTTGCGTGCTGTCGAGGCGGGCTCAGAGACCTACAACACCGGCCGCGCGCTTCTTCTGGCGCACTTCGAGGCCCGCCGGGACACTCGAGCGCACTGCGAGGTTGCTGCGGAAACACTGCGTCAGCCGGCGAATCGAGCCGCACCCCAGTTCCATCTCGAGATGAGCAAGTGCTACCTGCGTCAGGGAAGACACCAGGATGCCCTCGAGAGTGCCCGGATTGCCGAGATGAATGCCCAGGACATTCCGGCCAGGGTTCGAGCAGACCGACAACTGAAGATCTGGGAAGTCCAGGCCAAGGCCTACAAGGGGCTCTACCAGAGCACTGACGAGCTCGACTACATCGCCCATTCCATCGCTGTCTGGAAACGCTACAAGCACATGGCGGAGAACACCTATCGGCAGCGCGAATCTGACCATGCGGCCAAGGAGATCCGCAGTCTCGAAGCCCTCCAGTCCGGGGCCCTGTAACGATAATGAGCAGCCTGCGTCAGTGGTCCGTGTCGTGTTGGTCGCTCCGGGCAGTAATGCTCGTCCTGTCGAGCACGCTTGCACTCACGGTGCTTTGTGCGGGCTGTTCCTCGGATTCGAGCGATGCTCCAGGCGATGCTGCGAGTTCGTCTACTGCCGACCCGACTCAGCTGGAGCTGGAGTTGGCGATGCAGCTCCTGTCTCAGAGTTGGATGGCCCAGGCTGCGGCGGATCCCGCCCAGGTCTCGCAGTTGATCGACGCGCCGGGGGGCGATGGTTGGCTCAAGCTCTTTCATGGCGACCTCGATGGCGCCGAGAAACTGTTTCGTGCAGAGCAGCCCTCTGCCGATTCAGGGTCCAGCGCTTCGGCCCGTCTCGGTCTGAGCCGGGTCCACCTCGCTCGGGCACGCTCCCTGCTCGTAGCCGCCGACATGCAGTCCGAGGCAGCTTCCGCGCTGGTGAAGTATCGCGACGAGCATCATGCGCAGGTTCGCAGTGGCCCCTACACCGCTTTGCTGTCGGCGCTGGTTCGCCAGGCTGCTGGGCAGCCCGTCGAGGAAGTTGCCGGCAATGGCGATCGTGTGGCAGAGGCGCTTCAGTCTATTCTCGAGGCGCGACGGACGAATGGCGGGAGCGTCGGTGGACTGCCGCCGGATGCACTCCCTGCTCCCTATCGTCAGCGCCTGCTGTTTTCCCGGGCAGTCGCCTCCGGCGACATGCCGGCTGCCGAAGCATTGCTGAACTCACAGCAGTGGGGGACTCCTGACATCGTTGACCCGCTGGGCCGCGATGCCGATGCGGACGTCGAATTCAAGTCCCTGTTTTTTGATTCTGGTGCGCTTGTGGCGATGGCGCGTTACCACCTTGCAGAGGCCTGGAGGTTTGGCGCGGGGCTGGATGGGCCCGGCGAGTTGATCGCGGTTGCCGTGCAGGGTGGCTGGGGCGGGCCAGTGCCAGAGGGGGTGCGAGCCCGGGCGCTCCCGCCTGCAGGATCGCAGCCTCACTGGCAGGCGCTGTTCCTCGGCCCGGCGATCGATCGCAGCGATTGGCAAGCCTATTGGGGGCCTGCCGACTCGGGCCGGACCTTCCTTTCCGTGTTGCAGGAGCACATGCCCGGCGTGCCGTGGTCGGATGGTAAGTCGGCCTCCGATGTCGATCTCATGCTGCGTGCCGCGGCTGGCCTCGAAGTGACTCTGCGCGAAGCCTTGACCCAGTCGGTCGGCTCAGAAGGCGCTTCGTTGTCCCAGGATCTGGGCTTCGATGACACCACCCTGGACCGGTTGTTTCGTACTCGAATGGTGTCCTTGCTCGGCGAGGGTGTGGCCATACAGGCCCAGCGCCTCGGCGAGCGCAGTCTCGACCCGGAGCCGACGCGGCTCGGCGGAGCTGCATCCAGCGCCGTCACCCAGGTGTCTTATCGCAACGACCGGGCCTTTCTACTGGAGTTGGCGCGGTGTCTCTGGCAAGGGGGGCGGGCTGAGGCGGCACTGCGCTACGTGCATCCTCTCAGCAAGGAAGACCCTCGACTGGCCGGCCTTGCGTACTATCTCGGCCAATTGGACGCCGCGAACAGCATCGGCGTACAAGGCAAGACCACTCAGCTATAAGGGCGGATGATGCGTCAGCAGTTGCAGGGATACGAAGGGGGCAGGACCGGCAGGGGTGTGCTGCACCTCGCCCTTGGGCTTGCCCTCGTGGTCCTTGCGATGCCTCTGGGTGAGGCTCTCAGCGGCAGTTTCGAGTACTCCGAAGACGAACTGGCCTACACCCTCAATCCCATCCACGAGAGTTCCATGGCCGAGACTCGGCTCAATGAGCTGCTCTTTGAGTCCTTGTGGGGCCCAGGTTACGAGGGCTCTGCGGAGCCGCGCCTCGCCGACGCCTACGAGTTGGCCGCGGACCAGATGGGCATGACCATCTACCTCAGGGAGAACCTGAAGTGGTCTGACGGGGAGCCCATTACGGCCGCCGATGTGGTCTTCACTATTCAGGCCTACCAGAATCCTCGCAGCCAGTCGCCGGACCGAAGCCGTCTGTCGTTCATCAAGAGCGCGTCGAATGAGGGGCTCTACACCCTCCGGATCGAGTTCAATGAGCCGGAGCCGAGCCCGTTGGAGAAGTTCTACTTCAAGGTGCTTCCGGCACACCGGTTCGACAGTCCGGTGGTGGAGCCGAGCCATCCATTCTGGTCGGAACCCACCACTTCAGGGCCCTATCGCCTGGCGGCGCGGGACCTCGGCTCATGGACCCTGGAAAAGAACCCCCACGCTCTTCGCCCGCCGACTATCGACCAGGTCAAGGTCCGAGAGATGCCTGACAAGAACCAGCAGGTTTCATCGCTGGGCTATGGCTACACGCAGGCTGTCATCAACGTGCCGGCCCAGTACCTCCCCGAGGTCGAGCGCAGTCGGAATGCTGATTTGATCCCCTACCAGAACAAGAGTTGGTGGTACCTGGGGATGAACGCGAAACAAGCGCAACTAAAGAAACAGGGAGTGCGCAACGCCCTTGCTCGTGCCGTCGACCTGGACGAGGCCTTGGCCCTGATCGGTGAGGGCTACCGCATTTCCGGCCCGTTCGTTCCCAGCAGCAAGTTCTACAACCACAGCGAGACGCTGAGGGTGCTGGCTGTCGACACGATGGAGGCCACCACTCGAATGGAAGCGGTCGGCTTCAAGCTCATCGACGGAGCCTGGAACTGGAAGGGCAAGCCCGTCAGCCTGCGGTTGTTCTACCGCTCAGGGCTCGGCGATCAGGGCCAGACCGTTGCCCTGAATATCCAGAGCCAACTCCGCCGCTTCGGTATCGAAGTCTCAGCTCCGGTAGCCATGGACAAGGCGGTTTGGAAGGAGAAGGTCTTCGCGGAGAAGGACTTTGACCTGGTGCTGGACTCCTGGTCGTTCGATAAGAACGAGAACATCTACGACCTGTTCCATAGCAAGGGCACACAGAACTTCGTCTCCTACTCGAACAAGGAGGTGGATGCGCTGCTCAGCAAGGCAATCCGCGAGACGGATCCGGCGGTGAAGGTGTCCTACATGAAGGAGGTGCACCGGCTCCTGGCGCAGGACCTGCCGTACGTGTTTCTCTGGAACCTACGCAGCTATACCGCGCTGCGTCGCGAGGTAGAGAGCGTGTTTGTCCAGCCGTTCTATTACTTCTCGCAGTTCCCCGACTGGCGGTCGGCTGCACAGCCCTGAGGGGCCGGAGCACATGAACCGATCGGCCCGCCTGGCGGCTCGCCGCATCGCCGGCTCAGCGGGCGTTGTCCTGGCATCGTCTCTTGTCTTCGGCGCCCTGGTCTGGTGGGCTCCGGGCTCGCCCCGTAGCGACGGCGAGACCTTCTTTGGATGGATGGCCGCCTTCTGGCGAGGTGTCGTGTTCTTTGATCTCGGGAGGTCGTTTCGCGGCATTCCGATAGAGGAACTGGTGCTTCGCGGCGCTGCAACCAGCCTGCCCATCGTGTTCGCCGCGCTGCTCCTGTCCTTGAGCCTCTCCCTGGTTGTGGGCCTGTTGTTGGCGGAACGGCTCCAGCCAGTGAGCCGCTGGTTGCGAATAGCAGTTCATACGGGGTCCCTGCTGCCTGTGTTTCTGCTGGGGTACCTGGCCCTGATCGTGTTCGCAGTCCGCCCCGACGGCCCCGGGCTGGCGCTCGCCGCTGTGCTGGTTCTGGCGCTCGGCGACGGCATGCTCAGCGATGTGCTGCTCAGGGTGGATGGCGAACTGGCCACCCTGCGCGAACGCGACTTTGTCCAATCAGCGAAGCTACGTGGTGTGCCGCTGTTCTGGCACCTGCTGCCGCACCTGGCCCTGCCCCTTGCCCAGGCGGCGGCGAGCAAGATGGCGTTTCTGCTCGGCGGCATCGTCGTGTTGGAGAAGGTGCTCGGCATCCAGGGGATTGGCTGGATCGGATACAGAGCGGCCCAGCAGGGAGACTTCCTGTTGCTGCTCGCGATCACGGTGTTCGTCACCGCACTGGTTGCCTTCGGGTACTTCCTTCTCGACATGCTGCGCCTGGTGGTAGATCCGCGGTTCCGTCGTGGTTCGGCAGGAGAGCCTGTCTGATGACCGAGACCAAGCAAGGTCATCGTCACCACCGCGGTGAGCAGGGGCCATCGCTGCCTGCCGGAGAACGAGCCCTGGCTGTGTTCGGGCTGCTCACCGTCTCGGCCCTGGTACTTCTCCGACTCGCTTCCTGTTTCCTGGAGGCTGTGCCACCTGTGGGGCTGGTTGCCGACGCCGCCCCGTCCGCACAACCCTTGCAGGGTCCGGACGCTTCCCATCCCCTGGGAACCGACCAACTCGGGCGCGACCTGCTGGGGCGCATGGTGGTTTCGGTAGAGGCATTCTTCGTGCCCGGCTTGTTTGCCTGCCTGGTGGCCTTGTTGTTGAGTCTGCCGGCCGGGGCGCTGGTTGGTTTTCGCTTTCACAGCCTGCTAGCGCGGGGGGTAAGGGGAGTGCTTACGACCATTGCAGCGTGGCCGCGGCTGGTGCTGGTGGTTGTTGGCGTCGCAATGTTCACAGCGATGGTGCCCGATCCAGCTGCCTGGGAAGGTCTTCGTCTCTACGTCCTGGCGGCACTGGTCGGTCTGTCGTTTGTTCCCGAACTTGCCGGTGCTCTGTCGGAGCGTGTCCAGGCTCTGCAGCGGGAGCAGTTCATAGAGGCCTGCCGTGCCCACGGCATCGGCGAGCGAGCCATCCTGCTGCGCCACATCCTGTGGGCCAACTGTCGCCACCTTGTCTTGCGACAGGCCTGCCTGCTGTTCGGCGTGTTCATTCTTGTCGAGACCAGCCTCTCCTATCTGGGTGACTATGGCGTGCCCCCGCCCCGACCTTCCTGGGGCAATATTCTCGCCGGCATGAAGAACAGCGTGCTGCATACCCGGCTGATGCTGATTGATCCCGAGCCCTCCACCCTGGCAGCGATCTCACCGTGGCAGGCGGCAATCCAAGAGGGTGGCTTGCTGGGAGTGTTGGCGCCCTCGCTGGCGATCGTGCTGGCAGTTGGAGGAGTCCTCGCCCTGGCGGAGTTCCTGGCTCGGAGGGATGCGGCATGAGCGATCCCATCCTCGATGTCCAGGACCTCTGCGTACGAATTGCTGTGCCCGGCAAGAGGGGAGAGTCCGTCGAGGTGGTTCGAAAGGTGTCCTTTCAACTGTCCCGCGGCGAGGTATGCGGCCTCCTCGGGGCTACCGGCTGCGGCAAGACGGTGTTGGTTCGCACCATTCTCGGCATCTCCAGTGCCCGCCCGGGGCGGGTGTCGGGTGATGCATGGTTGCTACCCGAGGGCGCCGACAAGCCCCTGTCTGTGTTCGATTCGAATTCGGCGAAGCTGCGTCCGGGTTGGGCCGGCTACATCTTCCAGGATCCGGTTGCTGCGCTCGATCCCCTGCGCATCGTGCTGGATCAGGTGCAGGACTCTGTCGCTGTCCGGCATCCCCGCCTTGCCGCGGCGGAGCGCCGCAAGCGCGCGCTGGAATGGTTGCAACAGGTGCGGTTGGCGGACCCCGAGCGGGTTGGGCAGATGTACCCCTTCGAGTTGTCCGGGGGGATGGCCCAGCGGGTCTGCGCGGCGGTCGCGCTGGCGACGGAACCGGAGTTGCTGGTCGCCGATGAGCCCACCTCAGGGCTCGACTGGTCGCTGCGTCGCGAGATGGTCGAGCTGCTCGGCGAGCAGTGCAGGGAGCGCGGCATGACCTTGCTGCTGATCTCCCACGACATCCAGGTAATTCGGCACCTGGCGGAGCATGTCCTGGTGATGGAGGCCGGTGAGATCACCCAGCGTGGTCTCTGCGGCGAGGTCTTCCCCGAGCCAGACAGCAACTCCTATACAGGCGAACTCCAGGTCTGGGCCGACACCCTCGACGATGAGAGCGCTCTTGTACCCCGGCGAGTGGATCACCCGAGTAAGCCCCGCGGGCGGCGCCTGCTCTGCGCGCAGGGGCTCAGTCATAGTTTTCCCGGAGCGATGCCCGGGGATGAGCCAGTTCACGCCGTCAAGGACGTCGACCTCGATGTGCACGCGGGCGAGTTCCTGGGTCTGGTTGGCGAGTCGGGTTCGGGAAAGACCACCCTGGGCAAGCTCTTGCTCTGGGTCCTGGCGGCTGAGGACGGCCAGGTGCGTTTCGACGGCGAGGAACTCGGCGAGTTGGACCGCGACGCCCTGCGCGCGCTCCGCGGTCGGATGCAAATCAGTTACCAGCAGCCCAGTGCCGCTTTGAATCCGGGGATGAGCGTTGCCGAGCACCTGGCCGAGACCATCGGGCTGCACCGGCCGCAGGACATGGCACGCTGCGAGCAACTCACCGACGAGACTCTCAGCACCTTCCAACTGCAGGGGAAGGAGGCATCGCGACCAGCACAGTTGTCCGGTGGGGAGCGCCGCCGGGTGAGTATCGCTCGTTGCTTGCTGCCGAAACCGGACCTGCTGGTTCTTGATGAGCCGACTGCCGGCCTTGACGCTGCTGTAAAGGGTCAGGTCATCGATGTACTCCGGGAGACCCGAGCGGAGGGGAGTGCCTACCTCTTGATCAGCCACGAACTCGACCTGCTGCAGCGTGTAGCGGATCGGATCGCGGTCATGTTTGCCGGTCGTATCGTCGAAGAGATGCCGGCGTCGTTCCTGGATCCTGAGCATGGCGGCGGGGACCTCCATCCCTATACCCAGCAGTTGTTGTCGGCGTCGTTCCGATCGCCGCGACGAATCGCAGCGCCGTGTCACCCGACAACCGAACCCGGTGGTTGCGTGTTCCGCTCGCGTTGCCACCGAGTCGAGCCTGGCACGGAGCTCTGGCAGCAATGCACCCGCGACGAACCCCAGTTGGTCCCACTGGGTAGCGGTGAACAGAAGATCGCCTGTCACCTTGTGGCACAACAGTCCGCCCTGGAGTCCTGATGACAACTCGCCCGCAACTGTTCTTTCCCGTTGGCGTCTTGATGCTTGTGTTCGCTGCGGCAGGCAACCTGGTTCCTGCCTCGGCCCTCGGCGCCGGCGCTCCGCGGCCAGTCTCCCCGCAGCACGCGGGCAACGCGAAGGACCCGCACTGGGCTCCCGATGGCAACAGCCTGGCCTACGAAGATTCGTACTCGCAGCAGAAGTACACCGAGTTGTTCATGTTGGTGCCTGGTGGCCGCGAAGAGAAACTGCGGCCGCCCTCGGGTGCCTCCGGGCTGGGGAGCCGCTTTACCGACCGAAGGCAGGTTGCCCACGAGTTCGCCTGGGCGCCTGGTGGCCAACTCTACGCCTTCGCATCGAGCGGAGTGGATGATGACTTCGACATCTACCTCAGGGGGGTCAGTGTTGCCATTGGCAGCGAACAGAAGGAGGGTGGAGCGAGCTTTTCGTCCGACGGCAGGCTGTTGTCTTACTGCTCCGCTGGCAGCGGTGATGGCGACCTCTACCTGCTCGACATCTACGCCCTGGAGAAGCCGGCGAAACGCCTGACCTTCGGCGCCGGGCTGGACTTCTATGGAGTCTGGTCGCCGAAGGGAGCGAGGGTGGCATTCGTCAGCCACTCGGAGGGTGGCGCCAACATTGTTGTGATTGACGACGTGAAGCGTCCTCGTGAGGCCACACGGGCACTCACGAACTGGAACTCCAACCAGTTGAAACCGTCGTGGTCTCCCGATGCAGCGTGGATCGCCTTTTACTCGAACCATGGTCGCGACGATCGGACTCGATTTGACGCCTACCTCGTACAGTCGGCGGGCGGGGAGCCCTTTGTGGTGGCTCGCGACGTCTTGCCGTCAGAGCGCCGCGGTCCGACGTGGAGTCCCGACGGCAAGGAGTTGATCCTGGTCAAGAACGAACCCAATGCCGGCGATCCCCTTATCAGGGTGACTGTCGCTTCGCGAACGGAACGGGTCATCGAGACCGGAACGGTAAACAACAGCGAGCCGTCGGTGAGTTCAGACGACGTGTCTGGCACCTGGAAGCTTGCCTTCGTGTCACAGGGCAAGCGCGGCTCGGAGAGCAATGCCTGGCGGCGGGTATGGGTTTATGATCTGCCGCGGGAGGCACCCGATCCGTGATTCGCAACCTGACCCGAGGCACCTTGCTTGCTAGCCACGAGGAGTGGGCATTGAAGCCGGCGGATCGGATGCGTGGTCTCCTGGATCACGACGGCCTGGAAGAGGGACAGGCCTTGGTCATCTCGCCGTGCAACTCGGTGCACATGTTCTTCATGAAGTTCGCCATCGACGTGGTCTTCGCCACTGCCGACGGGGTGGTTGTGCGTGCCATTTCGAACCTGCGCCCCTGGCGCTTCACGAGGATCCACTTCGCTGCCCGGCATACCATTGAGCTGCCCGTGGGCGTGGTGTCTGCCACTGGCACCACTCGAGGAGACCAGTTGAGCCTGGAACAGCCATCACAGTGACCTGTTACCGACCGCTCGGGACGGTGCGCGCGCTGGAGCGCGTTTCTCGTGCGATGGGGAGGCAGGGAAAGAGGGGGTAAGCTCCTGTAGAGACAGGGAAAAATCAGTATCCCGCAACCATTTGTCAAGAAATTGCAAAGAAAATACAAACAACCTCTTGACGAATTCGAGCCAATCGAGCTAGCGTTCCTGAAGTAGTAACCCGCGCTGGGAACTTTTTGCGTGGGGAAAATGGAGTCAGAACTTGTCGAGTTCATTCCGTAGCATCAAGCGGTTCGCCGCCGACGAACATGGCCAGGCAATGACCGAGTACATCATCTTGGTGGTGGCCCTCTTTATCGGTCTCATTCCCATCCTGGGAGCTCTACAGGAGGCCTTTGAGCGTTACTACGGATTCGTCGCAACCTGGATTTCGATGCCGATTCCCTGAACTCCGCTGGGTGGATCGGCAAGACCAATATGAACACCGAAGCTACGAGTAGGCGCCTGTGATTGACCCTCAGACCAGCGGCATGTTCGGATGGATTGTCGTCGGCACGAGCGCTGCGGTCATGGGCGCTGCGGCCGTGCTCGACCTGCGCTTTCAACGCATCCCGAACAACCTGACCTATCCGGCCGCAGCGGCAGGAATCGCCCTGCACTGCGTGGGGGCTACGACGGTACTGGTGGGCCTCAAGGACAGTCTTCTCGGTCTGGCGCTTGGCTTCGGCGTACTGTTTCTCGGCTACATGTTCGGCGGAATCGGCGGCGGCGACGTGAAGCTGGCGGCTGCCCTCGGCGCCCTGGTCGGCCTGGATGTGACCGTGCTGGGCCTGCTGTACATGGGCTTGATCGGTGGCGCTCTGGCGCTGAGCATCATGATCTGGAAAGGCAAACTGATCGCCTCATTACGGCGCATGAGTCGGTTTTTCGTGTCCGCGTTCGTGCCGTTCCTGGAGACGGAGATGCCCAAGGTCGAGGACTCCGATGCATTCCCCCTGGGTGTCGCGATTTCTGGCGGCTTTGCCTGGGCGATGGTCGAGCATGGACTGCTCCACGCAGAGCCAATCATCCGGTTGAGTTTATGAGGTCGGCCATGAGTAAACGTTCCATAACCATCTTGAAAACAATCGGTTTTATGATGCTTGCGTCTGCGCTCGTCTGTGCTGCCGGGGCTTCGACCTGGGGGCGTGAGGACATCGGCCTGCTCGAGGGAGCGGTCCTGCAGAGTTTCGCAGCAAACACCCCACTGCCTGGCCCGGCCTACACGTTCTACGCCTTGCTGTACGGTGTGCTCGCGGCGGCCGCTCTGTGGACTGCTGGCAAGCTTTGCTGGCTGTTTGCCTCCGGATTCTTGCGACTGACGGCTCTTATTCTGCGTGGCCGTCGTCCGGCGCTGGGCGAGACCGGTCAGGCGATGACTGAGGTCGCGATCTCGTTTCCGATCCTCCTGATTACCACCTTGATTCTCATGCAGCTCGCGCTGATGTTCCAGGCTCGAAACGTGGTCAGCTATGCGGCGTTTTCAGCTGCTCGCGCCGCGATCGTGTGGATCCCGGCGCGGGTGCCGCTCGACGACAACCAGCCGGTTACTGAAGAAGCGAACTCCATCAACATGGATGGCGGAGAGAAGCTTCAGAAGATCCAGCAGGCGGCGTCGATGGCCTGCATCCCCATCAGTCCGAAGGCCTCGAACGTACTCGGCGGAGCACCTATCATCGGTGACATGATCGCGAACACCGCTGCCGCGTTCACATCTCTGGTCGCGGTTCTGGGCCTCCCGAGTTCGTACGCAGACAACGCTCTGCAGCGATATGCCTACTCCAGCTTCGCCACGGAGGTCGTCCTCTACAAGGCGACTGAGACCGGCTTCATCGAGCAGAGCGGGCAGAGCAGTTGGGAATATCCAGAGAACCCCTCCGATGTAGCCGTCCGAGTGCGGCATCGCTTCTATCTCGCGATTCCGGTCGTCAATCGGATCATTGGTGATAGTTGGACTGTGGTGGACTTTGGAGCAGGGCTCGGCGCGTCGCTACCTGGCCGCTTCACCTTCATCCGCTCGGTGGCAGTCCTGCCGCTCGAGGGCACTACAGGCAATCCGCCGATCCGTGGATTCTGGGACACATAGGAGCTGTCATGACTGCAACGCTCATGTCTGCAAGCCGGCCCGCCCTCGGGGAACGTCTGCGTACCCGCCTGACGGGCTTTCACGACGACCAGGGTGGCCAGTCGATCGTCTACATGGTCCTGGTGATGTTCCTGCTGGCCTGCTTCACCTTCATGGTGATCAACAGCGGCGTGCTGCTCCACGACAAGATGCAACTCCAATCTGCGGCGGATGCGTCCGCCCTCTCGGGCACGACCTGGGTTGCCCGCGCCATGAACCTCAACAGCATGATGAACATCTTCATGACCATGCTGTTGGCCGAAGAGATGTACATGAAGGCGGTGCTGTGGACCGCTACCACCGCGGTCATCATCTCGCCGACGATCGAAGCCTTCTGGCTGGGTGTCTGCTACACGACTGCGGTGTGCTCGCCCTCGCTCGAGGTGCCCTTCGATACCTTCGAGTTGTACCCGGTCCTGTTCGAGGCCCAGGACAACGAGGACTTTCTCTGGGACGTGATGGAAACCCTCTCGAATGTCGAGGAGGGAGTGCACGAGGGGATGATTATCGCTGCCGAATTGGAGGCGGTCGAGATCGCCCGAAACAACGGTGCGGCTTTCGGCATCATGTACCCACCGGAGATCCCAGAAGAGCAGGGCGAGCTGCAGGACCTCTGTGAAGCCACCCTGGATGGTGCGGCCGGCGGCTATTTCGAGACGGAGTACTCGCTGGGCGGCGGCCTTGTCGATGCCGTCGGTGCCATTAGCGGCTTCTCTTACAACGACCGAATTCGCAACCTGGCAGCGGACCTGTTGGCGGGCTTCTTCGGCCACGAAGGGCCGCTGTGGGGCGAGCTGCAGATCCCGTATCACGCCTACTGGGCATCTACTGCCCCATATCATTTCACCAACGTGATGTTCGTAATGGCGCTACGTGCCCGCTACTCGGTCATGTGCGGTGGCGCGGACTTCGGGCCTGCCGCGGTGCACTTCGAGATCCCGCCCGAGTGGTGGTGCTTTTTCTGTCCCAACAACACCATCGACATTCCCAACCCCTACAACTTCCTCGGTGCTGCTTACTCGGCGCTGGATTCCAGCAACCCGAACGTCACGCCGTACATGCTGCCGTCCGACTGGGAACGGCGGAGCCGTTTCTACACCTTCGCCTACAAGACGTCTTCCGATGTCCAGGCGAAGTTCATCCCGGCGGTATTCCAGAACGACCTGGGAGATGACTTCGGCATGCTGACCATCGCCCAGGCCAACGTCTACAACCCTCACTCCAGTGGTGGCTTGTTCAGCCCGCACTGGCGTACCCACCTGGCTCCGGTGCAACTGGGGCCAAGCGAGGCAGGGGACGTCGCGTCCTCGGTGGTGGCTGCTGCGGGTAGCGTCGCTGCGGCGGGCGTAGACTCTGGAGCGGTCACGGGGCTTGTCTCGATGGTGGGAGCCTTCGCGGGAAGTCCAATCGAACAGATCATCGCGCACTGATGAGACGGAGCAGCACAATGCATCAAGGCAAACGATTGCAGCGCCGACAAGGCCAGGCCGAGAGTGGCCAGGCAATGAGCGAGTTCGTGATCTGGGTGTTCGTGTTGTTGCTGATGATCTCGGGCATCCTCTGGTTCGGGAAGTCCTACGACCTGAAGCTGCAATGCCACATGGCATCGCGGTACATGAGTTGGTCGTACGCGCAGATTCCGGAAACCGAGCTGTCCGAGGCCACCATCCAGGCGCGGGCTGCGACCTACTACCCCATGTTCGAGAATGCTCCCCAGTTCGTTCGGCTGAGCCGTCCCGACGTGTTCGAGGCGGACAGTCTTCTTGCCGGCGGTGGAGATGGCGGGCTGGGGGTGATCTCGACCCTGTCGAACCTGATCAGTTCGGTCGACACCAACGTCACCGGTTGGCAGGTGCAGGCCAGCTACAACCCGGGTGGAATTCTCGACACTACGTTGCCCGGAGGGAGCGCTGTGCGCTCGCAGCACTTCGTAGCCGGTGGTACCTGGCACAAGAAGCAGACTCGCGGTGACGACGCGATCATGATGGTCAAGGGTGCGCTGACTGCCTGGAGCTACGCGGTCCTGTTTTAGGGCCGGAAGGGAAGACGACGATGAAGCTCTTTCGCTTGATGGCTCGCCGTGCCGGTCGTATCGCGACGATCGTCATCCTGGTGGGTGCGATCTTCGGCTTCGGGCACTTCATGACGCCGCGTAGTCCCGACGTCTACGCCCGGGTCTTCGACGACGTGAATGCGGCCTTGAGTTCGCCCGGCATGCCGGCCTACATGAAGCAGTACGTGGTCGAGGGTGAGGTGCAGGAGGTGTACCTGAACGGCAACACCCTGCAGTACACCCTCAGTCGCACGAACAAGAGCATCGATGCCTTGCTGGACTACTACGAGGGGATGTACCAGGGCGCGCAGGCAGAGATCGCTCCCAAGGCTGCCCAGGAAGCCATTCTGAAGACGGTCAAGGACCCTGCTGATCGCGAGGAGCATCGTCGCCGCATCGCCGCGACCGAGAAGCTGCTCAACGAGCGTTTCGTGCGTTTCAGTGGCAAGGGCTGGGGTGGCTTCTCGACCTTCGTAACCGGCAAGGAAGGGCAGGCTGACTACACGCGCGACATGGTGGAGCGCTTCCGGCAATTCCAGAAGTCTGGCGACGCGACCGAACTCGGCGAGCCCAAGATGATGGTGGCCTTCGACGATGCCAGCGAAGGGGATGTCCAGTACTTCAACGTTTGGCCCGTGGGTGGCTTCGACTTCCAGAGCGTGCGGGCTAAGGGCAAGGACGACGCACCGGGCTACGACATCGCTGATGTGCCGCGACCTTATGACAGCCAACGCATGATTACCTTCGGTCAGAGCCACATGGGCGCCGCCTACCAGATCCTGTTGTATCGGGGTGGCGGAACGATCGAGGAGGTTGCGGCACACTACGCCGAGGAGATGTCCACTGAGGGTTGGTCGGTGTCGGCGACCCACCTCAAGGCGCACGGCTCCATGGACGGCGAATTTCCATCTCTGTTGTTCACCAAGGGCGCGCGGGAAGCCTACGTCGCCTTCAGCCAGCGAGACGGTGTCGGTGCGGTGACCAGTACCGTGGTTTTGCTGGATCGCCGAGGGTGAGTTGAAAAATGACCAGGAGATGCCCATTCTCAACGACAGAGACATGCACTGCCGGACCCTTCGGGGCGAGCGCGTTGCATGCCCCTTTAATGTAGACTGCACGCACCCGGTTGAATGAGGCCCTGCGCTGACGGGCCGCTTGCAGTGCCTTGGTAGATGGAGGGTCGTCACAAGTGCAAAGGAAGCTAATCCTGCTGCTCTCGGGAATTCTGGCCGTGCTGGCTTTGTTCCTCATGCAGCTATACAAGAACAATCTGGCCAAGGAACTAGGCGTCGCTGGTCAGCGAATTTCCATCCTTGTGGCCCGGGAAGATATCCCTGCGTTCGCGCCCATCAGCGGCAAGCAGTTGCGAGTCAAAGACTTTCCCGCAAACTACCTGCCGCCGCGCTACATCAAGGAAGACTTCCGCGATGACATCATCGGCCAGGCGACCGGTCTCAAGATCAAGAAGGGCAGCCCTGTCCTGACCTCTGACCTGGCATCGACTCAGGACGAGGAGCGCCTGTCGCAGATCATCCAAGAAGAGATGCGGGCGCTCGCATTGCCGGTGAACTCGGTGAACATGTTCGGAGGTTTGTTGCGGCCGAAGGACCACGTCGACGTGCTCGGGACCTTCCAGAAACCCGGCTCCGGATCCGTCGAGACGGTCACGTTGCTGCAGAACGTCACGGTGCTCGCGGTGGGCAACAAGCTGGGAGCAGGGCGAGACATTGCCGGTAGCGACTCGCGCAGCAAGCGGACGCAGCGTAACCGCACCGTGACCGTGCTGGTCACTCCCGAAGAGGCCGAACTGCTGGTGTTCGCCCAGGACCGGGGTGAGTTCTCTCTTACGATGCGCAACGACAAGGACGTTGATGCCGAGATGGCGCTGCCGGGTAAGAACTTTGCGGATATCTTCGAGCCGAAGAAGATCATCGCGATTCAGAAGAAGCGCAACAAGAAGCCGGGACTCAACATTATCCGCGCTCGCGGTAGCAAGGGACGCCGGTAAGGAGGCCTTGACGCTGAAGATGAGATTGCAAGCCACTCGAGCTGGAACCCGCCTCGTTGCGATCGTCGCGACCCTTCTGGTCGGGCTATTGCTCTGCCCACTCATTGTGAGCAGCGCTTTTGCCCGTGATAGCAAGCCGATCACTCTGAGGGTTGGCGAAGAGAAGGTGATCTGGATCGGCAAGATCAAGGACGTCTCGCTCGGCAACCCAGATGTGATCGACGTCAGCGAGCATCCCGATGGCACCAAGATCATCGTCTTTGGCCTCAAGGAGGGCTATTCCAGCCTGACTGCGGGGCGCCTGACTTTCGACGTCAACGTGGTGGGCGACATCGAACAATTGCGCCGCGATGTCGAAGGCCTGTTGTCGGACATCCCCGGGATCGAGGTCGTACGCATGGGCGACCGCGTGGTGATTGACGGTGTGGTCAAACGCCGCGATGACTTCGAGCGGGTCAAAGACCTTGTCGAGGCGAAGAAGAAGGTCTTGTACTCGCTGGTTCTGCTCGATGAACGTGACATCGTTCGCAAGGCTCAGATCCAACTGCAGTTCCAGGTCCTGGAAATTGACCGCACTCGCAATCACAACATCGGAGTTGACTGGAGTTCCGGTCCGGTCCGCGTCGTGATGGACACAATCAGCTACATCCAGTTCGGGCCCAGCGAGCTGCAGGCGACTTTCGTCGATCCAGACGACCCGCTCGGTACCGTTCGCAAGCCGGACGACCTGCTCAACTTCAAGTCTACCGCCGACATTCGGCGCGTACTCGACCAGGATTTTTTCACCACCATCTCCGGTGAAGAGGTGACTTTTATCCGCGGCAAGGAGTTGATCTTTACGGTCAGCGGGAGCCTTGAGTCGCGGTTCCTGGTCAAGCAGATCGGCCTCGAGGTCAAAGCGACCCCCGTCATTGATGAGGACGGTGATATCGATCTGAAGCTCGAGATCTTCTTCTCCACCGTGGGCGAGAAGGTGTTCGGTGGTGAGATCCCGTCGATCAATAACCAGAAGCACAAGGCTCACGTGCAGTTGCGCGAGGGGGAAGCATTCGCCCTCTCAGGCTTCTTCCGTCGTGAGAAGGGCCGCACTTTGACCGGCCTGCCTGGGCTCAAGGACATTCCAGGATTGGGCTTGCTGTTCGGAAGTCGGGCCTGGCAGAAAGGGGAGACCGACGGAATCATTGTGCTGACGCCGCTGGCCCTGGACATCCAGGACCGTCGCAGCATGCGCAAGCAGATCAAAGACACCCTCGACATCTACGACGCGGCAGACGTCAAGTGGTGAGCAGCCAGAGGCTTGCGTGATCCGTATTGTCTACGTCGACCCTGAGAGCCAGCGCGAGGTCGTTGCCGACCTGGAGGGTGAGCGGATCCGAATCGGTCGTGAGGGCGGCAACGAGTTGGTCCTTCCCTACATGGAGGTCTCTCGTTTTCACGCCGAGGTAGGGATGGGCGAACACGGCGTCGTGTTGACCGATCGTTCGACCAACGGAAGCTTCGTGAATGGCCAGCGGGTGTTCGGCAAGCAGGTGCTGCAACTCGGAGACCGGGTCACGATCGGCAACTGCGTGCTCGTGATCTACACGGCCGAACAGGTTCACCAGATCCAGAGTGGTCAGATCCCGTCATCCCAGACGGCGCCGCAACCGGCCTACCCGGCTGAATTGTACCAACAGCCCGCCTACGTGCCCGATTCGGCGGCGGCCACAGGTGCAATGGTTGCCATCCCCGCCACGGCGTTGCAGGGCCCTCCCGTCGACGCGCTGCAGATGGTGGTTTCGGGCCGCAAGGGTGTTGCCCCGGTCGATCTGAAGCGTCGGGTCCACCGTCGCCTGCTGCAGTACATGGACCTCAAGAGCCTGGACATGAACCAGGTCAACGAGGAGGAGCTGCGGACCCGCGCGCGGGACCTGCTTACCGACATTATCGGCGAGCTCGAGAGTGACATCGACACGGCAGTGGACCGCGACCTCCTCATCAAGGAGGTGCTCGACGAGGCTCTCGGGCTGGGTCCGTTGGAAGACCTGTTGGATGACGACACCGTGACGGAGATCATGGTGGTCAACAAGGACCAGATCTACGTGGAGCGGGACGGTCGAATTGAGTTTACCGGCTGTACCTTCACCGCCCACGCGGCGGTCCTCGCGGTCATCGAGCGGATTATCACTCCATTGGGCAGGCGCATCGACGAGAGTTCTCCGCTGGTCGATGCGCGGCTGAAAGACGGCTCTCGAGTCAACGCGATCATCCCGCCGCTAGCGATCAAGGGCCCATGCATTACGATCCGAAAGTTCGGCAAGAAGTCCCTGACCATGGACGACCTCGTGACGTTCAACTCGGTCTCGGCGCAGATCGCATCCTTCCTCGAGAAGTGCGTTCTCGGCCGGCAGAACATCATCATCAGCGGCGGCACCGGCTCCGGGAAGACCACGCTGCTGAACTGCCTGTCTGCTTTCATCCCGGCGCAGGAACGCATTGTCACCATTGAGGATGCCGCGGAGCTGCGGCTGCCCCAGGAGCATGTTGTCTCGCTAGAGACCAAGCCCGCCAACCTTGAAGGCAAGGGCGCCTACTCCATCCGCGAGTTGGTGAAGAACTCGCTGCGTATGCGCCCCGACCGCATTGTCGTCGGCGAGTGCCGCGGTGGTGAGGCCCTCGACATGCTGCAGGCGATGAATACCGGCCATGACGGCAGCCTGACCACCGGTCACGCCAACTCGCCGGTGGACATGATCTCCCGCCTCGAGACGATGGTTCTGATGGCCGGAATGGATCTGCCCATCCGGGCGATTCGTGATCAGATCTGCTCTGCTGTAGATGTCATCGTGCAGCAGACTCGTTTCTCCGACGGCACTCGCCGCGTGGTCAATGTCACCGAAGTCGTAGGCCTGCAGGATGATGGTCGGATCCACTTAGAGGACATCTTTCGCTTCCAGCAACGGGGCGTCGATTCGAACGGGAAGATCGAGGGCGAGATGCTGCTGACGGGCTACATCCCCAGCTTCATCCCCGGCATGATCAACTCCGGGATCATTGGTGATGGGAACTTCCTGTGAGTTGGGGGTCCATCGTGCTGACGCTGTTCACGCTGGCCATTGCTGCCATCGTGTTCCTTGTCTCGTGGATGAACGGCCCGGAGGCACTCAAGGGTTTCAAGCGTTTCGAGCGGGGCTACCTCGAGCGTCTCGGCGTCGCTCTCGATGCGATCTTCTCACGCAAGGATCCGAAGCGCATCTTCTACGTGCACATGGTCTTCATGGGGGGCACATTCCTGTTCTTTACGTCCATGGTGGGCTTTGTGAACGGACTGTTGGCGGCAGTCATAGTCGGCCTGATTCCCTGGTTTCTGCTGGCTGTTCGTCAACGGAAGCGGCGCGAGACGATGGAAGAGATGCTGCCTGACGCGCTCGTCTCGATGGGCAATTCCCTGCGAGCTGGACTGACTTTGCCGCAGTCGATCCAGATCCTGGTCGAGAACACGGATCCGCCGATCAGCGAGGAGTTCGGGCTGCTCATGAAGGAGCACAAGCTGGGCCTCACGTTGGATGACGCAATGAACAACATGAGCGAGCGGGTCGAGTCGAAGAACCTCGACCTGGTGGTGACCTCCATTCAGGTGGCCCGCGGCACTGGTGGCAACCTGCCCGAGGTATTCAACGACACCGCTGAGGCGATCCGCGAGATCACGCGGCTCGAAGCGAAGATCTCTACGATGACTGCCCAGGGGAAGATGCAGGCCATCGTCCTGGGCGGATTGCCGATCTTTATTGCGGGGGTCATTTACCAGGTTGACCCGGCCATGATCGCGCCGTTGTGGGAGGACCCTTACGGTTGGATCATCCTGTTTTTCATCGCGATCATGATGATTGTCGGCATCTTCATGATCCGAAAAATCGTCACGGTGGACGTCTAGATGGGCAGCACTGTCGTCGTGATCATCGCGTCGTTGCTCATCATCGTGGCGACGTTTCTCTTTGGTCTCGGCTTCATCCCCGACGAGACCTACAAAGGTCCAGTGCCCGAACGTGGCTACCTGCTCAACAAGCGTGTCCAGTTGATGGGGCAGTCGCCTGCCTATCGGGTCCTCAACAAGCTGCTGATGATCTTCGCGTACTGGTTCGAGAAGTTGCCCATTCCCGGGGTCCGCTCTGTGGTCGGCACCCGTCTCGGGCGTGCAGGACACCTCGGCGGCTTCACCGCTGACGAGTACCTAGCGTTCTGCGTGGTATCGAGCATCAGCTTCTTCAGCCTCGGGTTCTTCTTTTTCAGCGCCGTTACCGGAGAGCCGCGCTTGCCGCTGTGCTTCATGGCGGGGATGTTCGGCTTCTACTTCCCGATTATGTATCTCGAAGAGAAGGTGATGGACCGGCTGACGACGATCAACCGCGATCTTCCCTACATGCTGGACGTGTTGGCTCTGTCCGTGGGCGCCGGGCTCGACTTCAACTCGAGCCTCGAGAGGATCGTCTCGAAAGATTCGACGCGCAGCCCACTCATCGAGGAGATGCGGTACGTCCTGCAGGAGACTCGCATGGGCTCCACCCGCAAAGAAGCACTGCTGAGTCTCAAGGAGCGGGTGCCGTCTGACTATGTCACCGGCCTGGTCGCTTCGGTCGTACAGGCTGAGCAGATGGGAACTCCCCTGACCAACATCCTCAAGGTGCAGGCCAAGGCGATTCGTATGAAGAGGTCACAGCGAGCCGAAAAGTTGGCTGGCGAGGCGCCCGTCAAGATGATCATGCCGCTACTGTTCATCGTGGGCGCGATCATGTTGACCCTCTTCGGTGCGATCATCATCAAGGCTGCACGCGGCGAACTCTTCTAGGATTGATGGGAATGGCCGGACGTCTGCAAATCGAGATCCTCGCCGGGCCGAAGGTCGGGGAGTCGTTCGAGTTCGACGTGGAGACGGTCGGACTGGGACGAAGCGGGCAGTGCCAGTTGCAGATCCCCAGCCCCCACGTGTCGCGCAAGCAATGCGAGCTCAGTTGGCAGGGTGACCAGGTCGTGCTCGAGAACCTGGGTTCGGTCAACCACACCTACCTCAACGATCGCCCCATCGAACGGGCCTACGTCCAGGATGGAGACCTGGTCACGTTCTGTGACATCGCTCTTCGGATCCGCATCGTCGGAGCTGCCGTCGACCCGGCTGCTTCGGTCGCCGTGGCCGTGCCGCCGGAGCTGGGCGCTTCCGATGGCGCCACTCACGTGCTGCCAGGCCCCCCGCAGGCAGTTCCTGCCGGGCCACAAGACACCTATCCGCCGGGCGCGCCGGCACCCCATCCGGGTTACGGCGGTTCTCCGGTTCCCGGCTTTGTCCAACAGCCACCGGGTCCACCCTCGGGAGACGAGCCTACCCCGCTGCAAAATCCAGGCTTGGGCAGCCCCCACGGCCAGCAGCCGCAGTTGCGTGGGCCGCAGGGTCCGTTCCCGGGAGTTCAACAGCCGGCCCCAGGCGGAGTGCAAGGCGGCTATCCAGGGGTTCAGCAACCAGGCTATCCAGGGGTTCAGCAACCAGGCTATCCGCAGCAACCCGGCCAGCAACCCCAGCCAGGCTATCCGCAGCAACCTGGTTATCCGCAGCAGCAGGTCCCGGGACAGGCCGGAAATTTTGCTCCCCGGCCTCCAGGGATGCCGAGCATGCCGCCGGGCGTGAGCTCTCTGCAGGACCGTCTCCCTGCTGGTGGGGCAGCAAGGAAACGGCGTAGGCCAGCGAACCTGCAACTGGTCCGCAACCTGGTGATCGTCGGCGGGGTGCTGCTGGTGCTGTTGCTGGTTGTCGCAGCGATCGGTGTAAAGAGGTCCTCCAAAGGTTCCGCTGGGGTCGAAACTGCCAGGCAGGCGACTGCGAAGGCGAAGGTCGCCGAGGAGGACTCCGTTGGGCCGATTGTGAAGCGGGGCGAGAGAAGTGACGAGGAGATCCTGCGGCAAGCCAAGGAGGACTATCAGCGCGGGGAGGTTTATTTCCGGGAGGCTGCAGTTGGCGACCAGAACCTGTGGGAATCGATTAACTTCTACCAACGCGCCGAGGCGGAACTCGGGCTTCTGGACACCTCGATCTGGCCGAAGTTCGCAGGAGACATCCCTTCCAAGATCCAAAGCGCACAGGGGATGCTGGACCAGGAGTATCGCCGCATCAAGTTGAGCTTCGTCGGCTACTACCAGAGCGCAGATTGGCGGCGGGCTGACGGCGAGCTGGAGTTGCTGATGCGGAAGATTCCTGACGACACCGACCCGCGCTACAAGTGGGCTAAGAAGCACAAGGCCAAGGTCAAGAAGCGTCTGCGCGGAATGCCCAAGAAGAAGGGACCCCTGTAGGGACACAGCCTCATGAGCGCAACTCTCGAGACAGTTTTCGCGCAGACACTCGGACTCTACCTTGAGCCTGTCCAGGAGCTCCTCGATGACCCGGCAGTCTCCGAGGTGCTCATCAATGGCCCGTTCGAGGTCTACGTCGAGCGCTCGGGCAAGTTGTACAAGACACAAGCGGCTTTTGAACACGAGGACCATGTCTTCGCGTTGGCAAAAAACATCGCCCAATACGTGGGCACGGTCCTGGATGAGGAAAACCCGCTCATCGATGCCCGCCTTCCTGGCGGTTCGCGGGTTCACCTGACGCTGCCGCCGGTGTCACGCAAGGGCATCTGCATTGCCATCCGCAAGTTCTTCCGAGAAGCGCTGTCGGTTGATCGCTTGCTGGAATTCGGGACACTCACCCAGCCCGCTGCCGATTTTCTCGACGTCTGTGTCAAGACCGAGATGAATATCGTGGTGGCTGGGGGGACCGGTTCGGGCAAGACTTCTCTTCTGAACGTCCTCTCGTCGATGATTCCCGACAATCAGCGGATTGTCGTGATCGAGGAGAGCACCGAGCTGCAAATGCAGAAGCCGCACCTGCTGCAGTACGAGACCCGCGCTCCCGATCGGCAGGGCAGGGGAGAGGTCAGCATTCGCAGCCTGTTCAGGTCCGCGATGCGGATGCGTCCCGACCGGGTGATCATCGGAGAGGTTCGTGGTGGTGAGGCCCTCGACATGGTCCAGGCCATGGTTTCGGGGCACAAGGGCTCTATGTCCACCACTCACGCCAGTACGGCCCAGGAGACCTTGGCGCGGCTGGAGACTCTGGCGTTGATGGGGGATGTCGAACTGCCGCTGTACGCGCTGCGCACCCAGATCGCTCTCGCGCTGGACATCATCGTGCAGATCTCCAGGCTCAGCGACGGGACGCGCAAGATCGTCCAGATCAGCGAGGTGCTGCCGCTGAGCAGTGACGATCGTTACAAACTGCGAGACCTGTTCGTGTTCAAGGCTGCCGGCAAAGATGAGCAGGGTGGGATCCTCGGCCAGTTGGAGCCAACGGGCTTGCTGCCGACTTTTGCAGACCAGGTGAAGATGGCTGCTCTCAAGTTCCCGAAGCCGATGCTCGACGCAGCGCGCAAGCTGAAGGCTGCGCGGGACAAAAAAAGAGACAAGAACAACGAGGCTGCCGGCTAGTCGGCCGTCGCTATGACCAGTTCGATCGCACACTTTCCGCTCTACCTGGCCCTGGTCGCGGCCTCCTTGATGCTGGCGCCTGCCAGCGGCCAGGCCGAGGAGCGCAACTACCGATCCCGTGTGCGTGGCGTCGAGCCTGCCGAGGACCCGACCCAGAGCTACGAGTTCCTGGTGAACAAGGGGAAACTGTTCTTTCAGTACGGCCAGTTCCGGGAATCCGCACAGGCCTTCATCGCTGCTTGCGCCACCGATCAGGGGGCAAAGGAAGCTGGTTGTTGGCAGCGCCTGGCGACGGTGGCTGAGAAGGCCGGCATGGTGGGCCTGGCAATTGATGCCTGGGCTAACGCGGCGGTTCTCGAGCCGCGCCTGGCGGACCAGGCGAAACGCGAGGGAGATCGGCTGAGCAGTTCCTTCGGGCAGGTCACGGTCAAGCCCCCCCCCGGCCGCGACCTGCCCACCAGCCCGATCGAGTTGAGCTACCAGGGTTTGTTGATTGATCCGCAGATCAAGGAGTACTTGAAGAAGTTCCTCGACCTGGCTGCCGTTGACGGCATCGGAGAGGCCGAACTCTGGCTCCCCAAGGGCAAGTACGAGGCCAGCGGGATCAGCTTTGAAGTGACCCCAGGAGCCCCCGTCGAGGTGGCTCTGAGCCCATCGCTCGTGCCGTATCGGCCAGTGTCCTTTGGCCTCGCCGATCGCCAACCTGCGCGGCCGGTTCCTGGCCCCTGGGAGGTTGGCGTCAGTTTTGAATTGAGCTTCGGGAATGCCCCAGGGGATGGCATCGGCGTTGCCCCCGTCGGGTTGGGAGGCAACGTGAGTGTCGGTCGCCGCCTGGGACCCGTGCGGTTGGAAGGGCGGATGCGTTGGGGTGGAACTGCCACGGCGTCTGCCGGCGACGACATCGAGGCTGTGCGAACGGGAACCGCGTGGCATGTCCTCGGACAGTTCGATGTTGGGGTCGATCTGAGCATGGCCTCGGGGCTGTACCTGACTCCCCACGCTGGCTTTGTCGCTGGATCGCTGGGCGAACTGCTGCTGTCTTGCCTGGCTGAGCAGAAGGCAACTGGAGTGGTCTACGCCGGCGAGTGCCGCCTGGGCGCTGCGGCAGCTGGTGCGCAGGCAGGAGCGGACATCTGGTGGGTTCCCCTCAAGACAGGCGGACGAGTGTTGTTTCGCGCAGGCGTGTGGGGTGAAGCGCTCGGTGGCGGCATTCGAGCGATCGCTGGGAACGACCTCGGGGGAGGACTCGATACCCGGTTGATTCGTGTGGACTCCAATCAATTCACCTGGATTCGCGCAGGCTTGAACGTCGGCACCGCGATCAGGTTCTGAACCAGCTTCGGGCGTTTCGCCTCTCATCGTCGTGGCCCGGGAACACCCTCGCGCAGCTCTGGTCGTCCTGGCACTTGCACTGCTCTGGTCGCTACCGCTGCACGCCGCTGAGCCTGGGGAAACGAGTTCATTCCAACACCACCTCGTCCAGGGTCGCTTTCTGCTCGAAGAGGGGCAGCTGACCGGCGCCCTAGCAGAGTTCGAAGCGGCGGCCGAGATGCCCCAAGCGCGCCGAAATGCTGAACTCCACTACCTGCTGGCGCGGGTCTACTACGCGACGGATCGGGTCAGCGAAGCGATGCCGTCGATTCTTCGTGCGCGCACCCTGGCTATGCAACAGGGGACGTTCGAAGACGAGATGGTCGGGCTCTACGAGTTCTTGGTGGCGACCTTCGCCCGGGTCACAGTGGTGGGGGCCGGGCCTGAGGCCAAGGTCCCCGAACCGGTAGTCCCAATCCTCGACCCCAAGCTGAAGAGGATTTACGAACACACGGTCCAGTACCTGCGGGCTCCGATCCACGACGCTTCGGTAGTCGTCTACCTGCCGGTCGCTGCCTATCGCCTGGGTGGACACATCGTCGAACTCAAGGCCGAGCGGAACATGCGTCTCGATCTGCGCGCCACGACCGGGCAGGCAGCATCGGGTGTCTATGGCGAGGGGCGAAGCGTGGGACCACCGGCGGGACTCGGCTCGCTGCTGCTGCAGTTGGGAGTTCACGGCTTCTACCAGCAGGGCGCAGGCGGTGTCGGTGGGCGTTTCCAGGCGGGCTGGATGTGTCGGTTCGTGGGTGGCCACCTTGCGCTTCGCGTTGCCGCGGAACTCGGCCTCGGAGGGATCGAGCGGCTCCACAGTGCAAACGAGGTCAAGACTCTCTTTGGCATCAGCGCCGCGGCGCAGGTGGGCGTTGGCCCTGTGTTCGTTCTGTCACCGCGGGTGGCCTTAACCCCCTGGTTCAGTTGGAGTGTCGGCTATGGTCATCCCATGGAGGTCGAATTGCCCACCGACTATGAGGGCCCGGTGCACTACTTGATCCACGGTCCCGACCTGGAAGTGCTGTTCAGCTTTGCTGCCCGTCGAAGCACAGCCCGCAACGCTGGAGCTATGGTCGAGCCCGTGGTTGGCCTGCGGGTGTTGTTTCGCGAGAGCAGGCCGCTGGGGATTGCGGAGTACGAGGACGCCCGCCCGCATCTCACAGTCGGTGGCGGTGTAGAGTTCGGGTTGAGGATTGGTGGTTGATGACGCAGTTTCCCAGGTTCTGTTGGCTGCAACTGGTGGCCGTTGTGTTGCTGGTGGGCTGTAGCAGTGACCCGACCTTCTTTGCCGATGACGAGGTGGATGTCGATGGTGACGGCATCCTGCCCCGTGACGGCGACTGCGACGATCGCACCGCGACAGTACATTCTCAGCACCCCGAGTACTGCGACGGAATCGACAACGATTGCGACGGTCTTGTCGACGGTGAGGACGACGATCTCGGTGATCGGGACGGTGATGGTGCCGACGCTTGCTCGGACTGTGACGATGAAGATCCCAGCCGATCCCCGGGGCTTACCGAGATCTGCGATGGGCAGGACAATGATTGCGACGGCTCCCTGCCCGACTATGAAAGAGACGAGGACCAGGACGGAGTGCCGGTCTGTGCGGGGGACTGTGACGACAACGACAACCAGGTGGGCCCCGGCCTACCGGAAATCTGTGATGGGCGGGACAGTGACTGTGATGGCCTGTCCGAGTCGATCGATCCTGATGTCATCGACCAGGATGGTGACCAGTTTCGGGCTTGCGATGACTGCGACGATGACAACCCGTCGGTGTTTCCAGGGGCCGATGAACTGTGTGATGGCCTCGACAACGGTTGCCTCGGCGAAATCGCTGCTATCGAGTTGGATGGTGACGAGGACGGCTTCACCCCGTGTGAAGGCGACTGCGACGATTTCAGCGCCCTGATCTATCCCGGTGCCGCCGAGCTGTGCAATGGCATCGACGACTCCTGCCAGGGCAGCCTTACCACTGCAGAGAGCGATGCTGATGGCGATGGCCAGAGTCTCTGCGAGGGCGACTGCGACGATGGCGACGCCAGTGTCCACTCAGCGGCAGTAGAGCAGTGCAACGGTGCCGATGATGACTGCCTGGGCGGGCCCGGCGCCGACGAGCTAGACGCCGACGGGGACGAGCAGCGGATCTGCGAGGGTGACTGCAACGATTTCGAAGCAGGGATCTTCCTGGGTGCCGTGGAGTTGTGTAATGGCATCGACGACGATTGTAGTGCCGGTGTGCCGAGCAGCGAGGTCGACAGTGATGGTGATGGGGTGCGTCTGTGTGCCGGGGACTGCGACGACAGCGCAGCTACGGTGTCTCCGGGCGCTAGCGAACTGTGCGATGGCATCGACAACGACTGCGATGGCAACCTACCGGCGGATGAGGCCGACTGGGACGGCGATGGCGTACGGGTCTGTCAGGGAGATTGCGATGACAGCCTGGTGGGGGTGTTTCCGGGAGCAGCGGAGTCCTGCAACGGCATCGATGATGACTGCATCAACGGGGTACCCCAGGACGAACAGGATCTCGACGGCGACGGTGTCGGGGCTTGTGCTGGTGACTGCGACGACGGCGACCCGCTGCGCTTTCCCGGCAACGCTGAGGCGTGCAGTGGCATCGACGAGGATTGCGATAACCTCGTGGACGGATTGGACCCGGACATTGCCGATGCCGATGCCGATGGAGCGTCGGCCTGTACCGACTGTGACGATTCGAACGCCGCCGTTGCGCCCGAACTGCTCGAAGTCTGCGGCGATGGCCTCGACAATGACTGTGATGCTCTTATCGACGAGCCCAACCCAGAGGTCGGGCTGCAGTTGCTGGCGACTGGCCGTGCCGACGGCGCTCTGAACCAGTGGACCATAAATCCCCTCGGCGGCATCGGCCTGCCGACGGCCCTGGGTTCCGGGCTGGGGAACACATCCCTGGCGGTAGCCTCGGCTGATTTCGACGGTGACGGTGTGGTCGAGGTGCTTCGCCAGGATCTCGGCGCCGCGAGCGGTAGCGGTGCAGTAGACCGCGTCGGCCGTGTCTGTGACGGTACGACCGGGGAGTTGTCGGTTCCGGGAATTGTGCTGTCTGCTGACGAGTACATCATGGCGTCATCAGACCTCGATGCCGATGGGGATGTGGATCTCATCAGTGTCCAGTTCAGCGGCGCGAACCAGGGGCTGGTGCGGGCCCACATGAACGATGGCGTCGGTGCTTTCGCCGGCCCGGACCCGGATCTTGTGCTGGTGACTCCCGGCCTGGGCACCTCTGCCTCTCGCTGGAGCCTCGGTCGCACGCCGGTCGACCATACTGGAGATGGTTTTGCCGACCTGGTGGAGTGCAGCTGGACTCCGGCTGCCAACAGCCTCTGCCTGCTCCATCCGGGGCGCGGCAATGGCACTTTCTCTGCGGGCACCATCGTCGTCATCATGCAGGCGCCCGTTGAGGCTGTGGTGCAGGGGGACTTCGACAACGATGGTGCCGGCGACCTGCTGTTGGGGCTGAGTGGATCCGGTGACTCCGGGCAGTTGTATTACCTCTCGGGTCGCGGTGACGGGTCCTTTGTCCTGCCATCCACCAGCATCGATATAAATACCGTCGTCGAGGGCGGTAGTGTCGGTGCCGCCGGGCGAGGCATGGCGATTCCCATGCGCATCGACGGCGACAGCAACCTCGACCTCGTGCTGCTCTGGGACACCGGGGTGGGTTCCTCTCAGCGTGCCCTTGCAACCGCACTTGGCAACGGAAGTGGTGGATTTGTGCTCGGCCCGGTCCTTGCGTTTGTCTCCGAGAGTCCGTTCCCCCAGAGCCGGGAGTGGCTTGCGGTACCCCTGCCTTGACTCTTGTGCCGCTTGAAAGGCCAGCGGCGCGACGGCATGATCTGAAAATGGCCGACCCGCCGTCGATCACGAGGCTCCAAGAGCTTCTCGGACACAGCTTTTCAGATCCCACGTTGCTTGAGTGTTCGCTGTGTCACCGGTCATGGACCAAGGACCAGAGCGATGGTGCGGAGCACCCTGACAACGAGCGCCTGGAGTTCCTGGGTGATGCAGTCCTGGGCCTCGTGATCACCGAGAAGCTGTACCGTTCCTCGGCAAGTGACGAGGGACGACTCACTCGGGCTCGAGCCTCCCTGGTGCGCCGGGAGACCCTGGCCCGCCACGCGCGCAGCCTGGGACTGGGTGAGTTCGTTCGTCTGGGCCGCGGTGAACAAGCCAGTGGCGGCGCCGACAAGGACTCGATCCTTGCAGACGTCCTGGAGGCTGTCATCGGAGCCATCTACCTTGATGGAGGCCTACCGGCTGCGAGCGACTTTATCGGCAAGTTGTTTGTCGACGACCTGGAGCGCAGGGCCAAAGATGGTGAATTGCACGCGCCGCAGGACCCGCGTACGGAGCTCCAAGAGGCTCTCCAAGCTGAGGCCCGTGGTACGCCGGAGTACGAGTTGGCGTCGTCGAGCGGCCCCGACCACGCACCCACCTGGATCATGGAAGTTCGGTTGGGAACGGAGTTGTTGGGCACAGGGGAGGGGAGCTCGAAACAGGATGCGGCGCGCAGCGCCGCGCGCCAGGCTCTGGCTGGACTGTCGGGAACAGGACAGCTGGCCGCCAGCTCGTCCCCGGTCTCCAGCGCGGAGACCGAGTGATGGAGCACAGAGCGCCCATTGCGCCGGTTCTGATCCCGCATCGTTTCTGTCTGCCTGGCTGCCCTTACTGTGCCCGACGGCCGTCTCCTGAGCGCGTCGAGCTTGATCTGCCCTCTGCCGATGATGTCCGCGACGCGGTCCAGAGGGTGCTGAGCAGGGAGAGGGACAGGGGCCGCGAAGTCAGTGCTGTCGAGCTTGCTTTGTACGGCGGGGATCTGTGGCAATTGCCGAGGGAGCCGAGGACGGCTCTGCTGGACGCGGCGGAGGGCGAGGTGCGTTGTGGGCGTGCCGTGAGTATTCGGATCACGCTGTCGCCCGTTGCCGTCTTGCGAGCACCTCTGGCCGAGTTCCGCAGCCGCGGCATCGCAGCGGTCGAGTTGCCCATAAACAGCCTGGATTCTGGTGTGCTCCGGACCCTCGGCGCACAGCACTCCGCGGCGGTGTGTCTCGAGGCGATTGGGCGGCTGCACCGCGGTCGGATGCGCAGCATTGTCCACCTCTCGCCGGGACTGCCGGCCAGTTCCCACCGCTCGGCGCTGGCGACTGTAGAGAGGCTGGTTCGCGTGCGTCCCAGTGCCGCTCGGGTCCTGCCGGCTTTGGCCCTGTCGGGAACCTCTCTGGGTGAGCTCTTCGAGTCCGATCGGTGGCAGCCGATGACACTCAACCACGGCATCGCGACCTGTAAACACGTGGTCCGTAGGTTGCGGGAGAAGAATGTCGAAGTGGTTCGTGTCGGGCTGCAACCCGGCTTCGACCTGGCGGAGTCTCCCGAGGTGCTGGCAGGCCCTTACGATGTCGACCTCCGACTGCTGGTTGAGGCGGAGATCATGCGAGAGCGCGCGAGTGGCGCGTTGACTTCGGTTTTCAGCTTCGGTACACGCGCTTACAGTTTTGTGGTGCATCCTCGAGACGAGAACAACCTCAGAGGTCCGGAGAATCGAAACCTTCGCGGTTTGTTGAACCAGTTCCGTCTTGACCAGATCCACGTGCTCGCCGTTCCTACTCAACCGCGGGGCAGCTTGCGCGTGTTTCCCGGCAAGCTTCGCATCGGGGATGTTCCAGCTCTGCCGCGTGACGGACGCGCCAGGGCGTCCTGAATTTTGCTGCCGATCGGTGGCTGACCGGTGTTGTTGAGGTCGAGATGACGTCTCCCGAAAGTAATCATCACAGCGGATACGTCGCGATCGTGGGGCGTCCCAATGTGGGCAAGTCAACGCTGCTGAACCGGCTGCTGGGGACCAAACTCAGCATCGTCTCGTTCCGTCCGCAGACGACTCGAAATCGGGTGATGGGGATCTACAACCGGGACGAAGTACAGGTGGTGTTCCTGGATACTCCGGGCATTCACGAGGCTCGCAGCCTTCTCAACAAGCGAATGGTGGACCAGGCCCTCGGTGCGCTGGGAGACGTCGACCTCGTGCTGATGATGATCGACCCCCGATACGAGAGCGACCCCGAGGGCGACCGACTGCTGCTGGAGCGTATCTGCAGCAAGAATGTGCCGGTCCTGCTTGCTGTCAACAAGGTTGACCTGGTGCGCAAGGAGTCTCTGCTACCGGTCATCGAGTCATGGTCCGGTGCTGCCGACTTCGCTGCCATCGTGCCGGTCTCCGCTGCAGAGGGAGTCGGCATCGACGATCTACTCGGCGAGGTGTGTAGCCGCCTGCCCGTCGGACCGGCCTATTTTCCCAAGGACCAGTTGTCCGATGTCAGCGAGCGTTTCGTAGTGTCGGAGCTCATCCGTGAGAAGCTATTCCTGCAACTCGACCAGGAACTGCCGTACTCGTTGGCGGTGGAGGTCGAAGAGTTCAAGGAGCCGGAAAAAGAGGGCGGGTCTATCAAGATCCTCGCGCGCATTTGGGTCGAGCGCGACAGCCAGAAGGGCATCGTCATCGGCAAGAAGGGCGCCCGCATCAAGTCGGTGGGGATTGCGGCGCGCGAGGACATTGAGCGCTTGCTCCATGCGCACGTGTTTCTCAAGCTCACAGTCGGCGTAAAGAAACACTGGACCCGCAAGAAGACCGTCGTCGAAGATCTCGGCCATTTCGGTGGCGAGGGTTCGTCATGACCCGGCCCGTCGTCACCATTGTGGGGCGTCCCAACGTCGGCAAGTCCTCGCTGTTCAATTGCATCCTGGGCCGTCGCAAGGCCCTGGTTCAGGACACGCCCGGAGTAACCCGAGACCGCAACTACGCCATCGCGGAATTGGATGGCCGCGAGGTGATCCTGTGCGACACCGGTGGTTTCGAAGAGACAGGCGTGGTCTCCACAGAGGTGATGGCTCGACTGATTCGTGAGCAGGCCCTGGCTGCCATCGGAGAGTCTGACGTGCTGGTCTTCGTCATGGACATTCGAGATGGACTGACCGCCAGCGACCGGGAGATCGCGGCGCGCCTTCGGGCGGCGCAGCAGCCGGTGCTCTATGTCCTCAACAAGTGTGACCATCCCAGCGTCGAGGAAAAGAGTTATGACTTCTACGAGTTGGGAGCCGATCAGATGTGGTTGGTGTCCTCAGCCCACGGCCTCGGTGTCGGTGACTTCGTGGATGCCGTACTCGAGAGTCTGCCGACACCCGGCAAGGAACTGGGCCGCGTCACAGAGCGTGATGTAGATCCTCTCGCGGCGGACCGTGTCAGCCGCCGCCGCTCGCGATCCCAGCGAGGTAAGCGGAAGAACCCACGGCTGCAGTTCCTGGGCGATGACATGCCTGAAGAAAGTGTCACCCGGGCCGGACCCAAGCCCGAGGAGTGGGATGGGGTTGCGGCTGTGCCGCGCGGCAGCGCCGCAGACAACAGGCTTCAAAAGGACGTCGATGACGATCAACACCTGAGTCACGGGGTCGTCCTTGATGCCAGCGGAGTCCAGGTTCTCGGCGTCGACAGCGAGGGTGCCAGCCACTGGGATGGCGAACAGCTGCCCGAGGATCTGCAGGATTTCGTAGTGCACGAGTCCGATGATTTTGTGCCGAGAATTGCGCTGTTGGGCCGTCCGAATGTCGGCAAGTCCACGCTCTTGAACCAGCTGCTCGGCTACCAGCGATCAATTACCTCTCCGGTGGCAGGTACTACCCACGACACAGTGGACGCCTACCTCGAGCATGGTGACAGTGCCTTCGTGCTCATTGACACCGCTGGAATTCGTCGCAAATCGAGGGTCAACGAGGTGGTCGAGAAGCTCACCGTTGGCCGGGCAATCCGTAGCATCGAGGCTGCCCACATGTGCTTGTTGCTGGTCGATGCTACGGAAGGGATCACTGAGCAGGAGGCGAAGATCGCCAGCCTGATTGATGATCGCGGGCGTGGGATTGTGCTGGTGGTGAACAAGTGGGACCTGAAGAAGCCTGGCCGAGCTGCCAGGGATGAATTTCTCAGTTCTCTTCGTCATCGCTTCCCACACCTGTCGTACGCCGACGTGCTGTTTGTCTCGGCGCTGACGGGCAGGGGAGTGCAGCGGATCTGGGACGTGATTGAGCGGGTCAACGAGGCCCATCGCCTGACCGTTGGGACGGCTCCGCTGAATCGCTGGGCACAAGCTGCCTGGGAGCGGACCCCGCCGCCAATGCACAAGCACCACCCTGTGCGTCTGTACTACTGTGTGCAGACGGGCATTCGTCCGCCGAGCTTCAAGTTCTTCTGCAATCAGCCCCGTGCTGTCTCTGCCAACTACCGTCGTTACCTTCTTAACCAATTCCGAGCCAGCTTTCCTACGGCAGGAACAGCCATTCGAATGGTCTTCAAGGACCGTAGTGGCGGTTGACCGCGTGGGGTGGAGAGGGTAATAGGTCGGGCCCGTCGGATCTGACTGCAGTGTGTCGTTGGACCCGAGTCTTGGAGGGTTGTTCCGTGGCTGATGAGGAAAACGACCGCGAGGTACCGTCTACCCCCCCGGGTGAAGAGCCGAGCGAGGTTCCAGCTGGGGAGAGTGGGGCAACGTTTTCGCGCCGTCCGGTGATCAAGAAACGTCGTTCACGCAAGGAGCGGCACGAGGAGATCGCGCAACCCGACGAGTTCGTCGAGGTCGGTGGAACGATCGTCGATTGGCTTATCGAGCGCGGCAAGATCGTCGGCGTAATTCTCGGGGTGATCGTAGTCGGACTTCTGAGCGCGGCAATACTGAGGACGCTCGACACCAGTGAGCAGGCCGAAGCGTCTGCGGCGCTGTTTGCGGCCCGAGCGGCGCTGCCGACAAGCGCTGCCACGTCGGTAGGCGGTGGCCTCTCCCTTAATCTCGCCGAGACCGGCCCCGATGAGGACAAGCGCGCCAAGACCGAGGAGTCGGTCCAGCTCCTGGAAGGCGTGTCCAAGGACTTTCAAGGAACTCCCCAGAGTCGCCAGGCCCAGGTGATTGCCGGCCAGGCGCTGTACAGCATCGGTGAGTACGAGCGGGCACTCGTGTTCCTGGTCGAGGCCGCGGCAGTCCCGGGCCTGGTTGGCGACCGAGCGCGGAACGCGCGCGGCTTTACGCTCCTTGCGCTTGAGCGCCCAGCGGAGGCTGTTGATGTGTTTTCGGAGTTGCGCGACGACACCAACGGGACGGCTCGCGAGGCGGCGACCATCAACCTGGCGGCAGCCGATGAGGCTGCCGGAGATATGGATAAGGCAAGGGGCGTCTACGAGCTTTTCGAGACCGAGTTCCCGGACAGCGACCAGTTGTCCGAGGTGCAGGCTCGGGCTGCCAATGCCCAGCCCTAGGCCGCTGGCTGGAGCAATCCTTGCTGTCGTCGCGATGGCGCTGCTGGGCACCGCATGTGCCAGCGGGCAGGCCAACCGCGAACCGCGCCTGACACACCCGCCGCGCTACCAGCAGTGGTTGGGTGAAGATGCAGCAGAAGCGAGCCCGAATGCGGAGCAGGAGCAGGTTGAGTTCCTTGCGCCGAGCTACAGCGGCAGCCTGAGATTTCCCTTGAGCGAGGACTGGCAGTGGCAGATGCCGGATCGGGGGATCTGGTCCATCAGTCGACTTGAACTGTCGTCTGCCGTGGTGCACGACGATCTCGTGCTGATCGGCAACAGCCGATCGCCGGGAGTGTTTGTCCTCGAGCGCCAGACGGGTCGACAGCTGCGCACGGTCATGATGGAGGGGCCTGTCCAGGCGCCACCAGTTCGGTTGCCGGATGGCTGGTTGGTGGTCGACGTGTTCGGCAACCTGCAGCGCTTCGGCGACGACTTCTCCGCCGTCTGGAAAGAGCCCTATGCCTGTGGAGGCGCTGTCTTCCGAAGCCCGGTGGTCGATGGAGACCAGGTCCTTGTCGCTACCAGCAACGACGTGCTTGTTGCATTGTCGCTGGCCGACGGAACCTGGCGCTGGAACCACAAGCGCAGCGTCCCGCGTGGGCAGCAGGACCTGGCGATCCTGGGTGCTCCGGCGCCCGTGCTGTTCGGCGAAGAGGTTCTGCAGGGCTTCTCCGATGGCTACGTGGTGGGAATCGACAGGAACAACGGCAGCGAGTTGTGGGCCGTAGCCGTGGGTGATGGCAAGTTCCCGGACATCCAGGCCGAGGTGGTCGTGCATGACCAGCTATTGATAGCGGCGGCATTCGGCGGGCCCGTCGTGGCGATTGATGCTCGCACCCATGCCATCCGCTGGCGCAACGAGGATTCCGGCGCCGTCGCAACGATGGTGTTCGCCGGTGACAGTCTGTACACGTCCGATGGACGAGGACGGCTGCAGTCAATTGACCCGAACTCCGGCGCAAGTCAGTGGCAGTGGGAGCCGCGCGAGACGCAACTCGGACCGCCCACTCGAAGCGGCAGCGTCCTGTTGGTCGGCGATGCGGCCGGCACGCTGCACGGGGTCGATCGTTACGAAGGCAAGGAACTGTGGCGCTATCGACCTGCCGATGGCAGTAGGCTCGCCGGTGTGGCCGCGGCCGCCACGGTCGAAGGCCGCCAACTGTTGTTCTCTTCTGCGGGAGGCACGCTGCACTCGCTGATCGCAGGAGCCCGCAGCGCGAGCGATCTGCGCGAAGAGCCGGGCCACCGCGACGACCGACAACTGGGCTGGTAGCTGCCAGCGCCACCGACCGGCCTCCAAATGAGCCGGCAAATCCCGTTGAGACGCATTCCCGTACGGAAAAGCCGCTCAAATCGCCACGCCAGCCAAGCCCGCACTTCGCGCCCCTGGCTTAATAGCTAAAAGTTTACATAATATATGTTATCGGACGTTGAGCCTGTAGGGCGAGGAAGGTCCTCTTGCGAATCGAAGGCACTGCTTCTGTCAACAATGAGCTCGCCGGTTGCAGCTTGGTGCAACGAATGTTGGGTCAAGCACGGGCTCCTGGCATGGGCGCCCCGCTGGGCCGCGCAAAGCAGAAGTCAGGGAGGAAGCCGCGAGTGGCTTTGGCCAGCTAGAGAGAAGTTGCCGTAGGCGCTGCTGTCGGCGCTGATTCCCGTCGGAGCTAGGTTTTGGTGGAGGATAGGGGGTTCGAACCCCTGACCTCGGCGTTGCGAACGCCGCGCTCTCCCAACTGAGCTAATCCCCCAATACCCCTGTCTTTTCAGTGCCTTCGGGTGTGGGCGCGAAACTTATAGACCCACCCTGAAAGGCTGTCAATGCGGGGGTTCAGTGCATCTTGCGGAATACGCCGCTGACGATGCCGATGATGTGAACTTCCTTGAAGTCGTCTGCGGCAACGAAGATTGGCTCCATGGCGCTGTTGGCCGGTTGCAGCCGGATTTGGTCGCCCTCGCGAAAAAAGCGTTTCACGGTGCAATCGCCGTCGACCATCACCACGGCGGTCTCGCCGTTGCGGACGTTCAACTGTTTGCGGACGAACAGGTAGTCGCCTGGGAGGATGCCATCCTCAATCATCGATTCTCCAGAAACTCGCAGTGCAAAAACCTCCCCGGCGCCTGGGATCATGCAGCGATCGACATGCAGTGTCTCATCACGGTTTTCTATGGCGAGCGCGGGCATGCCGGCGGCGACGGTGCCGTACACACCAATCTCTACCAGGTCGATCTCCTGGAGCGGCTGATCAGGCACAAGGTCGGCACCGAGCTCGCTCAGGGCCTGGTCGGTCAGCGTCATCGCCCGTGCCAGCGCAGCCTTGCCGGTACCGCCAATCCGAAAAAGGTAGCCCTTGCGTACGAGTGCCTTGATGTGGTCACTGACTCCGTTGGTCGATCGGATACCCATCGCATCGCCAATCTCGCGGTAGGACGGCAGAATTCCGTCGCGCTGAGAGCGGGCATACATGTACTCAAGAATGCTTCGCTGGCGGTTAGAAAGTGTTTCCATCGGGTGCTCCAGGTCAGGTTGTGCAGCTTCGGCGAGAACGAGCAGTTCGATACGTTTGTTCAGTATTGAACGGATGTCCAGTGACGGTCAAGGCCTGGCTTCGGATCGTGTTACCCTGTGCGGCGCTTCCGGGGGCTTTGCAGTACCCCGGTCTTCTTGTGCGGAGTCCCCTCTCTTGTCCCAGTCGCGAGCATCCAATGGCAGGCCGGGCGGCACCTTCTTCCTCGAGTTGACACCGCTCGGATGGCGCCTCATGGGTAGCTATGCGCTGGTCCTGATCGTGATGAGTGCGGCCGATTGGTGGATCAGCTACAACCAGCGACAAGAAGAGGCGGCAGCCGCAGCCTTCGGCCAATTGGCCGATCTACCCACCTGGCCGTTCTGGCAGGCCCTGTTGCTGCACCCGCCCCAGGGACCCGCGGCGATGGATCCCTCGGGACCCGGCTTTCACTGGTGGCAGGTCCTCACCGCTCCTTTCGTGATTCCGCCGGGTGGTTTTGCTGCACTCGCGGTCGCCTTCCTCGGCTTTGCCTTCTTCGCGGCCGGGGTCGAGCGCTTCCTCGGGGTCCGTCGCTTTCTCAGCCTCTGGCTGGTTGCTTCCCTGGGTGCCGGTTTCGGTGGCTTCCTGTTTGGCCCTCTTCTGCAGCCCAGTGGGGTCCACTTCGGCTGCGGGCCAGCGGTATTGGCACTGATCGTCGTGTACTGCCTTATGACTCCGAACGCGATGGTCACCTTCTTCATGATTCTGCCGATCAAACTCAAGTGGATTGCGGCCATGGTTGCCGCCTGGGTACTGGTCAAGGCTTTGGCAATGACTTCTCCACTGGGCATGGGTGCAGCGGGCGGTGGCTATCACCTGGGCGGGTTGTTGGCGGGATTTCTGTGGTTTCGCTACGGGGACGAGTTTCTCGAAGGTCGGCGCCGTAGCAAGCGGGCCGGTTCACTCCTGAAGATGGTGCTCGACGATGCCGGCGTCGAGATGGGCGACGAGGGCGCCAAGAACGACGATGAGCAGACCTTCCACTGAGCCGCGGCGCAAGCTGCGGGAAGCGAGGACTCGATGAGTCCACGAGGCTATGGCGGCGGCGGGTACGGCGGCGGCGGTGGGATGCGGATCGGTCCGGCGACCACTCCGCAGGTCATCAAGGACATTATGATCGTGACGGCCGTCGCGTTCCTACTGCAGTGGGTGCTCGGCTTTGCCTTTCCGGCCCGCGGTCCCGAGCTGGCGGCGGTCCTGCACTACGGCGGACTCACACCATCGAAGTTCTGGGCTGGAATGATCTGGCAGCCGGTTACGACCCTGGTGCTGCACGGCGAGTTGTGGCACCTGGCAGGCAACATGTTCTTCTTGTGGATGTTCGGTTGTCCGGTTGCGGACCGGCTGGGGAGTCGACGGTTCTTGGTGTTGTACGTGGGTGCCGGGATTGCCGGCGGCGTGCTCAACCTGTCTGTATGCCTGCTGGTCCACATCCTGGGCGTGGAAACCTTCCTTTTCCCCTGGGAGATCGCGACCATCGGTTCGTCGGGCGCAGTCTTTGCTGTCGTCACGTACTACTGCCTGTGCTGGCCGGATCTGCCGATCAGCCTGTTGTTCCTGCCCCTTACCTTTACAGCCCGTTGGCTGCTGCCCCTCGAGTTCATGATGGAATTCAGCGCGGCTTCCGGTACGGTCAGTCACGCGGCGCACCTTGCCGGAGTGCTGATGGGCTGGCTGTGGTTTCGTTCCGGTGGAGACAGCCCCTTTGCCCCCATTGTGGAGGCCTTGAGGCCGCGGGCACGACGTCGCGGGCACCTCTCTGTCGTCGACGAGGACGAGGACAAGAACAGTGGCCCCGTGTTCCACTGAGCACGCCCAGCTCCCGGCTGTATGGCTACGGGCTCGGGGCATGCAGCAGGATAGCGATGGCTGACCGACTCGCACTTCGACTGGTCGTTGCCGTGGTCGCCCTGGTTCTATTGGTCCTGGCTGGCCGTGACCTCTCCCAACGAGTGCACCGGGCCGAACTGACTCTCAGCGAGTGTCTTGTCAGTGACGATGCTTCCTGCCTCGGCCGCCAGTTCAACCTGGGCGGGTTGAGGTTGAAACCTGACGGGGCCCTGGTCGAAGGAGTCCAGTCTGCAGTGTCGTCGAGCGACGTGGCCATCGAGCTGCAGGGCTGGCCCCTTGGAGTCCCCTACCCCACCGCAGGGGTCACGTTTTCCGTCATCGCTCAGCACCTGGGACAGCAGCGCTTCGCAGTCCAGAAAGCTGAACTGTATCCGCTCAACGGCATGGACATGCTGGTGGGCGTGATTGTCGTGCTGGCCTGGCTTGCAAGCGTGCTCGTCGCCATTCGCCGTCGCTACTGGCGGCAGGATCTGTCCGAACATGGCTGATCTTTTGACCCACGGACTGAGCGCTGCCCTGCTGCGAGGTCGGACGGCGCCCGACTCCATGCTGCTGTGGCTGACCAGCGGAGTCATCCTGCCCGATCTCCTGTCGCGTGGCTCTGTCATTGTGCTCTACGCCCTGAAGCCCTGGCTGGGGCCGGTGGAGTGGATACCGAGCGACACCGATCGCCTCTCCACTGCGCTGGAAATTCCGCACACCCCTGTCGGAATCGCCCTGGTGGCGATCTGCATCGCGATGCTGCTGCCCTCTCGGCTATCGCATCCCTGGGGACGCTGGCGGGTAGCCAGCCTGCTCATAGCTGGCGGCTTTCTGCACCTGCTGGTCGACGTGATGCAGCGCCACCTGGAGCCCAGTTACTACTTGTTGTATCCGTTCACCGTCGAGCGCTGGGAGTTGGGCTGGTTCCGAAGTGACGGTTCGCTGCTGGCCCTGCCGGTGCTGGCCGCCTTGTGGCTGGTCCTCAACCGATCCTGGCTGCGCCGTCTGCGCAGCGGCTAGCTAGACCTCTCCGGTATAGACGACTGGTCCGGGGGACACGCCGATGGGCGGAGTAATGCGCGGTTCGGGGGGGAAGTTGCCCAGCAGCCGCTCTCCGGTCCAACTCCCCTGCTCCAGCACGACCGTGGCCATCTCGGCGATTGCCGAGGCCATCGCCTTCCAGGGCATGTTGCTGTAGCACTTCTTCTCCAGGTCACAGCTCTGCAGCCAGCACGGCCTGCAACCGACTTCGGAGAGGACCTTGATGCCGCGTCCGTACAGGTCGATCTCCTGGTGGCAGGTGATCCCGAACCAGGCGACGACCGGCTTCTTCAGGCCGATGGCCATGTGCATTCCGAGGCTGTCACCGCTCACCACCATGTCGCATGCAGCGACCGCGGCGATTCCACGCCGTAGGCCCTTGTTGCAGGGGCTGCGGAAGATGGGGGTGCGTCGTTGCTCCACCTGGGCAGCGATTTCGATGTTGCGCTCTTCGTCCTCCCTGCCGCCACCGAGCAGGGTGAACCGGACAGCGTCCTTGCGTGGCATGCGCTGCCAACTGTCACAGATCAACTGCACCGTATCCGCCACTGTGAAGCGCTTGTAGGGATAGCGGTTCGAGCAACCTGTGTTCCAGCCGACCAGCACCTCGTTGTCTGCCAGCCCGGCGCGGCTCCGATCTTCGACCGCCCAGCGTCGCTCTTGATTGGACATGACGATGATGTAGCGGTCGTGGCTGTAGCCGAAGCCCAGGGCTTCGGTGAACAGTTGCTGCTCGGACAGCGTGTTCTCGAAGAACTTGGCCTCGTTGTCCAGGCCGAGTTGATAGAGGCGGTGAGCAGAGTTGCTGAGCGGAACGATGGCGCCGCTGGGATCCACCGTAAAGCCTCGCTTGTCCTTGGCGTTCACCAGGTTCATCAGCGAACAGGCTGGCAGTTCCTTGTCCGGGCACAGCGCGATGTCGAAGTGCAGGCTGTTGAGAATGCCTACCGAAGCGTCGCCCAGCTTCAGCACCCGGTCCACCAGCGGGTTATGGAGTAGCAGGTCGGCTGCCGATGGGCGGGTAAGCCAGGTGATGTGTGCCTTCGGATAGCGTCGCCGGATTGCCGGCAGCAGCGCCGTCGTCCGCAGGACGTCGCCACACAGGCCCAACTGGACGAGCAGAATGCGCGGTTCAACCGCCTCGTAGTGGGGACAGTCGACGCAAGAGCGCCGGTGCCGGCACGGGCTGAAGCCGGTGAACAATCGGCAGTCCGTCTTGTACTCCGCGGGCACAGTCATGGGCAGACATCATAGACGTCGCGTGTGGATCGGACCATCTCTGCCAGCGCGAAGCAGGTGCGGGCGCGCTCTCGCCCCGCGGCACCGCGCGCTCGTAACTCGTCCCTTGCGTCGCTTCGGGGGGCACCGATCTCATCGAGGCAGGCTGCCAGGGCCATTGGATCTCGAGGCGGTAGCAACCAACCCGTGCGACCCTCTTCCACCAGCTCCGGCAAACCTCCCACAGCGGAGGCCACCACCGGCCGCGCGGACCACATTGCGTCGAGTACGGCCGTTCCCAGGCCCTCGCTGAGCGACGGGTGCACCAGCACGTCACAGTCTCGCAGTTCGTCGGGGATCGCGACGTCGTCGCCTAGAAACTCGACCCGTTCGGCGATGCCCAGCGCATGGCTGAGCTGCACCAGTTTCGAATGAAGAGGGCCACATCCGATGATTCGGAGCAGTGTCGGGGTCCTGGCTGCAGCGATGGCTTCGAGCAGTACCTGGTGACCTTTGTGCGGCACGAGCGCGCCGATTGCGAGCAAGCGGAGTGGGCCCTCCTCGTCACCTGCGCCGGTACTCCCCGGCACAATGGCGCGGCTGGGCAGGGCTGAGTGGACCACGTGGAGGCGCTCAGCAGGAATGCCGAAACACTCGAGCACTCCAGCGACGGCGTTGGATACGCAGATCACCTGGCCACGGCGGTATTTCCAATGGGTGCTGGCCCGGTTTCTTGGCGGATCGTCGATGCGTCGATGTACGACAAGTCGTTGTTGCGCTGCCTTTCCGGCGATTAACCGAACGGCACCCAGGGCGCGCGAATCATGGACGTGAAGGAGCAGCTCAGGGTCCTGCTGGAGGGCAGCTCGGATCTGCAGCAGTCCGCGAGGGTGCAGCGGGCCAGACCAGCGGTGTGCAGCGATCCCCTCGCGGAGGGCTGCTGCCAGCAACCTGGAGTCACAAGCCAGGATCTGAGGCAGCGGGCCATCGGGGTCGTGCTGTTGCGCGGTCGCCAACAACAGCAGTTGGCGCTGGCCGCCGCGGAAGCTGCTACCGCTGTCGAGGTGCAATACCGAGCGGCGAGTCACCTGCCCTGGCCTCTCTCGCTCCCCGGGCTCAGCCTCGCCGCCAGGCTGTCCAGGACCCGCTCGGCAAGCTGCGCCGCGCCCCGTAGCTCCATGGACAGTACCAGGGTGGAGGGGGGCAGCGATTGTCGCCCTGCCCAGCCGAAGGCATCCTTCTCGGTCACCAGGAGGGCTGTGTCCGGGTTCTTGCAGCCAGCACGAAGCTGCCGAGCAGAAGGCATTCCATGGTCACGAACAGGTAGTATTCCAGACACCGTGAGCCCGAGCTCACGCGCCCCTCTGGCTACGCTGCCAGGCTCACCTACCGCTGCGGCGACAAACACCGAGCTGATGCTGCTGGCAGGCACGATCTCGCCGCTGTCGAGTCGTCTGAGAGACAAGGGGCGACGAACCAGTTGGGGCAGTGATAGGGCCGCTTCGGGGAGTGTGCTTTCGTGCCCGTCGACAATGGCGATCTGGTCGGCACGTCGTAGCGCCGATGGGTGCTCCCGGCACAGGGATGTCCTTGCAAAAGGCGGGTCCTGGGTAGGGTCGAGAAGAACCAGGTCAAAGTCCCGCTGTACCACCGCCTGGAACCCGTCATCGAGCAGGAACAGATCGACCGGGTGGTCCTTGAGCACGCTCCTTGCCGAGTAACTTCGATCGGGGTGGATGCCCACCGGAATGCCGGCACAGGTGGCAGCCAGCCAGGCGGGTTCATCACCGCTTTGAGGACTCCATAGCGGTCCTGTAGTGGCTTGCCCGGGCGCGCTCAGAGAACGCTTCCAACAGGGTCCGGTTCGCTCCTGGCCTACCAGCACGAGGGGGGCGCTCCGGGAAGCGACGGAGCCCCGATAGCCGCGGCTCAGGATGGCTGGGCGCAGGCCGCGCGCCACGGCAAGCTCGGCGAGAATGGCAGTCATCGGCGTCTTGCCCCTGCCACCTGAAGCGATGTTGCCCACAGACAGGGTGGGCCGCGGCAGACGCGGCCAGCGAGCCTTGCCGAGCCGGCGCAAGACATTGGCGCTGCGTAGTGGCCAGGCTGCCAGGTAGCGTGGCGTCATTGCGGCAGTACTCCCCGCGAGCTGAGAAAATCCAGGCTGTGTTGCCGGCCATCGTGTTGAGTCTGTACCTCTGCATAGGCGCCCGGGATCCGCTCCGTTGCCAGGTGGGCAAGGGCAGTCACGCTCTTTGTGGGGTCCAAGGTCAGCGCCAGCCCAGCCTCGGCGAGCACCTCCCCTACCCCGCCGGGGTCGCCACGCTGTAGGAAACAGAGCGGACGTAGGTCCACGGACAGTGCTTCGAGGAGGTCGTGACAACCGCGGCCCTGCAGTCCGCCACCTACGAACACAGCAGCAGCCCGCCGGTACCACGAGCGAAGCACGCCCATGCGGCAGTCCACGGAGTAGCTACCGGCGGGGCAAAGACGTTCTGCCTCCCGGAGCAGCCGCGCTCGGTTGCGTTGGTGTCGACCGACCAACAGCCAATTTGCACGCCCAGGCGCGAGAGCCGAGCCCGACAGCAGCCTCGCCAGTGCAGTGGCTTCGCCGGGGTGCACCGAGCCGAGCACCAACAGGGGTCGGGCGGCATCGAACGGTTGCTCCGCTGTCAGACGATCGACAAGGTGGTTCTCCCGGTTCGCAGGCCACTTGAGCCAGCCGGTCACTTCCACTCGCTCTTTTGGCACTCCCAGGGCAAGCAGACGTTCCGCATCCCGCTGCGACGCAGCAGCGAAGGCGCAGACACCTTGTAGAAGTTGCCGCGCCGGCGCGCCGATCCTGGACATCCGCGCGGCGCTTCGGGCGGAGACTCGGGCACCTACGACGGCGACGGAGATCTCGCGTCGCCTGGCCTCGGCGAGCAGGTTGGGCCACAGCTCTGCTTCGACCAGCAGCAGGGAGCGCGCCCCGAGGCCCTCGAGCAGTTGCTCTGTGACCGCAGGAAGGTCTCTGGGAAGACGAAAGTCTGCTCCCGCAGTCATGCCTGCGGCAGTAGCAGTCGACAGTGCCCAGCATTGCTTCGGCCAGTGCTCGCTGAGGGTCTCCAGCAGTGCGCGGGCGGCCTTGACCTCGCCCGCTGAGGCACCGTGAATCAGGCCGTCTACGGCTCCCGTCGGTGCGGGTTCGGGCTGCCAGGGCCCGGGGATGAGTTCCAGTGCCGTGGTGGCTGCGCGGTAGGCGCTGTACATCATCGGTTGATTCTCGAGCTGCGCACGATCGGCTGCAGCTGGTCGTCTTGCAAGGCTGCGGTGTGCCGAGCCCCACAGAGACGCCTGGCGCGATTGTGGAGAGCTGCCAACTGGCGTTCGAGGAGTTCGCAGTGGCGGCTCGGATCCGCTCCGCGCTCTACCCGGAACGGACGACCGTAGATCATCACAGCCTGGCTGAACGGCAGCGGGATTGTGCATCGGTCCCAGGAGCGAAGCTGCAGCCCATCCCCACAGGCAGCGCCTACCGGCACGATCCAGAGGCCCTCGAGCCTGGCCAGGGCGACGATGCCGGGAGCTACCGAACCTGCCGGGCCACGTGGCCCGTCTACCGTGAGAGTGACGCGACGGCCGTGCTGGCTGGCTCTGCACAGGTTGCGTAAGGCAGCCGTCGACCCCTCCGAGCTCGAGCCCCGCAGCGACTCTACGCCCAGGGCTCCCAGCAGGGCGGCCGCGCGGTCGCCATCCCTGCTCTTGCTGACCAGGACGGACAGGGGCTCGTCGCGGTGGCAGGGAAGCAGCAGTACGGAACTTCCGTGCCAGGTGGCGTAGGCAAAACGCTGTCGGTTGTTGATCAAGGCCTCGACCCGGTCGCGGCCCAGCCGCTGCCAACGGAGCGTTGCGTTCAGCCCACGGAGCAACAGAGCCGCGATGGCGCTGCCCAGGGCCAGCGCCCAGGAATGGACTGTCACTGGTTTGCTCCCGAGCCGTGGGCGTCGCTTGCTGTTGGCTCTGCTCTGCGCGTGGTGGTCCGCGGGATCAGCCGACCTCCCTGGATCCGGAAGCTGCGAGTAGCGATGGCCAGGGGACCCGGTTTGTGACTGACAACGACGATGATGCGCCCCTGCGCCAGGGACGCGAGCGTGGCGAGGAAGCGGGCTTCGCTGGTCGGGTCCAGGTTCGCGGTGGGCTCGTCGAGGAGCAGGACGGGGGCATCTCGCAGCAGAGCTCTGGCCAGTGCGATCCGCTGCTTCTCGCCGCCGGAAACCGGGCCGCCTGCGTCCCCTACCCTGCCCTCGATCCCGCCGGGCAGAGTGGCCAGCAATCCCGAGTTGCGAGGCAGTCCGGCGCGTTCGGCGCACGCAGCAATCTCCGCTGCGCTCGCGCCGGGGCGGCCCATGGCGATGGCTTCGCTTACCGTGCCGCTACCGAGCCATGGGTCCTGGTCGACAAAGGCCAACTGCCCGCGGCGCTCTGTAAGGGGGATGTCGGCAGCTCCCCTACCATTCCACAGCACCTGTCCATTGCATGGCTCGACGAAGCCGGCGAGCAGGTCGAGAAGGGTCGACTTCCCAGCGCCGCTGGGTCCCTCGACCACCACCACCTCACCGGGCCATAGCCGCAGGTTCACGTCGCGCAGAACCAGGCCGCGTCCGCGTTCGACATCGACGCCTCGCAACTCGAGGGTGACCGGACTCGCGGCTTGCTCAGCAGCCTCAGTCGCAGCTGGAGCTCGTGCCGGTCGGTCGAGCACCTCGAACACTCGCTGTAGCCCTCCCCGCGCCTCTTCCCAGAGGCCGTGGGCTACAGCAAAACCTTTGAGTGGTTCGTTCAGCAGGCCGAGTGCGACCAGGAAGGCGAGCAGGGCCGGGGCCTCGAGGTCGCCACTTTGCACCTGCAGCGAACCGATGAGGATCACCGCTGCGATGCCCAGAGCAGCAGCCAATTCCACTGCGGGAGGGCCAGAGATACGGAACATCGTCGCTCGAAGCGCTGAGCGCAGCTGTTGTTCATTGGCGGCTTCGAACTGTTTTTGGGCGCGTTGCTCAGCTCCGTAGGCCTGGATTGTGCGCAAACCCGACAGGGCGTCCCGGGCGCTGCCCTCGAGGGCGCCGAGTCGCTCGAGGTGACGGCGCGAATGACGGCGTGTCTGTCGACCAGTCCAGGAGATCACGAGCGCGACTGCGGGCACGCCGAGGGCGGCCCACAGCGCCAGCTGAGGAGCCATGACGATGGCTGCCGAAGCGACGGCAACCGCGGTGAGCGGTCGCTGCACCAGCGTCACCGCTGCACCAATGGCCGTCCGGATCTTGCCGGCGTCGTGGCTGAGACGGGACAGGGTGTCGCCGTGTCCTTCCTGCTGGGCATTGCTCGGGTCGCAGTGCAACAGGTGCGAGAACAGCCGGTTGCGAAGCGTACGTTCCGCCTCCAGGGCCGCCTTGCGTGTAAGCCAGGTGCGGCCGATGCGAGCGCCGCCCTGCACAACGAACAATCCGACCACCGCTGCGGCGAGCAGTTTCACCTGCAGACCGCCCGGGGCGTCCAGTAGGGCTGCCAGGACTTCTCGTACCAGCACAACCAGAAGTCCCTGGCACGCGGACAGCAGCGCGGCCAGCAGCGCAGCCAGCAGCAGCACGGGCAGGTGCGGCCGGAACAGGCGGGCAATGCGCGAGAGCTCGGCCATCAGTCCCATCCCGGCGCGGCCTGCAGCAGCCCGCTGATGCAGTCGGCCGCACGGGCCCCGAAGCCAGGTTTACCCAGGTAGGGTCGTAGACGCTGACGAACCAGAGCTGCCTGCCGTCGCGCACCGTTGGGATCGTCAAGCAGAGGAGCCAGCGCCGCGGCCAGGCGCTGAGGATGAAGGTCCTGCTGCAATTCGGGGATCACGTCATCGTTCAGCAGGATGTTGGGCAGACCGAGCCTTCGTTTGCGCAACAGGCGCCGCGCAATGGCTGCTGTGACCGGGTTGGCAGCCGCGGCGATGACAGTGGGCACCCCCACGGCTGCTGCCTCGAGGGTCGCCGTGCCTGCGGCAACCAGCGCGAGATCTGCCTGCGCGAGCACGACAGCGCCCTCGCTGCGCCGAAAGGAGACTCCCTCGACTTTCGGTGGCGCAGAGGCCAATCGCCATGGCACCATCACCTCCGCCCGACGTCCCGTACTACCCAGGGCCAGTTGCAGTCCAGCCAGGAAGGGTCGTAGGTAGCGGCGCACTTCGGCGGGTCGGGAACCCGGCAGAATCGCTACCTTCAGAGTCTCGTCGGGAGTGGGGCTTCGCAATTCGACCTGGGGCTCCAACAGGACTGCTGCTGGATGACCTATCCAGTGGGCCGCGACACCCTGGGCTCGTAGCGGTTCAACCTCGAAACGAAACAGGCACAGGACCAGGTCGGCGTGCGCGCCCATCGTCTGCAAGCGCCGCGGGCGCCATGCCCACCACTGGGGTGGCACGACCAGTACTGTCGGGATCCCCTGGCGCCGTGCCCTGGCTGCCAGGGGCAGGTGGAAATCGGGGGCATCGACGAATACGGCCAGGTCGGGCTGTCGATCGAGGGCTGCTTGAAGCCGCATTCTTGCCCGCAGAAGTGCGGGTAGATGCGGGATGAGCTCGACTGCTCCGGAGGCGCTCAGGTCCGAGACGTCGCCGAGAGGGTCGAAGGGAGCCTGGCAGTCGGCGGCCATTGCCGAGCCCCAGCAGCCGGTCCAGCGCAGCTGAGGCTCGCGCCGCGCCAGGTGCGCGAGGATCCCTGCTGCAATGCGGTCGCCGCTCGCTTCGGCTGCGCTGAGAATGGATGGGCTGGCAGTCACCGGGAAGTGGCCCCGTTTCAGCGTCGCTGTCGGCCACACGGCGAACGGAAGGAGGGCTGCGTGAGGAAGGTCACCAGGTCCTTGATGACGGGATCAGCTACGCATTGCTCGTTGCCGAGGGCGGCGACCAGTTCCACTGCAGGCAGCGCAGCCCGGCCTCGACCAGGCCACAGCAGGCGCAGGGCCTTGCGTAGCAGCGGTAGTGATCGCTCAAGACCGTGCTGCCGCAAGGCGTGTGCATTGGGGCCGACAATGCGCGCCCGGTCTCCGGCCACCAGGGTCCAGGGGGGTACATCTCCCGAAACCATCGAGCCCGCAGCGACCATCGATCCTCGGCCGATACGTACGAACTGGTGGACTGCTGCCCGGGCAGCGACCATAGCCCCGTCAGCCACCTGCACGTGGCCACCCAACTGTGCTCCGTTGCAGAGCACGACATCGTCGCCCAACTGGACGTCATGTCCCAGGTGGGCGTAGGCCATGACCAGGACCCGGTCGCCCAGGCGAGTCAGGCCCGAGCCGGCGTTGGAGCCGCGGTGGATGGTCGCTGCCTCGCGAACTTCGACGTCGCGGCCGATTTGCAGCACGCCCTCCGCTCCACCACCCCGGTGCTGTGCGGGTCCACCGACCAGGGCGCCTGGATGGATTCTCAGACCGGGCCCGGCATGCAAGGGGCCCTGCAGAACCGCGCCGGCTCCGATGTGGCTGGGCGCCGCGAGGTGAACGTCTGCGAGGATCCGGGCCAGGGGGTCCACGTGAATCGCGTGCACCCCTGCCCTGGCGGTGGCCGTCTGCTGCTCGAGCAGCTGGGCCATCAGGATTCCGGCTCGGCGAAAGCCGCCAGGATGGTCGCTTCAGCTGCTTTCTCGTCGCCTACCGAGGCGGTGCCCTGGACTCGCCAGGTTGGCCCACGTGTGCGAGTCACCTCGACTTCCAGGCGTAGGATGTCGCCTGGGATGACCTTGCGGCGGAAGCGCACCTTATCCAGTCCCATCAGCAGAACCCCGCCGCCGCGCTCTACCAGGTCGGGTTGCGTGTAAAAGCCGAGGATCGCAGCCGCCTGGGCCAGGGCCTCCACCTGGAGAACACCCGGCATGACCGGATCGCCGGGGAAGTGACCCGTGAAGTAGGGCTCATTCCAGGTGACGTTCTTGGTGGCGAGGATGCGCTCCCCGGAGACAATCTCTTCCACCTTGTCGACGAGCAGGAAGGGGTAGCGGTGAGGCAGGTAGTTGGCGACCTGGCGGGGATCGAGCAGGGGTCCGTCAGCGGGCATCGGCTTCCTCTTCGGGTTGGCGGGCGGGGGCGGCTTTGGCTTTGCGCTGGGTACGGCGGCTGCGGCGTAGCTGGCTCAACTGTGCCTGCTCCTGCAACCAGAGGTTATGAGGACGGGCTGGGAAGCCTCCGTAGACTTCTCCTTCGGGGACGTCACGGAAGGCTGCTGCCCTGGCACTGAGGACAGCGCCAGCACCGACTGTTCGATGGTCGGCCACGCCTGATTGTCCTGCCAGCAGGGCGCCGTTGCCTACCGTTACCGAGCCCGCCAGCCCAACCTGGGCTACCAGCACGGCTCCGGCCCCGACACTGCAGTTGTGAGCGACCTGGACGAGATTGTCGATGCGCGCGTGAGCGCCAATCACGGTGTCGCCGAGGGTGCCTCGATCAATGCAGCACAGCGCTCCTATGTGCGCGCCATCACCGACGACTACCCGTCCAACCTGTGGGACCTCGGCGCGGATCCCGTCCGCATCGGCGGGCAGGTAGCCGAAGCCCCGGCTGCCGATGATTGAACCAGAATCGACCTGCACTCCGTCTCCGAGCACCGTGCCCGCCAGGATGCGTACGCCCGGTTCGAGTCGGCAGCCACGTCCAAGGCTGGCTCCCGGGCCGACATAGCTGTGCGCTGATAGAACCGAGCCTTCACCAATCTCAGCGTCCTCTTCGACGACTACCAGCGGCCCGACATGGGTGTCCTGGCCGATTGTGGCACTGCTGTGCACCACCGCTGAGGGGTGCAGGCCGGCTTTGCGTTCGTGTGGAGGATGGAACCACTGCAGCAACTGCACGAATGCCTGACCTGGGTCGGGTACTCGGAGTGCCCGGCCTCGAAGCTCCTCGGGCAGCGGGCAGTCCTCAGCACAAACCACTACGGCTGCATCACAGCTGTCGACCCGACGCAGGGCCTGCTCGTCAAACAGAACGGTGACATCCTGTGCATTGGCATCGGCAGGGTTGGCGAGGTCGCGGATCTCGCCAGCGCAAGGGCTGGACGGCGGCCGGGCGCCGAGCAGACGAGCCAGCGACGAGACCGTCGTGACGTTCACTGCTGCTCCTCCTGCCGGGCTACTTCTTTTTGTTGTAGCGGGCGATCACCTGGTCGGTGATGTCGATCACGCCGTTGATGTAGACCACGGCGGTCGCCTCGACGATCATGTTGTAGCCGTCTTCAGCACCGACTCCCTGGGCAACCTTGTAGAGCTTCTCGAGGATGCCGCTGGTCAACTCTTCCTGCAGCAGGGCCATTTCCTGGTGACTGGTGACCACCAACTGCTGAAACTCGTAGGCCTTGGTCTGGTAGTCACGTTCCTTCTCGGCCCGAGCCTCGTCGGACAACATCATCTCCTGCGCTTTGAGGCCCTCCTGAAGCTCTTCAATTTCCTTGCGACGCTTCTCGACTTCCGCCTTGACTGTCTCCATGCGGTTTTCGAGGTTCGCCTTGGCCTTCTTGCCCTCGCTCACTTCGTTGAGGGCACGCTGAAAATCAACAACCCCCAGCTTGGTGGCGTTCTGGGCGTGTGCAATCGGCGATACGGCGAGCAGCGTCAGCAGCGTCATCAGGATAGTGATTTTGCGATGCATCGTGGACGTTCCTTTTTCGAGGGTCAGAGGCGCGCGGAGTCTAACAGGAAGACAGATTTGGACCAGGGATAGGGCCACCGGTTCAGAAGAAAGAACCGATGGTGAACTCGAAGACCTGGGCACGCTCGCCGGGCTTGCGGTCGATGGGGAAGCCCCACTCGAATCGCAGCGGCCCCATGGGCGAGCGCCAGCGAACTCCGAAACCGGCGCTCATGCGAATGGTCTCGAAGCGGAACGGCTCGTCTCCATACAAGCCCCCAAAGGCGTTGCCGGCATCGAAGAACACGACGCCGCGGATCTGCGCGGGCGGAATGATCGGGAACTCGATCTCCAGGTTGTTCACCAGGCTCATCGTGCCGCCAACCGCGACGCTGCGAGCGGAGTGGTTCGGGTCGGAGTTGACCAGGTAGCGAATCTGGGGACCCAGCGAGAAGGGTGCAAAGCCCCGCACGGAGTTGATGCCGCCGCTGCGGTAGCGCTCGGTGTATGGCACCAGTGTGCCGTCGAGGCTCTTGATCCAGCCAAAACTCAGGTTCCAGCGCAACACCACCAGTGGTGTACCCAGGGGGTAGAAACCGCGAACGTTGGCCTGCAGGCGTAGGAAGCGGAAGTCGCCACCGAGGAGGCTGACCACCTTCTCCTCGCTGACACGGGCGCCGCCGGCGAACTCGGCAGATCCCGTGAGCAGGAATCCCTTGGTCGGTGAGATGCGGTTGTCCCGCTTGTCCAGGCTGAGGCTGGCGGTGATCGAAGACTTTGTTCCAGACCGGTAGAGCTGCCCCCCATACGCCTGCTTCTGTGTCGCCCGAAGCGCAGTGAGGCCGACGGTCTCGAGGCTGTAGCGCAACGAGAATCGCGCGTCGTCGTCCTTGCCGATGTAGTGGCCCAGGGAGAAGTTCATGCCCCGCGAGAACTCCGAGAGCAGCACGGTGCGGTTGACCCAGTA
>CAZBDA010000005.1:0-9784 GCA_964490445.1 uncultured Rickettsiales bacterium | reverse complement strand
GGCTGTCCAACGCGTGTCCAGAAAGTAGGGGTCCTGGATGCTGAAGGAGAGCTGCTGCTGGCTGTTCTCACCGCGGAAGAAGCCGCGCTCGCGGAGGTTTCGGCCGAGACTGAGATTGGCGTTCAGCGACATCGTGTAGCCGAGCCCCAGGAAGTTGGCCTTGCTGATGTTCGCAGTGAACACAAAGCTCTCGACCGAGGAGAATCCAGCGCCGATGGAGAAGGTGCCGGTGGGCTTCTCGGTGACGTCGATGGCCATGTCGAGCGTATCGGCAGCGTCGCCACGAGGGGTCGTGATCTTGATGTCCTCGAAGTAGCCCAGTTGCTGCAGGCGTGCCCGGGTACGTTGCACCTCCTTGCCGCGGAACAACTCGCCTTCCACCAGGCCTGCCTGGCGACGAATCACCTTGTCCCAGGTCGTGGTGTTGCCGGTGATGATGATGTCTTCGAGGTGAATCAGGTTGCCGCGCTGGATGTCGAAGACCAGGTCGATGATCTGACGTTCCCGGTCCTGGCGAGGCAGCGGAACCACGTTTGCAAATGCGTAGCCATGATCGCTGAAGCGGTCGACGACGCGCTGCACGTCTTCGCCCAGCTGCATGCGGTTGTAGACCTCGCCGGGCGCCGTTTTCAGGATGTCTTTGACACCCGCTTCGTCGAGGCCGGCGTCCGGCATCAGGTCGCCGCGCACTTCGACAGTGCCGATTCGGTACTGCTTGCCCTCGTCAATGTGAATGGTGATGAACACCCAACGCTTGTCCGGGGAGAGGAGCACTTCGGGCGCCGAGACCTTCGCGTCGACGTAGCCAAACGCCGAGTACAGGTAGGAGATGATTTCGGTGTCGGTCTCGACAGTCTCTTTGCGGTAGGTGCCGCCGGGACCGAGGCCGGGGAAGATGCCGGCCGTCTTGGTCTGTAGTCGCCCTTTGAGGTAGCCGTCTTTGAGGTTCTCGTTGCCGACCAGGTTGAGGCGCTTGACCAGTACCTTGCGATTTTCACGGATCGAGAACTCGATCTTCACCTCGTTGTTGGCCACCGTGCTCAGCTTGGTGTCAACCTCGGCTAAGAAGAAGCCCTTCTCCAGGTACAACTCTTCGATGCGCTGCGAGGTCGCGCGCAGCTTGGACTCGTCGAGAATCGAGAAGGCCTTGATGTTCATCACCTCCTTGATGTCCTCGGTGGTGACCTTCTTGTTGCCGACGATGGTGACCTCGCGGATCGAGGGCTTCTCCAGCACCCGGATCACGAGCACCACGCCACCGGTTGCTTCTCTCGCCTCGACCTCGATGTGCTTGAAGTAGTGCAGCCGATAGATGTCGCGAATCGCCTGCGCGACCTCGGTGGCGCGGAACAGGTCCCCTTCCTGCAGCCTCGTGATGTCGAGGATGGCTTCGCTCTCGACCTTCTCGTTGCCGACTACCTGGATGCCGGTGATCCGGGTGCCCTCTTCGACCGCATGGGCAGAGTCGACCGGCAGTGTCGAAACCGCCAGTACCAGCGCGCACAGGATTGCTGCAAGCCTCATGCTGGCAGCCCCCCTTCGATTACCTCTCGGTCACGGATGTGCAGGCAACGGGGCAGGCGCCGAGCGAGGTCCATGTTGTGGGTTGCCAGCACCAGGGTGGTGCCCATTTCTTCATTGAGGAGCAACAGCATGTCGAGGATTTTCGCGCTGGTGATCGGGTCGAGGTTGCCCGTGGGCTCGTCCGCGAGCAGCAAGGTCGGTTCCATGACCAGCGCTCTTGCCAGCGCCACTCGCTGCTGTTCGCCGCCCGAAAGCTCGCCCGGAGCATGCCTCAAGCGAGTTCCGAGCCCAACCCGCTGCAGCAGATCATTGGCACGATCACGTGCAGTAGTCATGGGCTGGCCGGCGATGATTGCGGGCATCATGACGTTCTCCTGCGCGGTGAACTCGGGGAGCAGGTGGTGAAACTGAAAGACAAATCCCACCTTGCGGTTGCGGAAGTCCTCTATCACATCTTCGCGTTCAGCGAGAAGTTCAGTGCCGTTGTATCGGATTCGCCCCGAGGTGGGTCGATCGAGCAGGCCGAGTAGGTGTAGCAGAGTGCTCTTGCCGCTGCCAGATGCTCCCACCAGGGCCACGGTCTCACCAGAGTTCACCCGGAACGACGCACCACTGAATACCTGGATGACACGTCCTTCCAGCGTGTAGTCCTTGTCCAGGACATCGGCATCGATACTGAGGCCCTCAGCCATCGCGGAGGCCCTCCACGGGATCCAGCGAGCTGCCCTCCCAGGAGGGAAGCAGCGTCGCCAGGAACGAGATGGCGATGGCGATCACCGCAACTGCGGCGCACAGAGACAGCGAGATCTCCACAGGCAAGGTGTCGACGTAGTACACGTCGCTCTCGAGCTTGATGAATTGCCAGCGAGCCAGGGCAAAGCAGGTCAGTAAACCCATGATCATGCCCAGCACGGTGCCGATGAAGCCGACCAGCAGGCCGTCCACCATGAACAGCTTCATGATGTCGTGTCGGCCCGCGCCCATGGCCTTCATGATGGCGATCTCGCGGCGTTTCTCGATGACCAGCATGATCAGCGTCGAGATGATGTTCATGGCCGCCACCGCGATGATGAAGGTCAGGATCACACCCATGACGACCTTCTCCAGCTTGAGCGCTGCGAACAGTGGCTTGTTCATCTTCTCCCAGTCGCGGGTCCAGAACGGGTAGTGGAGCTTGTTGCTGATTTCCTGGGCCAGCCGCGGTGCTTCGTAGATGTCGTCGATGCGCACCTCGAGCCCCGTCGCTGCATCGCCGGTGCCCATGAAGCGGTCGGCTCCTGCGAGGGTGGAGTAGGAGAACTTGTTGTCGTACTCGTACATTCCCGAGTGGAAGATCCCCATGATCCGGAATGGCACGACGCGGGCGGTCATACCACCGAGGGGCCCCGGTGTGCTCTGCGGGCTGACCGCCTGCACGGTGTCCCCGACGGTGACGCGCAGGGTTGCCGCCATCTCCTGGCCGATCACCAGGCCCGGGATCTGTGGTGCGGAGGTCGGCTCCTCCTGCTCGGCAGCCCGCTGCAGAGCTTCGGGGTCCGCGTCCATGGTGCGTAGCAATTGCGTTGCGGCATCCCGGTCGCGAATCAGCCCACGAGGCCCGAGGGTGATGTTGTCGACCAGGTCGGTGACCTCGCCGACCGTCTCGGGGTCGACGCCCTTGAAAATGGCGCCGATCACCGTGTGGGACGAGCGCAGCATGTACTCCGAGTAAACAAAGGGCGTGACTCCCGTGACGCCATCGACTGCCCGCACCTGCTCCATGACCTGTGGCCAGTTCTCGATGGTGTTCTCGTATGACAGCACTACGACATGAGAGTTGGCACCGAGGATCTTGTCCTGCAGGTCCTTCTCGAAGCCGGCCATGACCGACAACACGACCACCAGTGCCCACACGCCGAGGGTGACGCCGGTGATGGTCAGGCCGGTGACAATGGACACGCCGGTGCTCGCCTTGCGTCCGCGCATGTAGCGCAGCGCCACGAAGGTCTCGAAGCGACCGCCGCGGCGCTGTCCTACGGTCTGACCCTGCATGCGGTCGGCAATCGGCACGACCCCGAGGCGGTATACAAGGTGGCGGACAGACCAGTAGGTAAATACCAGTGGTAGCCAGAGTGGTGCGGCGAGCAGCACGAAGGGGCCAAGGAGCAGGCAGATTGCCCTGGACGGTGCCGATGCATCGAGATCCTGTTTGGCGAGATCGCCTCGCAGGGAGCGGACGAGGCGGGCTGGCAACCTGCCCATCTGCTCGAGGAAGGAGAACACGGTCTCCAGGGTTATGAAGATCGGAAATACTGCCAGCGAGACGAGAGCCAGCAGCGAGTACAGCACTGGCGATGGCTCCACGGGTCTGCCCAGGTACGTCTCGCTGACAAACAGGAGCCCATCGGCACACATGCGCGCCATTGCCCACAACACTGCAACCGGCCCCCACAGCGGACTGGCCAGCAGCAGCAGCACCCGCAGGACCGTGCCGTTGATGGCCTGTACTGCCCACAGCACTACGAACGGTCCCCAAAAGGGGCTGAGAAGGAGTAGCAACTGCAGGAGGACGTTTGCCATCCTCACTCCCCGAGTGTGTACCGCGCGTGCAACGAGCAGGGGGCCTGCAGGGCCCCCGAGACTCCGGCCAGAAAGTGGCCCGGGAAGACGCGTCGCGACCCTACGGCAACCCCCCTCGCAGGTCAATTATTCCCCCGCGCGCGTGCTAGCATCCGCGCTGCAATCTCCCGGAGTGCTCATGAACAGCAGAACCCCGCTCCTTCTTGTCTTGTTTCTCCTGGTCCCCTGCCTGGCTGCGGCCGAGGGTGCCTGGGAAGGAGCGCACTACGACAAGCGGGCCATTACCAACGCGTCCAGCGCCTTCCGGGCCGTGGGCACGTCGTTGCAGAACAGCTACCTGCCCCTGGAGCGAGAAGTCAGCCGAACCGACTCGCTGCTCGCTGAACTCGACCTGAACCTCGCCTTGACCCAGGGCGCTGTCGATGCAGCTCACCACAAGCTCTGGACTGCCCGTCTCAACGAACGGTCCGGCGTCTTCGGCCCCGAGTTCGAGGCCATTCAGGCGCACATCGGATCGATGGAGACTGTCTTCATGAACGCATTCGAAGGGTCGCTCGTTCGAGCCCTCGCCTCTCTCAAGGCAGAGGGTGTCGACGCTCGCCCCTGTGACGCACCCAGCGGTGGTCTCGAGGCAATGCAGCCCGGCTTTTCGAAGACTTCGTCCGGCTGCCCGGGGGAAGACGTGTCGGTGCGAATTGCAGCCCTGTGGGACAAGGACGCGGAACTGAAAGCCACCCTCGAGACCGCGATCTCGTCGCCCTGGCCGGCGATGACGAGCTACCGCGAGCAGAGCGTCAGCGTCGCTATGGGCAAGCATCCGGCCAGCGACAACTGGCTGAGCCCTGCCAACGTGGCAGCGGCCATCCCCGAGGCGGCCGAACTGATCGACGCCGTGGATCGAATGGCAGACGCCGCCCGCAAGGACCTGCGCGCCGCCTACCAGGCTCTTGACCCGGAATCGAAGAGCTACAAGGACCAGACCAACATGGTGCGTGAGAAGGCCCGCGGCGTTCGCCTCTTTGCCGAAGACGCCAAGGCGAGCGTTGGCAAGGAACTTTGGGTGTCGCTTACTCGCGCCCGGCGCAAGGCGAAAAAAGCCGGCTGGGATGACGTTGTCGTGTGTCTGAATCCAGGCGGTTGGGGAGGCTGCGAGGGCGCAGACCGGGGCGACGAAGTCGCCGCCGTGATCACAGGCGACAAGCGCCTTCAGAAGGCCCTCGCCAAGTTGCTCCGCGAGCTGGTCCCGCCCGACGTCAGCGTGCCCTGAGCGAGGCTCGCGAGGCCGCCGGGCTCAGGACTGTGGCCTGCTGGACTGGTCGGCCTGCTGCGACAGCCAGGCTTCCATGAAGGGCAGCAAGGCGCCGTCGAGGACGGCGTCGACGTTGCCGGTCTCGTGCTGGGTGCGCAGGTCCTTGACCAGCCGATACGGTGCAAGCACATAGGACCGGATCTGGCTGCCCCACTCGATCTTGTGCTTGGGTGCAGCCTTGGCTTCCGCCTCGGCCTGTGCCTGCGCAGAATAGAAGTCATACAGCCGTGCTTTGAGCACCTTCATCGCCGAGCTCTTGTTCTTGTGCTGGCTACGCTCGTTCTGGCACTGGACCACCACTCCGGAGGGGAGATGGGTGATGCGGACGGCTGAATCTGTGGTGTTGACATGCTGGCCACCGGCGCCCGAGGCCCGGTAGGTGTCGATGCGCAGGTCTTTCTCCTGGACATCGACCTCAATTTCGCTGTCGACGTCCGGGTAGATGGCAACGGCGGCAAAGGCAGTCTGGCGCCGGGCGTTGGCATCAAAGGGGCTGATCCGCACGAGGCGATGGACGCCGCTCTCGCTGCGCAGGTAGCCGAATGCATGTTCGCCCTCGATGCTGAGGGTTGCTGACTTGATGCCGGCCTCTTCGCCGTCGACGCGGTCCAGCAGGCTGACCTTGAACTCCTGCTTTTCCGCCCAGCGGGTGTACATGCGCAGCAGCATCTCGGTCCAGTCCTGGGCGTCGGTGCCGCCGGCGCCGGCGTTGAGTTCGAGGATTGCCGAACTCTCGTCGTCGGGTCCGCCCAGCAGGGTGCGTAGCTCCAGCGCCTCGAGAGCTGTGGCGATCTGTACGGCTGCGTTCTGGGCCTCGGCGGCCAGCTCCGGCTCGTCCCCTTCCTGCGCCAACTCGAGGGCCACCTCGGCGTCGTCGAGACGAGACCTGAGATCCTTCCAGGTGTCGATGACCTTCTCGATGCGGACCTTGTCCCGCATCACTTTGCGGGCGAGTTCGGGCTGGTTCCAGAGTTCGGGGTCGTTGGCGCGGTCACTCAGCGAGTGCAGATCTGCTTCTTTACGATCGAGGTCAAAGATGCCCCCGCAGACGGGTGACTCGATCGGCCAACTCGTCCAGGGTGACTCGTACATCGTCCAGCATGTCGTGCTCCGCGGCGCTTCTCAGAGAGGGCGCCTTACTTGGGAGTCCTCAAGGTACCGGTTCGGCCCAGGGCAGTCCATAGCTGCTGTTCAGCCTGTTCCATCAGCGCCCGCTCCCCTGGCTGCTCGTGGTCATGACCGAGCAGGTGCAGCAGCCCGTGGATAAGCAGGAACAGCAGCTCGTCGTCGAGGCTCCAGTCGCCAGGGCGGAGCCTGTTGGCCGCCGTCTCCACCGAGATGACCACGTCGCCCAGCAAGGAACCTTCGTCCATTGGAAAGGACAGCACGTCCGTTGCTGCGTCCACCCCTCGCCAGCGAAGGTTCATGGGACGAATGTTGGAATCGTCAACCAGCAGTACCGAGAGCTCCAGCGGAGCACCCCGTCCGGCCAACTCAGCACGACCGGCCATGGCTGCCAGCAATTGTGCTGCTGTCGCCTCCAGCCACTTGATCGTTCCGGGGGGCGGATCGCCCGATCCCTTCCAGCCGACGTCGACGATCGGGCTATCTGCCTGTGACATCGACTAACCGAGACATGGTGGTGCCGCTCAGCCCTTGGGGCCATCGCTGGAGGAGTGCTCGTCGTCGCCAGTCGCCGAGGCTTCCGGCTGCTGCTCGTCCTGAACCTCGCGAGTCGCGGCCTCGGCGACGTCGGGCGGCGGAGTGTGGGGTGGAATCTCCAGGGTGATTGAACCCGGTGACGAGCGACTACGAGAGCCTTGCGCGGGTAGAGGTTCGGGGTACTCGACGCGCTGGTGGTGGATTCCGAGGACGACCTGCACGAAGGTTTCCGAGGCGGTGTGCAGGTCCTTCAGTGTCAGTGGACAGTCATCGAGTTGGCCATCAGCGATGCGACCATTGACGATCTTCGCTACCTGGTTGCGCACCGCGCCGGGGGTAAGATTCTGGAGTGATCGAGTCGACGCCTCGACTCCATCGGCGAGCATCATCAGGCCCGCTTCCCGGGTCTGCGGCTTCGGTCCGGGGTAGCGATAGTCGTTCTCGTCTACATCACCCTTGTCGGGGTCTCGTTGCTCGACGGCCTTGTTGTAGAAGAACGACACCCGAGAGGTGCCATGGTGCTGTGGGATCATGTCGATGATTCGCCTTGGCAGGGCGTAGCTGCGCGCCAGTTCAATCCCCTCTTTGACGTGGTTGATGATCACCAGTGCAGACATGGACGGGGTGAGTCGGTCATGAGGATTCTCGCTGCCGCGCTGATTCTCGATGAAGTACTGGGGTTTCAGCATTTTGCCGAGGTCGTGGAAGTACGCCCCGACACGAACAAGTAGCGAATTTGCGTGAATCGCTTCTGCGGCCGCCTCGGCGAGGGAGCCGACCACCATCGAATGATGGTAGGAGCCGGGCGCCTTGACGATCATCTCCCGTAGCAGCGGGTGGTTCAGGTTGCTGAGCTCCAACAGGCGGCTCTCGGTAAGGAAGCCGAAGCTCTCGAACAGCGGCACCATTCCTACGGCGAGGATGCCGGCGACGATGCCACCGGCGCAGGCGAAGACGATGTGTATGGCGAGGTTGCGTACCTCCCCGGTTCCTGCCCAGGCATGGCCATGCAAGCCCATGTGGTGCACGCCGCTGATGGTCACCACCATGGTTGAGTTGACCAGAGCGGCAACGCCGCCGGCTCGGATCAGCCCGCCGCGCTCGGAGCTGTACCCCACTCCGCCCGCCGCCGCGATAGACGACACCATGTAGAAGACGCCGAGCCAGATTCCGCTGTCCATGATGATGGCGCAGACAAAGGCCGCGACCACCGACCAGACCACTGTGGTCTCCGAGTTCATGAGCATGCGGACCATGATTCCGCCGACGGCGACCGGCGCCAGGTAGCCGTAGGCCGAGAATGGCACCGTGGTCGGAAGGGCCGAGAGGCCGACTGCAACGGCTTTCAGCAGAGCGGTGCAACTGGCTACGAAGACCAGCAAGACTGCCATCGACAGCAACTCGGGGGTGCGCCGTCGAAACTTGCTGATGAAGCGCTGCGCGAACACCCCCAGAAAAGACAGGAACAGGATCAGCACTACGATCAGTGCAGAGAAGTGCAGCAGCGGGCTGTACTCTTTAGCCTCGGCGTTGATCTGGTCGAGAACCAGCATGGTCCAGGCATCGAGTTCGTCGCCGGCTCGACAGATCACCTGACCTGCCTGGTAGGTTCGACTTACCGGCAGTGCGCTTGCCGAGGCGCGCTCGCGGCGCACCGCGGTCTCGGAAGCCTCGAAGCGGATGTTCGGGCGGCACACCTGCTGAGCGATGTAGCTGGTGGTCTCGAGGATGTGGGCAGGCCGGTCGACAAAGTCAGCCTTGGCAGTATTGGCGATAAAGCGCCTGGCATCGTCGAGCGCGCGCACCTCGGACGGGTCCTCGAGCCGGAACTCGTCCCGGTCGCTGCCTTCGAGGCGGATGATGACAATGGGTCCCCGCTCAGGAATGTGCTGTCCATCGAGGGCTATGTAGTCCGTCATCGCCGCGCGGACGAGTTCCTTGATGTCGCGTTCGACGCTCGTCGAGAATTGCAGGGTCTGCAGTGTCGCGATGTCGGTGTCTCGGAGGTCGACCGCGAGGGTGCGCTCGAACCTGCTCAGTTCCTTCTCGAGCAGGGCTGGATCGATGGTCTGCCTCGGTTCGGCAGCAGGCTCCGGGCGGATCGATCCTTCCTCTTGTGCGGACTCGGCATCAGTGGAGGGTGGTGGTGTGGGTGTGTTCGCTTTCAAGAATTCGCGCACCTCGACAAAGGCCTTCTCGATTCGCGCCAATTCGTGTCGAGCGAGCAGCACGTCGTAGTCGAACACTGGCGGTGTACGGGCCACGGCCTCGAGACGCTTCTCATCGGTGAGGTCCCGGTCGATCACCTCGATGGTGTTGCGGGCACGAATGTCCGTTGGCGAAATGTCACCGACCTGCAACCCGGCAACCCCTCCCAGGGGCGTCCAATCAACCATTAGCGCCGCGAGGGCAACGGAAGTGAGCAGCGCGATAAGCAGCCGCGCCAGGTTCTTGCCGCGGGGCGATAATTTCGCGCCATACCGCAGCAGCCTGTCCCTGAAGCCTGGCCGCGCGCCTGGGCCGCGCGCCGAGCGCTTGCTCGAGGCCATCCCCTACCCGCCCCCGCCCTTGGTGCTGCTTGCCGAGGCCGCAGGGGTTGCCTCAGCAGGAGTGCTCGACGACGTCCTGTTGCCCTTGCGAGCGGCGCTGTCAGCGCGCTCGTATGCCTCGACGATGCGGCGAACCAGCGGATGTCGGACTACATCGTGACGGTTGAACTCGACGAAGGGG
>CAZBDA010000004.1:79289-102411 GCA_964490445.1 uncultured Rickettsiales bacterium | reverse complement strand
CGCCATGTACTGCAGCAGGGACTCGAGCCCCGCCTTGGCGGCCCCGACCGCGGCGGCGCCCGGGCACGCCCCCATCGCCCCCCCCCGGGGCCGCACCCCCCCCCCGCCCCCCCCCACCCCGCGCCCGGGGGCGCCGGCGGCGGCCACGCCGATGTTGAGGCAGCGGCGTAGCAGGAAGAACAGACCCAGCGTCCCGAACAAGGCGACGAGGACGATGTTGACCTTCATGCCCAGCACTTCGCCCAGCAGTAGGGTCGGGATGATGAGTGGCCCCATGCTGCCGTCACTGGGGTGGCTGAACTGGGGTTGCCCGCCGGCCAGTAACGGATTCCAGAGGGGCAATTGGCCCCACTCCAGCAGCGACTTGCGGGCGTAGAAGTCGAGTTTGGCGACCTCCAGCCAGTCGTGGCTGCGGTAGTTGTCGCTTCCGATGACGTCCTGTGCTGCTCCTGGGCTCGCGTACATCGGTGCCAGGTGCCAGAGCACGGCCGCCGCGAGTACAAGGGCTGCGAGGGTGTCCGGCGAGGGCCAGGCACGACGCTTTTGTCCCCTGGCCGCCTGCTCGATGGGCTGTCGCTCTGCCTGCTGTTCGCTCACCGCTGGATCCGCCGCATCAGTGTAGCGCCGGGCAGGATGCCGACCGTCTCGTAGTTCGACTGGATGTACAGGCTGAGCTGCGGCAGCAACTCGGCTTCGGGGATCCAGTCGATGGGGAAGGTCAACTGTGAGTGGACGAGCCAGCGCGGTCGGGTGCTGTTCAGCTCGGCGATGAGTCGTTCCTGCATCGGACGGGTGGGCGCATCATAGGCCCACAGGTAGCCGACAGGCAGCGGCCGGTCGGCGAGGAAGTAGAGCATCGCTTCGGACGGGTAGAAGTAGATCCCCTCTTTCCGGTCGATGCGTTCGGCCCACGACAGGACGGCTTCGAGGTGGGCGGCGGTGGCGGAGTCCAGCCGCAGCGTGCCGGTACGGCTGAGGGTGAGTTCCGTCTCGGTTGCCCCGGCCTGCTTGAAACGGACTTCGTCCAGGGGTTGCAAGCACAGCAGCGCCGCCACCAGCGCCACGCTGAGCGCAGCTACCGCCCAGCGCACGGGGCCCGAGAGTACCTGCCACAGTCGCGCGTTGAGCAGGCAGAGCAACAGGAGCACCGGGACTACTCCGTAGAACCACAGGTGGTAGAGGTCGCTGCGACCCAGGGCAGCCCGGAACAGCAGTGCAGCTGTGAGCGCGGTGCACAGCAGCGGCAGACCCGGTCTTCGCGGTGCCGTGCGCGGGCTGCCCGCCGCACCCACACCCAGGGCCAGCCAGATGACCAGCGGGGGCACGATGCTCCAGGTTGCAGTGGCCAGGTCCAGTCCGTCGCTGGGATAGCTGCCGCGCAGGCCGTCGGCGTTGGCAAACAGGCCGAGTGGATCGGGGTAGGGCAGCGCCTGGTAGCCCAGGCTGCCCAGCCGGATGGTATCGACGGATTGCTGCACGAAGGCCCCGAGGGTACCAGCGAAGGCCAGTGGCGCGAGTGCAACGACGAGGACGAGCAGCAGCGCCGCCCCGGTCTGTAGCCAGGGAGAGCGTCCCAGCCGGGCCGTGACCAGCGCGAGCAGCGTGCCGGCCGCAGCGGCCGCGCCGACATCGACGGACACCAGCACTGCGATGGCGACCAACACACCCGCGAGGTGGAAGGGTGTGACCTTTGCGCCCGCATCGGACGTCAGAGTCCGCCACCAGCGGATCCCGGCGAGTGCCATTCCAACGGGCAGGAAGGCCAGTACCGGGCGGATGAGGGCGGAGTTCAGATTGGGTAGCTCGGTGGGTGCCAGCAAGGCCAGGGCGACGGCTCCGGCCGCTGCTGTCCAGTGAGCCAGCAAACTGCGGCCCAGCGCCAGTCGGATTGTGACGGCCATACCAAGCACTCCGACTCCGTGCAGCAGCAGCACGTACCCTCGGGCGGCGACCACCGTGTCGCCGAAGATTGCCAGCCACAGCTGCAGCGGTTGGATCAGCAGCGGTCCATAGGGGAAGTGCAGATCAGCGTAGAGCAGGCGACCGCTACGCAGCGCCTGGATCGTGCCCAGGTAGACTCCTTCCTCGCCGAGCAGGCCGAAGGCGCCCCATGGGTTGGGACCATGCAGCACGCCAGGGCGCAGGGTGACGACCAGCGCCGAAATTGCCACGAAGAGCCAGGCCATGCGCTTGCCCAGGCGTGTGCGCCCCGCGCTTTCGCTAGCGCTCCTTGCAGTCCCGCCCGTGGACTCTCGTCCGTCCTGTCGGCCACGGTTGCCCGGGCGGCTGCGCGTGGCCAGCTTCCAGCCCAGCCACAGGCCACCCGGTACCAGGACAAGGCTCAGCAGCCAGGCTCTGAGCTCCTGGCCCTTGTCGTAACCCTCGCGGATCGTCAGCGATGTGAGTCCCAGTTCGCGTGCCTGTGCGAGGCTGTCGTCCACGCCGCCTGCGGGTAGCAGGAGGGTCCAGGCAAGAAACCACACCGCGAGGCCGACCAGGAAGCCGATTCCGGCGGCGGCGGCTGGCATGCGCAGGGCGGAACCGGTCAAGTTCTCAGTCCACTCCGTCCGGCTTCGTCGGACTGAGGCGAATGCGGCGGAACTCGAAGGCTCCCACCAGCAGTCCAGCGATGGTTACCGGAACCATCAGTACGGCGTGAGCCGCCAGGGCGACTGCCATTGCTGGTGCCGGTTCAAGGGCAGCCAGGGACTCGAGAATGCCGGCCTGTACTCCCTCGTACATGCCCAGGGCTCCGGGTACGTTGGGGATCATGTAGGCGACCGAGTTGCCGATGGTCATGATCAGCGGCACGACATCGTGTGCGTCGATTGTAAAAACCCGCAGCATCCAGACGTAGAACACGATGGTAGCCAGCCACTCGCCCGTTGTGCCGATGATGAACATGAGCAGTCCCCGTCCGCGCGGGATCGAGCGTAGTCCACGGCCGAGGGAGTGCACCGCGCGGCCCAGCCATGGGCCTGCGGCAAGACTGGACACGCTGAGACGCCGGGAGAGGTTGTCCTCGCCGCGCAGCATGAGCCCGACCCCGATCACGGACAACAGGAGTATTGCCCACAGGACCCAGGCACCGGTGGTCATCCAACTCGGCAGGTCGATGAACAGTGCTGCGCTGGCGAAGATCAGGCCGAGGACAAACAGTTCCAGGATGCGATCGATTGCGACGGTGCCGAGCACCGTACCGGGTGCCAGGCCTTCGCGGCGAGCCAGCACCGCGGAGCGCAGCACTTCGTCCAGGCGTAGGGGTACCAGGTGCGTCGAGGCTGCGCCGATGACGACGGCGGCGAGCGCGCTGGTGTAACGAACTGGCTGTACCCGGCTGAGAATTGCCTGCCACTTGAGGGCTTTCGACAGTTGTACCGCTGCCTCGCACAGCAGCGCCGGAATGAGCGCAGCGACGGTCAAAGAGCCGAGGCTTTTGAGCAGCGCGGCGGGCTCCGCACGAAAGATGCAAAGGAAGAGCAATGTCCCGGCGACAGCGATGCCCAACAGGCCCTGGAGCAGGTGCTTTCGACTCAGTTGGGGGAGAACTGCGTTCGACATCCGGATTTGCCTCGGGGCCAGCCTCCTCGTGGCACACTCTAGCTCGACTACAGTCCACGTGGCAGGTGGGCCCTGCCCGGTCTATGATGCCTGTGGATGGACAGCGCGTGACAAGACCAGACGTCCTACTCATCGAACCCGGCTACATCCCGGATAGTCTCATCGAGCGCATCGCGACTTCGACGATGCCGCCCCTTGGACTGTTGCAGGTGGCGGCCATGCTCGAACTCGAGGGCTACCCGGTGCACGCGCTGGATTTTTCGGTCATGCCCATGGATGGTCGCCTGCAGCGCGCCGTGCACAAGTACGACCCGGCTTTTGTCGGATTCTCGTGTACCGCACCGTGTCTGCCGAACGTGCAGCAGATGGTGCGCGAGATCCAGGACATGGGCTGTGATGCAGTGCTCATTTGTGGCGGTTACGACGCCACCGCCCGGCCTGAGGTCTACCTGCGGCGTGGCCTGGCTGACGTGGTGGTCATCGGTGAGGGCGAGTTCTCGACCGGCGAAGTGCTTGCTGCCTGGCCGAACATCGACGACATCCCGGGGATCGCCTTCCTTCGCGACGGCGAGGTGGTTTGTAATCCGCAGCGCTCGCGCCACAAGAGCCTCGACGAGTTGCCCTATCCGGCGCGGCACCTGCTGCCCCTGGACATGTACCGGCTGGCCCCTGGCTATCGGCAGAGTCCGAAGTCCACTTCGGTGTTCTTCCACCGCGGTTGTCCGCACCACTGCACGTTCTGTGATCGGACCATCTTCGGTCAGAAGATGAGCTTCCGTTCGGCCGACTCCATCATCGAGGAGCTCAAGTTCCTCAGCCGCACCTATGGCACCACGGAGTTTCGCTTCCACGATGACCGCTTCCTGGTGCACCCGCGGCGTGCCGAGGAACTCCTCGACAAGATGATCGAGCAGGATCTCGGCTTTACCTGGCTGTGCGCCGAGCGGGTCGACCGCCTCGAGCCGCGGCTGTTGGCGAAGATGCGCCGGGCCGGCTGCTACCGGATTGAGTCAGGCGTCGAGGCGGGCTCCCAGCGGGTGCTCGACCTCATTCGCAAGGGCATCAAGAAGGAGCAGGCGATCGAGGCCTTCCACCGCGCCCAGGATGCCGGGATCAGCCTGCTGAGCAACTTTATCCTGGGCTTTCCCACCGAGACCCGCGCCGAGATGGAAGAAACCATCGACTTCTCCATCGAGATGCGTCCTGATTACGCCGCCTTCTTCATGTTCCAGCCCTACCCGGGCAGCACGATTGCAGGCGAGTTCGATCTGCCCTGGGATGACGATCATCGCCGCTTTTCGCGCCTGCCTCACGACAGTTACACCCTGTCCAACCAGGAGATGGAAGGCGTCATCGACCGCGCCTATCGCAAGTTCTACCTGCACCCCACTCGGGCCTGGCGACTGCTCAAGCAGGTCGATCATCCTGAGGATGTGTTGACCATGAGCATGGCGGCCGTGTCCATGTTGCGTGGCGGCTTTTCGGGGGGTACGGGCGCGCCGGCTGCGTGATACAGTTCGCCGACTCTCGGAGGGTTCGACGATGGTGGCTGGAGACGCTCTTTCAGGGACCACATCCGAGCAGTTGATCCAGCGGATAAGCAGTTCCGTTATCGGTTCCGATCGAGTGATCGATGGTCCCTACGGTCCGCGTCGGGTCACCTACGCCGACTACACAGCTTCAGGCCGATCTCTGGCGTTTATCGAGGACTTCCTGCGCCAGGAAGTGATGCCGCTGTACGCCAACACCCACACCGAGACCTCGGGGACCGGCCTACAGACCACCAGCTTCCGCGAAGACGCGCGCAGGATCATTCACGAGGCGGTCGCTGGTGGCCCCGATGACATCGTCATCTTTGCCGGCTCCGGTGCTACGGGCGCCATCAACAAGCTGGTAGACATCCTCAACCTGCGCCTTCCCGCCAACCTCGACGAGGTGTACGGCTTTGCCAGCCAGATCCCGCAACACGAGCGTCCGGTGGTCTTCATCGGCCCCTACGAGCACCACAGCAACGAGCTACCCTGGCGCGAGTCCATCGCCGACGTGGTCACCATTGACGAGGACGCAGACGGTCGTGTCGACCTGGGCCATCTGCGTGAAGAACTGCATCGCTACGCCGACCGCAAACTGAAGATCGGTAGCTTCTCGGCAGCCTCGAACGTGACGGGCATCGGCTCTGATACCCGCAACATCTCGGTTCTTCTGCACAAGCACGGTGCCCTGAGCTTCTGGGATTTTGCGGCTGCAGGACCCTACGTCGAGATCGAGATGAACATGCACGACGACGGCGAAGACGGTGAACTCGCGTACAAGGACGCGCTGTTCCTGTCGCCGCACAAGTTCATCGGCGGGCCGGGTACGCCCGGTCTGCTGATTGCCAAGCGCCACTTGTTCTCGAACCAGGTGCCGACCGCGCCCGGTGGCGGCACAGTGAGCTATGTCAACTCTGTCGAACACCGCTACCTGGAGGATCCGGTGCACCGCGAAGAGGGCGGTACCCCGGCCATTCTCGAGTCGATTCGAGCCGGCCTGGTGTTCCAACTCAAGGAAGCCGTGGGCCACGAGGCCATTCGGTCTCGCGAGGCGTCCTTTATCGAGCGGGCGATTGCGGCCTGGGCGGCGAATCCGAAGGTCCGCATTCTCGGCAACCACGATGCCTGGCGACTGTCGATTGTGTCGTTCATGGTCCGCCACGAGGAGAGCTACCTGCACCACAACTTCGTGGTCGCGCTGCTCAACGACCTGTTCGGGATCCAGGCGCGCGGTGGTTGTTCCTGCGCCGGGCCCTACGGACACCGGCTGCTCGGCATCGACATCACCACGTCCAGAGAATTCGAGCGCGAGGTGATGTGTGGCAGCGAGGGCGTCAAGCCGGGCTGGGCGCGGGTCAACTTCAACTACTTCCTGTCCGAAGAGGTGTTCGGCTTCCTGCTCGATGCCGTGCTGTTCGTCGCCGAGCACGGCTGGAAGCTGCTGCCGCATTACCGGTTCAGCCCCAGCACTGGCGAGTGGCGGCATCGCAGCGGTACGGTGACACCGCCACTGAAGCTAGCCGACATCAGTTATCGCCGCGGCCGGCTCGAGTACTGCAGCAGTCACCGCACGGCGCCCGAGTGGACCCTGCCCGCGTACCTGGACGAGGCCGAGCGCATCGTCGAGCGTGCGCAGAGCCACTATGCGGACCTGGTCATCGATCCCCCAGAGTTGTCCCGAGACTTCGAGCACCTGCGCTGGTTTCCGTTGCCCAGCGAGGTGCTGAACTTCTTTCAGGGCGGAGAGCAGAGCGTCTCGGACCATCCGCTGCACACAGGTTTCTAGCCTGGAACCAGCGCTACGGCTCGCTGGTCACGCAGAGGTTCGAGTAGATGGGGCCGACCTGCCCACCGTAGACATTGTCCTTGCCGAGGAAAATGTGCTGCAGGGGCTGGACCCTGCCGTCAAAGGCGAGACTCGCCAGTTGATTTCCGTCCAGAAACACCTCGACGCTATGGGCGTCCCAACTCACCGTGAATGTGTAGGTGTCGTTCGGGTCCCAGCTGGCGTTCTCCACCAGTCGCACCTCCTCGCGGGAGTCGCCGCCGTTGGGCGCGGCCAGGAACTTGAAGCCGGTGCCGTAGTTGGTTCCCGTGCGGATGTTCCACCAGGCCTCGTCGGTTGCAAAGACTCCCTGCGATCCGTCATTGGACGTGTACATGTTGATGATCTGGTGCTTGGTGCCGCTGTACTGCGTGGTCGGGGAGAAGTTGGTGACATCGACCTCGAGGCTGCCCGAGGAAGACAGGGGAGTGCTCAGCCGCAGTAGCAGTTGAGCGTCGTGGTGGGTGCTCTGCCAGCCGGCAGGGGAGAAGCTACCGCCGTCGACCGCCTTGTCGTCGAAGCCGCTGTGCAGCGACGAGTCAGTCAGGGGGTCGCACCAGGTCTGCGTGCTGCAGGCCACCGAGACGGTCTCGGACGCGGTCTCGCCGAACCACTGCACACCTTCGTGGACCATCTGCCAGTCGGTGAGGTAGGCGTCCGCCGACAGCGGTGCGGTCATCTCGAACTCGAAGCTGTGCGTCTGGCCGGGGGCGATGGAGTCGTTTTCACCCAGCCGGACGCGCACACCGGGGCCGTAGAGGGCGTCCTCGTCGTCAACAGCTCCCAGCTTGAAGCCGGCAGCCCGGGTCCAGGTCGCCTGGCCGATGTTGCGCATTTCCACCGAGGCCTGGTAGGTGGCGCCGCAGCTCAGTTGAGTCGGCAGGTCGACTGTCACCACCTCTGCGGCGTCCGCCACTGTTGGCGGATTGTTGCCATCGTCGGGGTTGTCGCCATCGTCGGGGTTGTCGCCGTCGTCGGGGTTGTCGCCATCGCCGTCGTCGGAGTTGTCGTCTCCGGTGTCGTCGTCGTCGCTTCCGTCCTGGCCGGTGCCGTCGTCGTTAGCCGGGTCGTCACCGCCTTCGTCCTGGGTGTCGTCCCCATCGCTGTCGAAGTTGTCCCCTGAGTGTCTTCTGCTGCGGCCCTCGAAGGGAGCACAGCCGAGGGCTCCGAGCAGCAGCCCAATCATCATCACTCCGCTCGTTGCCAGGAGTAGTCGCTTTTCCATGTTCTCCGTCCCCTCTGTGTAGTGTCTTCGGGCCGGATTGGGCGGCAACTCGGTGCCTGCCCCTCCGACAACAACACGCACACTTCAGCACCCAGCCATTGCTGGGAGATGGAGGACTTGTTGAGATTCCAGGGAGTTACAAGTAGTGGGCTCAGCCCGCCAGGCGTCGGAACTTGATCCGCCGGGGTCGATCTGCGGCCTCGCCGAGTCGCGCCTTGCGGTCCGCTTCGTACTCGGTGTAGTTGCCGGCGAACCACTGTGCCGTGCTGTCGCCTTCGAAGGCGAGGATGTGCGTGGCGATGCGGTCCAGGAACCAGCGGTCGTGGCTGATGACGATGGCCGAGCCGGCGAAGTCCAACAGCGCGTCTTCGAGGGCGCGCAGGGTGGTGACGTCGAGGTCGTTGGTGGGTTCGTCCAGCAGCAACAGGTTGCCACCGGATTTCAGCAGCTTGGCCATGTGCACGCGGTTGCGCTCGCCACCAGACATCTGGCCGAGCTTCTGTTGCTGCGCCTCGCCCTTGAAGTTGAACCAGGACACATAGGCCCTGGAGTTGACCTGCCGCTTGCCCAACTGCACCTGCTCGTAGCCGCCCGAGATCTCCTCCCAGACGGTCTTGTCTGGATCCAGGGCATCGCGCACCTGGTCGACGTAGGCCACCTGGACGGTTTCGCCCAGGCGCAAGTTGCCCGCGTCGGCCTGCTCCTGGCCCGTGATCAATCGGAACAGAGTGGTCTTGCCGGCTCCGTTCGCGCCGATGACGCCGACGATGGCGCCGCGCGGCATCAGGAACTCGAGCCCATCAATCAGCAACAGGTCGTCGTAGCCCTTTGTCAGGCCGCCTACCTCGAGCACAACCTCACCGAGGCGGGGGCCGGGTGGGATGAAGATGCTGCCGCGCTCGATGCGGCCCGAACCGGCCTCGGCGAGCAGGTCCTCGTAGCGGTTCAGGCGAGCCTTGCCCTTGCTCTGGCGGGCCTTCTGGCTGGAGTTCACCCACTCCAGTTCGCGGGCCAGGCTCTTGCGGCGGCTGTCTTCCTCGCGCTTCTCCTGGGCGAGCCGGGCTTCCTTCTGTACCAGCCAGCCGCTGTAGTTTCCTTCGTAGGGATAGGCCTTGCCTCGATCGAGCTCGAGGATCCAGCCTGCGACGTTGTCCAGGAAGTAGCGGTCGTGAGTCACGGCGATCACCGTGCCCGGGTACTGCTCGAGGAAGGTCTCCAACCAGGCGACGCTCTCGGCGTCGAGGTGGTTGGTCGGTTCGTCCAACAGCAGCATGTCGGGGCGCTCCAGCACCAGTCGGCAAAGGGCCACCCGCCGTTGCTCGCCGCCGCTCAGAATGCTGACGTCGGCGTCTCCGTCCGGTACCCGCAGGGCATCCATTGCGGTCTCGACGTGGCGGTCCAGTTCCCAGCCGTCGACGGCCTCGATGCTGTCCTGTAGTTGGGCCTGCTCAGCGAGCAGCTTGTTCATCTCGTCGTCGTCGAGGGGCTCGGCGAAGCGCATGGAGCATGCCTCGAAGGCTTCCAGCAGGCCGCGGATCTCGGCGACGCCGTCTTCGATGTTCTCGCGCACGTTCTTGTTCGGATCGAGCACGGGCTCTTGTGGGAGGTAGCCTATCTTGAGGTTCTTGGCAGGGATGACCTCTCCGAGGTAGTCGGTGTCGACGCCCGCGAGAATGCGCATCAGCGTGGTCTTGCCGGAGCCGTTGTGACCGAGGACACCGATCTTTGCCCCCGGTAGGAAGGACAACCACGTTTCGGCCAGGATCTCCTTGCCGCGGGAGGTGACCTTGCGTAGTCCCTTGAGGGTGTATACGAATTCCGCCATGACTGGGCTCCAGTGAGCGGCCCGGTAGCCGGTGCCGCGGAGAGGGTTGCCGGCATTTACACCAAAGAGTGCCCGTTGATCCAGCCCGGAGCATTCGCAGTGCTTGCCGAGGGTCCTGCAGTGGAGTAGGTTTCCTGCGCTCTCGCCCCAGGGAGTTCCCATCGTTGGAGTCTGCCGTGAAGTCCTTTCTGACCACCGTGGTTTCTGCGCTTGCCGCGAGCGCACTCCTCCTTTTGCCTGCCGTGGTTGACGGCAAGGCGCGCGTGAAAAAGACCGTCACGCTGGAGACCGGGCATGACCTGGTCCTGTCCGTCGAAGGCGACCTGAGCCAGTGCAAGCAATGGATCTGCCTGGTCAATCTGACGCCGGCGGGAAGCCGCGGTGTCGACCTCGTGCGAGTCCTGGTCCTGCCCGATGGCAGCTGGGAGGCCTACGTCGTAGAGGATGAGGACAAGGACAAGGACGACAAGGAAGATTCGGACAGCGGCGATGATGACGACGACTCTGCGGGCGATGACGATGACTCGGCAGATTGGCAAGCCAAGCCGCTCCTCACCCTGGAGGAGCGTGGCAAGAAGAACGTCGAAAAGGCTCTAGGCAAATACAAGGTAGAGACTGCAAAAGGCTTTGTCTGGGGTAGTGAGTACGATGGTGTGATCCTGAGCGTGGGCGGTGACCCTGCCGCCGCCGCCGCCGAAGACAGTGAGCTGGCGGAGCAGCAGGACAGGCTGAAGAAAAAGATGAAGAAGAACAAGAGCAGTGCTGCCCAGATCACGATCCCGGCCGCGGTCTTGCCGGAAGGCAACTTCAACGTGTGGACCAACGGCTACTTCGGGCTGCTCTATGAGGGCGTGAAGATCGGCTCTCCTAAGCGAACCGGCGTGATCCGAGTCAAGCGCTAGTGGTTGTTCCTGGGAGGCGAGATGATGGATGAGGACAACAGCGAGATGAGCGGCGCCCCCGCGGAAGTGCCCGAGGAGGGGGCTCCTGTCGAGAGCGCTGTCGGCGAGCAGGCAGGCGAGGAAATCGTCGCTGCTGAACCTGAGCCGGAGCCCGAGATTCAGCGCGAGAGCATGGAGGTCGACGTGCTGTTCGTAGGTGCCGGAGCGGCCAGCCTGGCCGGCGCCATCCGCCTGATGCAGTGCATCCAGGCGCACAACGAAAACGGCGAGGGCGAGCCCATCAACGAGCCGTCCATCGCGATCGTCGAGAAGGGCTCCGAGGTCGGGGCGCACATCCTGTCTGGTGCGGTGCTCAACCCCAAGGCGCTCGACGAGCTCCTGCCTGACTGGCGCGACGAAGCCCCCATCGAGGCCGAGGTCACCAGCGAAGACGTCGCCTTTTTTACCGAGAAGATGGCCATCAACCTGCCGGTCATTCCGCCGCCCATGCACAACAAGGGCAACGTCATCGTCTCGGCGTCGCGCATGGCGCGCTGGATGGCACAGAAAGCCGAGGCCATGGGAGTGATGATCTTCCCCGGTTTCCCGGCGGTCGATGTGCTCTGGGACGGCGACCGGGTGGTCGGCGTGCAGACCGGCGACAAGGGCATTGATCACCACGGAAATCGCAAGGCCAACTTCGAGCCGGGGATCCTGCTCAAGTCGAAGATCACCATCTTCGGCGAGGGTGTTCTCGGCCATTGCAGCCGCCTGGTTACCCGCAAGCTCGGCCTCGACGAGGGGCGTAATCCCTGGCAGTTCGAGACCGGCGTCAAGGAAGTGATCAAGCTACCTGAGGGCAAGGGTTTCCCCGGCTACGTGATGCACACGCTCGGCTGGCCCTTCGACACCGATACCCATGGCGGCACCTGGGTCTACGGTCTCAAGGACGACTATGTCAGCGTCGGCCTGGTGGTGAGTCTCGACTACAAGGATCCGAGCATCGACCCGCAGTACATGCTGCAGCAGTTCAAGAGTCACCCGCGGGTGGCGAAGCTGCTCGAGGGTGGCGTGGTCGAGGAGTACGGCGGCAAGGCGCTCAGCGCTGGCGGCTGGTACTCGATGCAGCAGCCTTACTTTGACGGCGGCATGTTCATCGGTGAGTCCGCGCAGATCATGAACATCGCCGCGCTCAAAGGGATGCACCTGGCCATGAAGAGCGGCATGCTGGCGGCCGAGACAGCCTGTGAGGCGTTGGCTGCGGGGGATGCCTCTGCCGAGCGCCTCTCGGCCTACCAGGGGCGCATCGAAAACTCCTTTATCAAGACGGAGATGTGGGCCTGCCGCAACTTCCACCAGAGCTTCGACAAGGGCCTGTACGTGGGCATGATGCGTACCGGGCCGGCCATGTTGTTTGGTTCGGTGGGACGGCGCGATGGGCACACCGACCACGGTGCCCTGCAGCCCGTTGCTGTCGCAACCGATGGCGGTACCGAGTTGACCGAGCAGCCGAAGGTCGACATCCCGAGCTTCAAGCCCAAGCTCGATGCCCTGTATCTCAGCGCTACCGGCCACGACGAGGACCAGCCCAGCCACCTGCTGGTCGCCGACCCCGAAGTCTGCCGGGAGCGTTGTGCCGAAGAGTTTGGTAATCCGTGTACGCGCTTCTGCCCGGCTCAGGTGTACGAGATGGTGGAGGACGAGGAACGTGGCGGCCGCAAGCTGCAGGTGAATTTCAGCAACTGCGTCCACTGCAAGACCTGCGACATCAAGGACCCCTACCAGATCATCACCTGGGTGCCACCCGAGGGTGGCGGTGGTCCAAACTACAAGATGGCCTGAGCTGCCGTCTTCGAGTGACACCATGGCTGGCAAGCTGTCGACTGGGGAACTTGCTGTCGCGAGCGCCCTCGCGTCCTCGTTTGCTCCGCCGACCTCGGAGCGTCCCGAGACGCCCGATGACGTGGGCTTCGCTGCTCGCTTCGAATGGTTCTTCGGGCGTCTTCCTTCCGTAGAGCGCGTTCTTCTGCACCTGTTCCTGCGCTTCGTCTACTGCCTTCCCTTCCTGCTGTTTTTCAAGGCGAAGTCCTTCCCCTCGCTGAGTGCCGACGACCGCCGTCGTTTCGTCGACAAGCTGTTCGACAGTTACGGGATCTTGGGCCGCATCATCGCCAAGGTCGGTCTGCTGATCACGGTCCCGGTGTTCTATGCAGATGCGGGCCTGCGTGAGCGTCTCGGTGACCTGACCCACAAGCGGCTAGCGAAGCGGTCGTTCACCTTTCCTGTCGAGCAGGGCGCGGCCGTGGCGGGGTCGGGCGAGGTCCTCGAGGTGGACGTGGTGGTTGTGGGCAGCGGCGCCGGTGGCGCACCTGTAGCGCGCGAGCTTGCCCAGAGAGGTCGCTCGGTCATTGTCCTCGAGGAGGGCGGCTACCGGCCGACCAGCAGCTATCCGCCGCTGGCTTTTGAGGCATTGACTGAGCTGTACCGGGACGCCGGCGTGGTGGCTACGGTGGGGAAGCCCGTCGTGATGGTTCCCGTTGGCAAGTTGGTCGGCGGCAGCACCGTGATCAACTCCGGTACCTGTGTCCGGATCCCCGAGTTCGTCCATGCTCGTTGGAGGCAGCTGTACGACATGCCCGACGACCTGGGTGTCGACTCTCTTGCGCCCTTGTACGAGCGGGTCGAGGAGGTGATCTCGGTTCAGGAAGTGACTCCCGACATCCTCGGCGCCAACAACGATGTCGCCCGGCGCGGCGCTGAGGCGCTGGGGTGGAGCGGTGGTTACCTGACCCGGAACTACCGCGGCTGCGAGGGCAGCAACCGCTGCGTGTTTGGCTGCCCCACCGAAGCCAAGCAGGCCATGCACCTGACCTACCTGCCCCAGGCTGTCGAGGCCGGTGCGCGGGTGATCAGCGGCGCGCGGGTCGATCGGGTGACCTTCAAGGGCGAGGTCGCTACGGGTGTGGTGGCGAGCGTGGTCGACGAGCAGGGCCTGCGTCGTCGCCTGGTCGTCAAGGCCCGCAAGGTGGTGGTGTCTGCCGGCACCTTCTACACGCCGCTGCTGCTGCGCGCATCGGGCGTTCGCCACCGCAACCTGGGCCGTCGACTGACGCTGCACCCGGCGGTCAAGATCAGCGGCCTGTTCCCGGGCAGTAACTTCCTCGATGGGCCCGGCGTGCCGCAGTCCTACTACATCGACGAGTTCCACGAGGAGGGGATCATGATGGAGGGTGCGCACGTGCCGCCCGACCTGAACTCAGTTGCCCTTCCCGGTCGGCCGGACGAGCACAAGGCGCTCATGGAACGTTCCCACGAGTTGGCCATGTTCGGCTTCCTGGTCAGCGACGAGCCTTCGGGTAGCGTGCACCGTGGCCTGGGCGGTCGCCCCTTCCTGCGCTACGACCTCAGCCGGCTCGACCACGAGCGCGTGATGAGCGGACTCAAGAAGCTGTGCCAGTTGTTTATCGCCGCCGGCGCGAAGACTCTCTACCTGCCGACCTGGAAGCTCCCCGTGCTCGACGCCGAGGCGGACGTGGATGCGTGCATCGATGCCGCGAACATCAAGGCCATCGACCTGGAAGTGGCCGCCTTCCACCCGCTCGGCACCTGTGGCTTTGGTCCCTCTGCCGAGACCTTTCCGCTCGACTGCGACCTGAAAGTGCGCGGAAAGCAGGGCCTGTACGTGGCTGATGGCTCAGTGTTTCCGACCAGCCTGGGGGTCAATCCGCAGTTGTCGATCATGGCGATCGCGACTCGCTGCGCCTTCCATATCGACGCTCTGTTGGGCCTCGAGGAGTAGCGAGGTCGACGGGCCCCCCCCGCGGGCGCCCCCCGGCGCGGGGGGGTGGGCCGGGGTGGCGTCGCGGGGGCGCGGCGGGGGGGGGCGGGGCCGCGGCGCCCCATTTCTCCTATACAAGCAGCGTCTGTGTGCCTCGAAGGCACCGCCCGAACCTTCCTGGAGCAACTGATGCAGGACATCGATGTCATCAAGGCTGTCTATGCCAACCTCAGTGAAAAGCTGGAGGCCGGTGGCCGCGCCCTTGGCCGCCCGCTCACTCTGAGCGAGAAGATCCTCATCTCCCACCTCGATGACCCCGCCGATGTCGGCTGGCAGCGTGGGGTCGATTTCCTGATGCTGCGACCCGACCGTGTGGCCATGCAGGACGCTACCGCCCAGATGGCGCTGCTGCAGTTCATGATGGCCGGCAAGGACAAGGTGGCGGTGCCCAGTACGGTGCACTGTGATCACCTGATCCAGGCGCGAGTTGGAGCCGGAAGTGACCTGCTGCAGGCGCTGGACGGCAACCAGGAGGTCTATGACTTCCTGGCTTCAGTCTCGGCTCGCTACGGGGTCGGATTCTGGAAGCCGGGCTCGGGGATCATCCACCAGGTGGTGCTGGAGAATTACGCCTTCCCCGGCGGCATGATGATCGGCACCGACTCGCATACCGTGAATGCGGGTGGGCTCGGAATGATCGCCGTGGGCGTGGGCGGCGCCGATGCCGTCGACGTGATGGCGGGTATGCCCTGGGAAGTGAAAGCGCCCAGGCTGATCGGTGTGCGGCTGACGGGCACTTTGAGTGGCTGGACCAGCAGCAAAGACGTCATCCTGAAGGTCTGCGAGATCCTCACCGTCAAGGGCGGTACCAACGCGATCGTAGAATACTTTGGTCCGGGTGCACGCAGCCTGTCCTGCACCGGCAAGGGCACCATCTGCAACATGGGCGCCGAGCACGGCGCAACCACTTCTCTGTTCCCCTTTGACGTCAAGATGGCCGATTATCTGCGTGCCACCGACCGCGCCGAAGTGGCTGCCCTGGCGGAGGCCCATGCGTCGTTGTTGGCGGCAGACCCTGAGGTCGAGGAGCAGCCAGAGCGCTACTTCGATCGTCTCATCGACATCGATCTGGATACCCTCGAGCCGCACCTGGTCGGCCCCCACACTCCCGATCTCGCCCGTCCGGTCTCGGCGCTCTCGGAAGAGGCGGCTGAGAAGGGCTACCCGATCCATGTCACCAATGCCCTGATCGGTTCCTGCACCAACTCGTCTTACGAAGACATGAGCCGTGCCGCCCACATTGCCCGCCAGGCTGCTGCCCAGGGTCTGAAGGCGAAGATTCCATTCTGGGTCACGCCGGGCTCGGATACGGTACAGGCGACCATCCAGCGGGATGGGCAGATGCAGGACCTCGAGGCGGTGGGCGCGACTGTGCTTGCCAATGCCTGTGGCCCCTGCATCGGCCAGTGGAAACGTGATGACCTGCAGGCCGGCAAGAGCAACTCCATCGTCACTTCGTTCAACCGCAACTTCCGTAAGCGCAATGACGGCAGCGCCGACACTCTGGCCTTCATCGGGTCGCCGGAGATCGTCACGGCCATCGCGCTGTCGGGACGACTGGACTTCGATCCGTCGCGGGACACGATCGACGGTATCAAGCTCGACCCGCCGCAGGGCAGCGAGTTGCCGGAAATCGGCTTCGAGACCCGCTTCGATGGCTATGTCGCTCCTGCCGAGGACGCCTCAGCTCTGCACATTGCGGTCTTACCGGACAGCAAGCGGCTGCAGCTGCTGACACCGTTCGAGGGTTGGGCCGGCGCCGACTACGAGGACCTGTTCGTCCTGCTGAAGGCCCATGGTAAGTGCACCACCGACCACATCAGCCAGGCCGGTCCCTGGCTTCGTTTCCGCGGCCACCTGGACAACATCTCCGACAACATGTTCATCGGCGCCATCAATGCGTTTACCTACGATACGGGTGGCAATGCCGGGGAGGGCAAGGACCAACTTGACGGCCAGACCAAGTCCTTCCCTGCCGTGGCTCGCAATTACAAGGCGAACGGCCGGGGCTGGGTGGTGTTTGGCGATGAGAACTACGGTGAGGGAAGCAGCCGAGAGCACGCGGCGATGGAGCCGCGCCACCTCGGCGCCAGGGCGGTCATTGTCCGCTCCTTCGCGCGCATCCACGAGACCAACCTGAAAAAGCAGGGTGTGCTGGCGTTTACCTTTGTCGATCCTGCCGACTACGACAGGGTGCAGGAAGACGATCGGGTCGCCCTTCGCGGTCTGACCGCACTGCAGCCTGGCTCCCAGGTGACCGTCGAGCTGAGCCACAGCGACGGCAGCGTCGACAGCTTTGCCGTTGCTCATACGCTCAACGATGAGCAGATCGAGTGGTTCAAGGCAGGCTCTGCGCTGAACTGCATCCGCGCTGAGCAGGGGCTTGCCTGACAGCAGTTCGCGCTCCAGCCTGCGCTCCCCGGCTAGTTGTCAGGAAAAAGTCAGGAGCTTTTCAAGAAAATATCAAGAAGTCACAGTTCCGCAACATCTGGTTCGCAAACTATTGCCTCCACCGTGAGCCTGGAGGGCCAGCATGAGTCGACGTCTTCTTGTGATCCTGGCGACCATGCTCTCCCTGGCGGGCTGCTATGACTCCCTCGGGGGCATCATGGAAGAGGATGCCCAGAGCGACGACCTGTTCGGCTCCGACGGCAGCGGCGGGAGCGATGACAGCGACGGCGACGGCATCCCCGATTCGGTCGAGGGGGATGCTGATCCTGATGGCGACGGCGTCGGCAACTCTCACGACACCGACAGCGATGGCGACGGCATCCCCGATTCAGTCGAGGGATCCGGTGACAGCGACGGCGACGGCACCCCCGATTTCCTCGACCTCGACAGCGACGGTGATGGTGTCCTTGACGGCAACGAGGGCTGGGACGACATCGATGGCGACGGCATTCCCAACTACCTCGACCTCGACAGTGACGGTGATGGCATCGGTGACAACATCGACAACGACTTCGATGGCGACGGCATAAACAACGACGACGAGTCGTCCGGCGACTCCGATGGCGACGGCGTCAGTGACTGGGCTGATCCCGACTCTGATAACGACGGCGTGCTCGACGGTGATGAGGATGGCACCGATCCCACCTCGCCCGACACCGACGGTGATGGCTGGACGGACCTGCAGGAGGAGTTGTGCGGTAGCGATCCCCGGCGGGCCGACAGCGTTTGCGACGGTGAGAGCATCCAGGTGTACGGCCACGAGGTCTCGGAAATCGTGGTGACCTACGAGACTCAGATCCAGCGGGGCGACGTGATGTTCATCCTCGACGAGACCTGCTCCATGACGGGTACCCTCGATGATGTCAGCGGCAACTTCCAGGACGTGGTTACTCAGGTCAACGCACTGATTCCCGACCTGACGTTTGGCGTCGCGTCTTTCGATGACTACAACTACGGCGAGATGGGCTCGGGTGCAGACAGGCCCTTCCACCCCCGCCAGCAGCAAACCGACGACCTGAGCCTGGCGCAACAGGCTCTCGCCAGCCTCACCGCCGACGGTGGTGACGACTGGTCCGAGTCCACCGTCGAGGCCCTGTACCAGGCAGCCAGCGGAGTCGGCTACGACCAGAACTGTGACGGCAACTTCGATGCGGCCACCGACGTCCTACCCTTTGTCTCGTCCGCCACGGATCCCTTCGGTGGTAGCGCGCCGGGCACCGCCTCGGGCACCGTGCAGGGCACGGGTACCCGCGGCGGCAACGGCTTCCGCCAGGGGGCAGTTCCCATCCTGGTCTACGCTACCGACGCAACGGTTCGCAACGCGATGCCGCCCTATGGTGAAGGCCCCAAGGGCAGCCTGCCACCGTCGGGTTGCCACACCGATGCGGTCCCGCCGATGTTGCAGGCCGCGCTCGACGCCATCGATGCCAAGGCGATTGGTGTCGCTGCTGGCACTGCTGATGCCGTCTCTGCGATGCAGCAGGTGGCCCAGTTCACCGACTCGTGGCTGGACCTGAACTCGGACGGAGCTCAGTCCATGAACGAGTTGATGGTCTACAACTCTCAGACCTACGGCATCGTCGACCAGGTGGTGGCCGGGATCGAAGAGTTCACTGCAAATGTCACCTATGACCTGACGATGGTGGCCGAGGATCCGACCGGTGCAGTCGCCAACGTCGACCCGGTGGCCTACTTCGACGTTCCCGCCCTCAATACCGTCGACTTCACCATCACGCTGGAACCGTCGCCAATGACCCTGGCCACCATGTTCAGCGACACGGCGTTCATCGTGCCGACCACCCTGTATGGCGACGGATCGGTGGTCCTGGCGGAATGGGACCTGGTTTTCCTGGTGACAGTCAGTTCGAGCAGCGTGCCAGTTCCCTGAGCAGGACGGCGGGCAGTCGGTTCGTCAACCAGGCTCTGCGAATGGCGTTCGGCCCCGGACACAGCGAAAGCCAACCTGCGCAGAGCGGGAGTCCAGGCGGCCCGAACTGCGATACCAGCCTGTGAGCATGGCAAAGGGCCCCTTCCACGAGCCGCCACGCTTGACCCGCAGGTGGCATTTCTCCGACGAACTGTGCCAGTTGCTGCGGTCTCCGTGGCCCTCTGACCAGCAGTCCAGAGTCCACTCACTGACGTTGCCGGCGAGGTTGTAGATACCACTCTTGGTGGCTCCGTTTGGAAAGCTACCCAAGGCGCCTGTCTTTGCGACGCCGTCGTCTTCGTAGGTGCTTGGCAGGTAGGTCGACTGGCAACCCAGGTCGCAGTAGTTTGCCCGGCCCTTGCTCCAGTCCGCTCCCCAGGGGTAGTTCCTGCCCTCGCTGCCCCGGGCCGCCATCTCCCACTCGCTCTCAGTGGGCAGTCGGCCCCCCCAGCTCTCGCAGAAGGTGCGAGCCTCGTTCCAGGTGACCCCTACCACCGGATGGCCGCTCTCCTGCCACTTTTCGGGTCCAGCCCAGTCCTGGCAGGCTTCGCCACTGGCTTTGCCACGGCACCAACTCTGGAAGTCTCCGACGCTGACTTCGTAGGCCATGATGTCGAACGGAGGGATGGCAATCGGGCCAGGGCTGGGGGCTGCCGCCGCGTTGCCGGCCGCGCCGAGGAGCAACTCTCCGGCGTCGAGGTGAACGACTTCGTCGAGAAAACGGCTGTGCTCCCACCCGTCGGTGCCATCCTGCGGACCCTTCGAGCGCGAGTCGCCTACCTGGCTCAGTGGCTCGAAGATGGCGCTTGCGCTTGCCTTCAGTCGCTCCTGCAGATCTTTCGGTAGCATCGGCACGAAGGCCAGGCCGACTGCCAGCACAACGACCAGCCGGAACAGTTGCCGCAGCCAGAACCTGCCGGTGCCACGTTGCCTGGTTTTGAGTAGTGGGGTTCGCCTGGACTCCTGTGCCTGGGTAGGAGCAGGAGCAGCTACCGGTGGGGCCGGTGCTGCTTCTGGCTCCGTTGGAGGAGAGAAACGAGGGGGCTCGTGTTCGATTGCCGGCGCCGCTTTGTCGTGGTCATCCAGCGGCTCGATTTCGTCGTGGTCCTCCAGCGGCTCGATTTCGTCGGTCTTGAGAACATCGGCCGTCTCAGGCGCTACCGGACTAACGCCGCTTTTGCTGCCTATCGCTGTCGCTTCGCCCAGCAACTGGGTTCGCGCGTACTCGGGGTTCAGTGTGCGCTGTAGGCTCGGGTCGCTCTCTGAGGAGTCTCCAGCCATTTCGCGGGCAACTCGCAGCTCGTTGGTGTCGAGGGATTGGATGTTGCCGCTGGGGAGGTCACCGGTGGTGCCGGGGACTGCCACCGAACCGAAGTCACCTGTGGCGATGTCCGGTGTGCGTCCACTCAGGCTGTCCAGCCACTCCTGGATCGAGGGGCCCGGTGGCCGGCTGTCGCGCAGGTCGTGAAGCTCCTGGGCGAGTTCAGTGATGCTCTGGTAACGATTTTCGGGCTCCAGTTGCATGCAGCGGCTGAAGATGGGTTCCAGTGCGGCGGCGGCATTGGAGATGTCCTCGCGCTGCTCGTCGAGGTCAGCGTCGGCCACGTTGCGCATGACCATCACCAGGTTCGTACCCTTGAAGCAGGGCTCGAGCATGATCAGCTCATAGAGAATCGAGCCCATGCTGAAGATGTCGGAGCGCTGGTCGAGATCGTGCCCCATCACCTGCTCGGGAGACATGTACAGCGGCGTTCCGCGGGTCTCGCCGTCCTCGGTCTGGTACAGGTTGGCCGCCGACTTCGCCGTGCCGAAGTCCATGAGCTTTACAGAGCCCGAGCGACTGACCATCACGTTGCCGGGTTTGAGGTCGCGGTGCACCAGTCCGAGGTCTTTGCCCTTTTCATCGCGAAGGTCGTGCGCATAGGTGAGACCTTCAGCGATGGACAACATGAGGCTGAGGGCGGTGACCAGGGGGATGGGTTGGCTCTGTTTCTGGTGCAGCTCGATCATTCGGTCGAGGGGCCAGCCTTCGACATACTCCATTGCGATGCAGTAGCTGTCGCCGACTTTGCGTAACTCGTCGGTACGGACGATGTTGGGGTGGCGCAGCAGTTGGCCGAGTCGCACTTCGTCGACCAGCGCGCGCACCTGGCTGCTGGTGGAGGTCGCACGGCGGTCGAGGATCTTCAGCGCGAGCTCCTCCTCGCCACCCTGGGGCCCGTAGCGCACGGCGCGGTAGACCCGCCCCATGCCGCCCTGGCCGAGGAGGTTCAACAACCGGTAGGGGCCGAAGGGCACAGGTTCGCTTCGCTTGCGCCTTTTCGCCCGGTTGGCGGATGCGCTGGCGGCCGGAGCGGCGGGCTTGTCTGACTCAGACATCTGCAACCTTGAGAAATGGGCACCCCATCTGCCCGGCAGGAAGCGCCAAGAATAGACGGTCTGGTGTCTGTTGGCGCGCTCTACAGTGCTCGGTTCCGCCGCTGCCCATCTGAATCACTCCTCGGGCCGCATCGCAGTGGCGATGGTGCGGCTGAGCTTGGCGCCCACTCCGGGCACCGCGGCGATCTCGGACGGCGGCGCCACGCGCAGCTTTCGGGTGCTGCCGAAGTGCTGCAGGAGTCGAGTACGCAGTACCGGCCCCACGCCGGGAATGGAGTCGAGTTCAGAGGTCAGTGTGCGCTTCTTGCGCTGCTTGCGGTGATGGCCCAGGGAGAAGCGATGCGCCTCGTCGCGCAGTTGCTGTAGGAGCTGCAGGCCCGGATTGCGGGCCCGCAGGGCGAGCTGATTGGCTCGGCCAGGCTCGTAGATTTTATCGGTCTCCTCGCCATCACGAGGCTTGGCGATGGAGATCACGCGCAGAGCCGGTCGGCCATCGACCTCCTCGCCCTCGCCGGCCTCGCCGGCCGCTGCTGTCGCAGGATCCGAGGATTGAACCCGAATCCCCAGTTCCTCGCAGACTGCGGTGACCATTGCCAACTGGCCCCGTCCGCCGTCAATGAGCACGAGGTCCGGTAGCTCCCAACCCTTGTCCCCGGCGAGGGCGTGTTGCAGGCGCCTGCCCAGCACTTCCCGCATGCTCGCGTAATCGTCCGGCCCCTCCACCGCGCGAATGCGGAAGATGCGGTAGCCAGTTTTCCAGGGGCGACCGTTGCGAAAGGTGACGAGCGCTCCAATGGGGTTAGTGCCGCTGATATTCGAGTTGTCGTAGCACTCGATGTGGCGGGGCAAAGAGCTCATCCGCAAGGCCTTCTTCAAGGCCAGCAGGGACTGCTCCGCACGCTCCAGCTTGGAGTGCACTGCCTTGAATCGAACAGTAGCGTTGTTGGCGGCGACTTCGAGGAGGCCGACGTTCTTGCCTCGTCTTGGCCTGTGGATCCTGACCTTGCGGCCTACCAACTCGGTCAACAACTCAGCTCGGATGGCAGCGTCGTCGAGGGTATGGGGGACCAGGATTTCTGGCGGAGGTGGGAGGCTCTTGTTGTATAGCTGCGCGATGACGCGGCCGATCAGGGGGCCATCCTCCTCGGCTACGGCCCGGAACGAGAAGGCCCGCACTTCGTGCATGCGCCCCTCGCGTATCGGTAGGATTGCAACTGCGGCCAGTTCGCCCTCTCGGTGCAGCCCGAACACGTCCTTATCGCCCAGAGTTTGAGCCTGCACTCCCTTCTTCGCGGCGAGACGCTGCACCAGGAGCAGGGAATCTCGGATGCGGGCAGCTTCCTCGTAGTGAAGCGCTGCGGAAGCTGCGTCCATGCGTCGTGTCAAACGTGCGGCCAGGGAGTCAGTGCGACCCTCGAGCAGCAGCGTCGCCTCGTCCACCAGTGCTCCGTAGTCCTGCGCGTTGATGTAGCCGGTGCACGGGGCGCTGCAGCGGCCCATCTGGTACTCGATGCAGGGACGCTTGCTGTGTGCAGCGAACACCGAGTCGGAGCAGGTGCGCAGGGGGATGGTTCGGGTCAGCAGTCCCTGGATCTTGCGGGCGCCGAGTTCGTTGAGATAGGGGCCGAAGTAGCGGGCGCCGTCGTCTTTCCAGCGACGCACGAGGATCACCCGCGGC
>CAZBDA010000004.1:41589-79279 GCA_964490445.1 uncultured Rickettsiales bacterium | reverse complement strand
GCCAGCGGTCGTCGTGGTTGAGGCGTAGAGACAGCCAGGTCTTGTCGTCCTTGAGCCGGACGTTGTAGCGAGGCTGGTGCTTCTTGATGAGTGTGTCTTCGAGAATGAGCGCCTCGCGCTCGGTGGCGGTGACCACCACGTCGACGTCGCGGATTCGGGGCACCAGGAAGGCTACGTGGTAGCGACCATCACCGCTCTTCGTCCGGTTGAAGTACTGCCGCACCCGCGCGCGCAAGTCGACGGCCTTGCCGACGTAGAGCACCGCGCCGCCCTCGTCCTTCATCAGGTAGACCCCCGGCCGGCGGGGCAGGTCGGCGATGTCGGTGCGAAGGACGGTCAACGGTGGCTCCCGTACGCCCTGCGATGCGAGGACGGCGAACCAGTCGCGAGCGATCGGTTGCGGCGGCTGACTCTGAACGACATACTACGCCACCTGTTGCGGCGGCTATGCTGCAAAGGGGACTGGATCTTCAGGAGAGTTTCATGATCTTCATCATTGCAGAGCCCTGTGTCGGCGTTTGCGATACGGCTTGTGTTGATGTCTGTCCGGTCGATTGCATCCATCCCGACGAGGGCTGGCAGAAGGGCGATGACCCCAAGGACAAGATGCTCTACATCGACCCCGAGGAGTGCATCGGCTGTGGCTTGTGTGAGCCGGAGTGCCCAGTGGAGGCGATCTTCGATGAGGACGAGGTCCCTGCCTACTGGCAGCAGTACATCAAGAAGAACTACGAGTTCTTTGGCCGCGAGTACAAGGGCTGAACCGAGCCCCTCGGACAGCTCCTCTCGAATGGGCGTACCCGCTGTGGGTGCGCTCTCCTACTTGGGAACCGAACTGCACCTGTTCACCAGCGGGTTGCTGATTGACCGGAGTTGCGGTGCCTCAATACCTTTCCCCCGTTCGCCTCGGATTGCTGCTGATTGCTGCGTTCCTCCTGCCGTCCTGCGTTGCCGGGCCGCACGGAGAGAATCGAAGCATCCAGCACACCGGGGCCCAGGAGCAACTCAGCCACGACATGTTCAAGCACATTGAAACGAAGCCCTTGTTCGGTGATCTCGAGGTGCAGCGGTGGCTGCTCAGCAGCAACGGCCTCAAAGTACTGCTGGTTCCGGACACGAGTACCGAGACCATCTCGTATCACACCTATTTCAACGTAGGCTCATCGGACGAAGTGGAAGGGAAAACCGGCCTTGCTCACCTGTTCGAGCACATGATGTTCAAGCGGACGGACAAGTACGACGACACCCACTTCAGCCAGGTGCTCGAGGAGTCGGGGGCTCCGGACCTGAATGCCTGGACCTGGCTGGACATGACCGCCTACCACGTCAGCCTGCCCGCCGAGAAACTGGGCCTGATCGTCGACCTGGAGTCGACGCGGATGGACGGCCTGGTCGTGGACAAGGAGCAACTGGACGCCGAACGCGAAGTCGTTATCAACGAGCGTCGCTACCGGGTCGACAACGATCCCGAGGGCGCTATGAACGAACGCCTCTGGGCCCTCGCCTTCGAAAAGACGCGTTACCACTGGCCCACCATTGGTTGGCAGAAGGACATCGAGAGCTACAGCGTCGAAGACTGTACGAACTTCTACCGGGACTGGTACGCGCCCAACAACGCGACGATCGTGGTGGTGGGGAACTTTGATCGTGACGAGGCTCTGGCTCTGATTGAGCGCGGCTACAAGGACATTCCAGAGTCCCAGGTGGAGCGTCTGCCTCATGGTGAAGAGCCCGAGCAGAGCGAGGCTCGCCGTCTCGACATGGAGCTCGACCTGCAGACGGAGATGCTTCAGCTCGGTTACAAGGCGCCGCCGGTCACCCATGCTGATTATGCGGCGCTGGCGGTGCTCGACGGCATCCTTACCGTGGGCAATTCGTCGCGCCTCGAGCGGCGCCTTGTCGACAGTGGTCTGGCGTCCTCTGCGGGGGCCTGGCTACCGTCCTTCCAGCAGGATTCTCTGTACGAGTTCACAGCGACGATGCGTCCCGGCAAGGCTGCCGACGCGGCGGTGACGGTCATTCGAGCCGAGCTCGCGGACCTGCGCGACAACCTGGTCACGAGCGAGGAACTGGAGCGGATTCGCAACCAGCTGCTGGTCGCTCTTCACAGTGGACTGCTTAGCAATTCGGGCCGTGCCGGCTTCCTCGGTTTCAACGAGGTGGCGGCGGGTAGCTGGGAAGCTGGCCTCGCGCGCATCGAGGCCATTCGCCACGTCAGCGCCGAGGATGTCCAGCAGGTGGCCCGGTCGTGGTTCGTAGATGCCCGGTCGTCCCTGGTGGTGGGTCGACCCAAGGGCACCGAACGGCTGGGCTTCGAGGCCGCAGACCTTCCCAGTTCGGGAGCGGGTGAGCTGGCGGAATTGCCGCAGATTGCTGGTCGTCCCCCCGAGGGCGTCCCTGCACAGCAGCCGGGGACGCTGAGCGAGCGAGAGAGCATGGGCTCGACCCACATGCTGGCCTACGACCCAACCCTGCCCATCGTCTGGTTCCGCATGGTCCTGCCCTTTGGTTCCGGGGTGGAGCCGGAGCAGAAAGCCGGCCTGGCGAACGTCACCTCGGAGTTGCTACTGCGTGGCACCACCGAGAGGAGCCGCGATGTCTTTGAGCGCAGCCTCGAAGGCCTGGGTGCCTCGGTCAGTGCTGGTGTCAGCGCCGACAACATCACCCTGTCGGGATCCGTGCTCTCGAAAAACTGGCCCGCGCTCGCGGCACTGCTCACTGAAGCGCTCGCTCAGCCGTCTTTCCAGGCCGAGGAGTTGCAGCGGCTCATCGAGGAGATTCAGGCCGACCTGGTCGAACAGCGCAACAACGACCGGTCGCTGGTGCGAAAGTTCTTCGCTCGCGGTCTTTATGGCGGGCACCCCTACGGTCGTCCGGTGCTGGGTACCACGGAGTCGTTGGGCTCGATCAGCCGCGACGACGTGAGCGACTTCTACCGGACCTGGTTCACCTCGCAGGGAGCGATCCTGGCCCTGCTCGGCGATTTTGACGCCGGCGTTTCAGCCGACCTTGCCGGCCTGGCCGGCAAGCTCGACGGCACGCCGCGGCCGGTGGAGCCGGCCGCAGCCCCGGCGGATCCGTCCGGCAGGTCGTTGTGGTTGGTGGACAAGCCGGGCCGCAGCCAAGTGCAGCTTCTTCTGGGTCACATGTTTGAGCGCCCGGAAGGGGCCGAGTATGCCGCCGCCTGGGTGGCGAACGAGGCCTTCGGGGGCTACGGCTTCAGCGCCCGGCTGATGCTCGAGGTGCGCGAGAAGCGCGGCTGGTCGTATGGTGCCTATGGAAGCATTTCCCACAGTCGTCAACTGAGCAGCTACAGCATGTGGGTGTTCCCCGCGACCACGGATGCCCTGCCCTGCGCTGAGTTGGTGCTCAAGCTGTACGAGGAATTTGCAGCCAATGGCTTGTCCGCCGATGAACTCAGGTACTCGCGCAACGCCATCGTCAACGGTGCGGCCTTCTACACGGACACTCCGGCCAAGCGCCTCAGTTACCAGGTGCGGCGCAGGCTGAGTGGCTATGACCCGCTGTCACTGTTGCCGCTGGTGCGAGCGGCCAGCCTGGAGCAGGTCAACGCGGCAGCGGCGAGGGCCTTTCATCCTGACAACCTGTTCGGGGTCATGGTCGGGACTGCACAGAGCGAGATCCCGGTTGCAGAAGGTGATCCGTCGCGGACGCTCCTGCAGGGTCTGCAGGACTCTCTGGGTGTCGACAACGTTACGGTTGTTCCCTACGACCGGGAGTAGTGGAGTCGAGGATCTGTGGCCGGGAAGACGCTTCGCCCGATGTCGCTATAATCCCCGCTTGTCCTGGTGTCTCCCGCTCCTGTGCGGCGGCTTGGTCTGGAAAGGGTTTCCTTGCTGATGTCTGCTCTCAGCCCACGTTCCTGTGGCCTGCTCGCTGGACTCGTTGTCATCATCCTCTGTTGCGGACCCATGGTTGGCGAAGCGCTGGCGGTCAACCAGGACACGGTGGGTGACGGACTCGGGGGCAGCGAACGCGAAGCGGACCGATGTGTCCTGACAGCAGTGTCGGTTACCGAAACCAGCTCTCTGCTCGGCTGGGAGCATCGCCTTCGCGATAGCGCAGGTGCCCAGTTGACCTTCGAGATCTTCGAGCTGAATGCGGCCCTCGGTGTCTACAACCGGGTCGACTCGGTGACGCAGTCGAAAACCGGCACGATTCTGAGTCCCTCGTTTAGCTGGGAGGCAAGCCCGCCCATGCTGTTCAACCTTGTTGCTGGCGAGTCCTACCTGCTCGGCACCTGCTGGGCAGGCTCAGCGGATGAGGTCGAGTGGAAGTTCGGTGTCGTCAGCGATCCCGCCGGGGAGCCGACCGCTTTCGGCGCAGCTCTTCCTTTTCGAGACCAGCCCTACACATCCAGCGGCAGTATCAACAGTTCTGGCGGCCTCGGCGAGAACCTGGTCATGACGCGGATCCGCACCGCGGTGGGCTCGACATATCGGGTTGCGATTCCAGCCGGTAGCAACGGTTTCTACGGTACGGGGACGCAGGGGCAGGTTTCACTTGAGGGCAACCTCTACAGCGTCGACCAGGACAGCGTGTTGGTGGCGGCCAGCCAGGCGATCCAGTCGCAAGCCCCCGATGGCGCCGATGTGTTTGTCATCGTGATGGAGTGCGCTTTCTCGTCGGGTTCCCAGATCTGTACGGCCCTGCAAGCGAACAGCGTCGCTGTGCCGCCGGCCCAGTCGGCGGGCGCAACGTACTCGGTGGGCAGCGACATGAACGTGCAGCTGTTGGCGGGCCGGACCTATTTCGTCGGACTCGCCTGGTACGACCTGGTGGTCCGATCCCTGTACCACGCCACTGTGTCCGTCAACGATCCCCCGTGGGGCAGCACTGTGGGCAACGGCTATTGCTACACCCCGGGCTGTGACCTGTCGGTAACGACGATGGCAGAGTCGCTCAACCACATCGTCCTGCAGCAGCTGGTCGCCATACCCGGCGTCAACAACGGCGAGGAGTTTACCGGTGGGAGCCCCATCTCCAGTGGACGCTGGCAGTTCGGCAACGTGTTCCAGGTCGACAGCAACACTCGCTTGCAGCAGGCCTCTTTCGGTTTCGGATTGCTCGGCCCCGGTGCGGATGAAGAGGTCGACTTCGCGGTCTACGAGTCGACCGACGGGCCGACTGGTGCCTTCGACCAGCTATGGACCCGTTCTGTCGAGGTACAGATCCTGCAAAACAGTACCGCCCTCCATTCGAGCGGCCTGGTGGATGTCGATCTGGTGGCTGGCAGGCATTACCTGGTGATGGCCTACTTCGGCTCGGGGGTCCAGGGCGCGGTCTTGAGCGGCACCCCTACGCAACTGCAGGCCGACTTCGGCAGCTGGGTCTCAGGCTACGTGGCTGCGAGCGAGTCGTTGCCGGTGCAGGTGGTCGACTCTGCTGGGGTTTCGGCTTTTGACCCTCTGACAGGCGTCATGTGGCAACTGGACACCTGCCGATTCTGTGCCGATGTCGATGGTGACGGGATCACTGCCGACCTGGACTGCGATGACAACGACAGTGGCGTGGTGCTGGCGATGGCCGATCTCGATGGCGACGGTGTTACTAACTGTGATGGCGATTGTGATGACACCAATCCACTGGTCTATCCCGGTGCGGAGGAGGTCTTCTGCAACGGCACGGACGAGAACTGTGACTCCGTGGGCAGCCCCGACTCAGCCGATTGGGACGGCGATGGTTTCGTCCCAAGCGAGTACCTGGACCTCTGTGGCGGTGACGAGGCTGACTGCGACGACGGGGACAGCGCCGTCTCCCCCGGCGCTACGGAGGACTGTGGAGACGGCGTAGACAACGACTGCGATGGGCAGGTCGATGCCGAAGATGCGGACTGCTCCGGAGGCGACGACGACGACAGCACCGGCGACGACGACGACACGGCAGGTGACGACGACACGGCGGGCGATGACGACACAGCGAGCGGCGACGATGACACCGGCGACTATGCTGACCGGCCTGACTTCGACCTGGAGTTCGAGGGCGAGGCCCCATCCTTGCTTGCCGGCTGTTCGAGCTGTGAGTCGTCGATTGCGGCCGGCACCGGTGTTTCTCTTCCCGTCCTGCTCGGCCTGTTCCTGCTGGTCAGCCGACGTCGGCGGTACCACGGGCCGCGGGTCGGCACAGTTGTCGCTCGCTCGGCTCGCAGCACGTTGCCCCTGCTCTGTGCGTTCGCGATGGCAGGTGCGTCGCTACTGCCGGCAGTTTCCGCCCAGGCCGAGGACGTCCTTGCCAGCCAGGCGGCACGCCAACTGGAGTTTGCCTGGCAGGAGGTGAAGGAGGGGAAGTGGGACAAGGCCATGAAGTCCGCTGACTCAGCCCTGCGCCTAAACCCTGCGCTCTACACCGCGATGGTGGTCAAGGCCCTGGCATTCGAGGGCCAGGGCAAGTACGACGATGCCGAGTCGTGGCTGTTGACCTATCTCGACCTGTACCAGGGCGAAGCTCCGATAGCTCAAGCCGAGGAGCTACGTGTGCGCCTCAAGGCGCGTGAGGACCAAGCGGTTGCCGCCCAGGCCGAGGCTGCTGTGGCAGCTGAAGAGTCCAAGGCCCCCAAGGGCGGCGCCAGGGACAAGCGCCAGGCCGATCGTGACAGGCGTGCCCGTGAGAAGGCCCAGGCCGAGGCCGAGGCAGAGGCGAAGGCCCAGGCCGAGGCCGAGGCAGAGGCGAAGGCCCAGGCAGAGGCAAAGGCCCAGGCCCAGGCCGAGGCCGAGGCAGAGGCGAAGGCCCAGGCCGAGGCAGAGGCGAAGGCCCAGGCAGAGGCAAAGGCCCGGGCGGAGGCAGAGGCCCAGGCGGAGGAGGACGCGTCTGTGGTCGAGCCAGCAGTGGAGGAGCCACCGACCGAGCCCGTGGGCGATGACGACGACGACGACGACGGCGACGACGACGACGACGACGACGAAGAAGAAGAAGAAGAAGAAGAAGAGGTCGTTGCTGCGGTGTCGGACCAGGAGCGAGAGGAAGTCGAAGCGCCTGCGGAAGGCGAGGGCGAGGACTCTTCGGCATCTTCCTCGACCACTGAGAAGGCCGCCAGAACGGGTGCTTCGGCGGCGGGCGGCGGCGCTTTCGGCGATGGTTTCGTGGTTGCCGGAGGGCTCCTGGGAGGCCGTTCCTTCAGCCAGGTTCCGGGCTCTGGAGAGGAGACCCGCCCGGGCTTCTGGGCCTTCGAGGGCACGGACTTCAGCGGGGGTATGTCAGTGCGCGGCGAGTACTTCTTTGCCGGCTGGTACGCAGGCCTGCGGGTGGGTTTGGACCTGCGCTCGGGGACTCCCGTCAATCACTACAACGTGGCGTCGAATCCCTCGCCGAGCTACCGGGTCGATGCTGCCTTTGCTTTCCGCGTGCCCCTGTCGCGCGGCAAGCTGGGCGTGAAGCTCCTGCTTGATTTGGGCTGGAGTCTTCGTAGTTGGGACGTGTTCGAAAATGTCGACGCAGCCACGGCGACCGTGTTCACCCTGCCGGTATCAGTTCTAGGGGGTGGAGTTGGCGTTCGCATCGAGCCGGGCAAGATGATCGGGCTCGAAGCTCGTTTTGGTATCGGCGGGCTGCTTGGCGGCGCTGGTGGTCTCAACGACGGCGGACTCGATGTCGCCGTCGTGGTCCGTCCGAAGGGCCCGCTGATGATTCGTGCTGGCCTGACCGGCCGCTACTCGTCGCTGCTGGTCGGCCGAGGTGACCACTGTGTCGAAGACGACGAGTGTGTAGATCTTGCCGACCTGAGTGTGGGAGCCTGGCTCGGCGCTGGAGTGGCCTTCTAGCCCCCCAGCTTCTCCTTGACTCAGCGCTGGATTCTGCCTAGTTTTCGCCACCTTTTGGAGGAAACTATGCCCCTTCCACGCGTTCATCGTTCCCGCAATTCGTTTGCCCTTCTGCTGTTTCTGCTCTCGGCCTCGGTGCTGTTCGAGGGTTGCTACTACAGCAGGCGTCCGGTTGCAGATGACGACGATGAGTCCAGCAATGAGCAGGAAGATGACGGCAACGGTGACTCCGACGGTGACAACGACGGCAACAACAACAGTGGCGGCTCGGGAGATGATGGCCACAACAGTGGCGACGACGACTGCCAGGGCGGCGACGACTACGGCGTCGACAACGGCGGCGACAACGGCGGCGACAACGGCGACAACAACGGCGACAACAACGGCGACAACAACAATGGTGGCAACAACAATGGTGGCGGGGTGCCGAGTGGCGGCCCGGTTCCTCCCTTCGTGGACGACTGCGGCGGCCAGAATGACGACTTCGCCAGCCTGTCGGGTATCGAGTCCATCGAGCAGCAGAGCTACTCGTCCGTGCAACTCTGTGCCGGTGAAGAAGACTGGTACCAGGTCAACATTCCCGCGGGGATGTGGGTCTCGGTAGAGATCGACATCGACGGTTCCGGAAGCAACGCCAGTGACAACAGTGACCTCGACCTTATCGAGGTGAATCCGGCCGGCGACGCCCAGTGGTGGTCAGCGAGTGAGCAGCCTTATGAGCGGCTCGCCTGGTACAACCCGACCCAGGCACCCGTTGCTCGGTACCTGGTGGTCTACGGGTACCAGAATGCTGCTGCTGAATACGACATCATCGTGCGGGTCTCTCAGTACCACCAGGGCGTGGATTGCGACACTTTCTACCCGTTGGTGAGTGGCAGTTCCCAGACCGGAGAGTGCAACCGGATCATGCAGGTGCCGCAGACCAATTCGGTCAGCGAGGGCTACTTCGTCGAGCACCAGGCTCACTACAGCAACCTGCGACGTGAAGTTGCCTACCTGGTCACTTACGCTGCCGAGCAGACTGCCGCGCAGTTTCCGGGTACCAACCCGCTGTCGCTGATGGACATGAGCGAGCGCAACGGGGACACCCCGGGCGCCATGGTCGGCCAACTGCGCCACCCCGAGGGTACCCACATCAATGGCAACGATATCGACATCGCCTACTACCAGACCGGTCCCGACAACGAGGGCCGTGCGGTGTGTGCGAACGACGGCTACTTCTGCACGTCGCCGCCCAATATTCTCGACGCGCCGCGCACGGCCTTCTTCATGGTCCGTCTCATGGATAGCACCAACGTGCGGGTCATAGGCGTGGATACCGAGGTCGCCACCGCGATTCTGAGCGCTGCCAACAGCCTGCGCTCCCAGAACGTCCTCACCCAGAGTGAGGTCAATCGGTTGGACAGCTACATGGCTTACGGTGAAGGCTGGCCCTTCCACCATCACCACATGCACTTTTCCTGGGACTGGGAGTCGGGCTATGAGGGCCGCTCCGCCGACACTCCGGACGGCTGCATCATTGATGCTGCCGCTGACCCCTACGCGCCTGTAACTCAGCCGCTCTAGCCTGTGCCAGGCCGGCTGATCAGCCGCCGCCTAGGCTCAGCAGGTAGTCCTCGGCTGCACTGACCTGGTCGCGCAGGTCCGCTGCCTTCTCGAACTCGAGATTGCGGGCCAGCTTGAACATCTTCTCCCGCATGTTCGTGATCTCGGCTTTCAGCTCGACCGGGTCCAGCCGGTGCAGGTGGCTGATCTTCATGGCGGGTTTCTTCAGTTCGAGGTCGACGTAGTCCTTCTCGTAGATGCTGGCCAGCAGGTCGACGATGTCCTTCTTGATCGTCTCTGGCGTGATGCCGTTGGCATCGTTGTAGGCCTGCTGTTTCGCTCTCCGCCGGTCGGTCTCCGAGATCGCCCGTTGCATCGAGCCGGTCACCGTGTCGGCGTACAGGAGTACCCGCCCTTCGACATTGCGCGCAGCTCTGCCGATGGTCTGGAGCAGGGCAGTTTCAGAGCGCAGGTAGCCTTCCTTGTCGGCATCCAGGATTGCCACCAGGGAGACCTCCGGTAGATCCAGCCCTTCGCGCAGCAGGTTGATGCCGACCAATACGTCGAACTCGCCCATGCGCAGGTCGCGCACGATCTCGATGCGTTCGAGGGTGTCGATGTCGGCATGCATGTAGCGCACCCGCACACCGAGCTCCTGGTAGTAGTCCGTCAGATCCTCGGCCATGCGCTTGGTAAGCACGGTGACGAGGACGCGCTCATTGGCGTCCGCTCGCTTGCGGATTTCAGCCAGTAGGTCATCTACCTGGGTGCCAGCGGGTCGCACTTCCAGTTGCGGGTCGAGCAGCCCTGTCGGTCGGATCACCTGTTCGGCGACGACTCCCTCACACAGCTCGAGTTCATAGTCGTTCGGCGTGGCCGATACGAACACACACTGGGGAACGAGTTGCCAGAACTCGTCGGCACGCAAGGGACGGTTGTCGACCGCCGAGGGGAGTCGGAAGCCGTACTCCACCAGCGTTTTCTTGCGGCTTCGGTCGCCCTTGTACATGGCGTTCAGCTGCGGCACCGAGACGTGGCTTTCGTCGACCACGAGCAGGAAGTCCTCGGGGAAGTACTCCACCAGGGTCGGCGGCGGCTCTCCTGGGGTGCGCCCGCTCAGGTGTCGTGAGTAGTTCTCGATGCCCGGGCAGCGGCCCATTTCTTCCAACTGTTCGAGGTCAAAGAGTGTCCGTTGCTCGAGTCGCTGAGACTCGAGGAGGTGACCGCTCGAGTCCAGGGCCTGCAGCCTGCTCTGCAACTCGACTCGAATCGAGGCAACGGCGGCCCGCATGCGCACGTCTTCGGTGACGTAGTGGCTGGCTGGGTAGATGCGAGCCTGGTCGACTTCGCCGATGACCTTGCCCCGGAGTGAGTCGATCTGGAGGACGCGCTCGATCTCATCGCCCCACATCTCGACCCGGTAGGCCTTGTCGTCTTCCTGGATCGGAAAGACCTCGACGACGTCACCGCGTACACGGAAGGTGCCGCGATGGAAGTCGGAGTCGCTGCGCCGGTACTGGATGTTGACCAGCCGCCTCAGCAGCTTGTTTCGATTGATCTTGCGGCCGGCCTCGAGCACTTCGACCATGCTCGAGTAGTCGTCCCGCGAGCCGATTCCGTAGATGCAGGACACGGAGGCGACGATCAGCACATCGCGTCGTTCGAGGAGTGAGCGGGTGGCGCGGTGTCGCAGTCGGTCGATGCGATCGTTGATGGACGAATCCTTCTCGATGAAGGTGTCCGAGGAAGGGACGTATGCCTCGGGCTGGTAGTAGTCGTAGTAGGACACGAAGTACTCCACCGCGTTGTCCGGGAACAAAGAGAGGAACTCTCCGTACAGCTGGGCGGCGAGGATCTTGTTGTGAGCCAGCACCAGCGTCGGGCGATTCACCGTCTCGATGACGCAGGCCATCGTGAAGGTCTTGCCGGTTCCGGTGGCACCGAGGAGTACCTGGTGTTCGTCGCCGCGCTGGAGCCCGGCGCATAGTTGCTCGATGGCTACGGGTTGGTCGCCGGCCGGTTTGTGTTCTGTTTGTAGCCGGAAGGAACTCAACGGCCGTCCGTCGTACAGCGGGGCTAGTAGCGGACCAGCGTCGAGCCCCAGGTAAAGCCGGCGCCGAAGGTCACAAACACCACGTAGTCACCCGGCTGGATACGGCCCTCTTCCATCGCCAGGTCCAGTGTCGTGGGAATCGTTGCCGCTGTGGTGTTGGCCCAGCGGTCGACAGTCACCATGATCTTGTCCATGGGTACCGAGAGCTTGCGAGAGCAGGCCTCGAGAATGCGAATGTTGGCCTGGTGCGGCACGTACAGGGCAACCTCTTCAGGGCTGAGCTTGTTCCGTTCGAGCAGTTCCAGGGTGACTTCGCAGATCCGGGTGACCGCGTGCTTGAACACCGTGCGACCATCCTGTTTCACGAAGTGCTCACGGTTGTCGACGCTCTCGTGCGAGGCAGGCATCAAGGCACCGCCGCCTGGCATACGCAGGAAGCCGGCTCCCCCGCCATCCGTGTGCATGCAGAAATCGATCAGTTCACCGCCGCCCTCGTCGACCGCTTCGACCAGGGTCGCGCCTGCGCCGTCACCAAAGATGATGCAGGAGTTGCGATCGGTGTAATCGAGGATGGAGCTCATGGTCTCGGAGCCGATGACGAGGATCCGCTTGGCCATGCCCGAGTAGATCAGTCCGTAGGCCTGAGCCAGCGTGAAGACATAGCCTGAGCAGGCGGCTGAGACATCCCAGCCGAAGGCCCGGTCGGCCCCGAGCTCCTTCTGGATGAGGCAGGCGCTGGCGGGGAAGGTCATGTCGGGCGTGACGGTTCCCACCAGGATCGCGTCGATGTCGGATGCGGTCAGTCCGGCACGATCGAGGCACTGTTGGGCCGCTGCCGCTCCCATCGAGGCGGTGCATTCGCCCTTGCTGGTGTCAGCGACGCGGCGTTCGTGGATCCCGGTGCGGGTGCGGATCCACTCTTCGTTGGTGTCCAGTCCGAGCTCTTCGTAGAAGTAGCTGTTGGGCTCAGACCGCTCCGGGAAGAAGCGGCCTGTGGCAGTGATTGCAACACGAGTCACGGCAGATCTGCGCAGAGTCCGCGGTCGGCCATTTCGCGGTACGCGTTGTCCTGGTCGGTGCAGGTCGACTGAATCACATCGCCGTCACCTGCATCGACCTGGGCTGCAAGGTCTGCCTGGCAGTCGGCAACGAAGTCCTCGGCGCTGCTGAAGTCACCCCAATGACTCCAGTCGGCCGCGACCCACTCGCCCTGCGAGCCGTTGTCGAGGCAGTAGCCGATGTATTCGGCGGTTGCCTCGCAGTAGCCGTCGCAGGGTGCCTGGCAGGCCGAAACGAGACAGAGACTGGCGGCGAGAGCAGGGAGGAAGAGATACTTGCGTGCCATCGACAACTCCAAGATGCAGTGGCGCCTGCGGCGACCACTGGAGGTCGAACCATATAGAAAAGCCGGGTAGGAATCCAGCACCTCGATAAGCCTGGTTCGGCGGCAGTTGTGATCGGTGCACGGCACTGCACGAAGCACGGCGGGGGCATGGGTGTAGACTGCGGCCATGTTCGCTTTACGATGGCTCTTGCCGACACTCTTTTCTGCTTCTCTGTTGCTTCTTTCTGGCTGTGATTCAGCGGGTTGGGGAAATCCTCCCGGTGATGACGACACCGCAGGGGACGACGACACCTCAGGGGATGACGACACCTCAGGGGATGACGACACCTCAGGGGATGACGACAGCGCAGGCGACGACGCCAGCGCAGGCGATGACGACAGCACCGGCGCCGACGACAGCTCAGGTGACGACGACACCTCAGGAGACGATGACGACGATGCCACCCCGCCGGTGCCTGGGGACGCTGATGGTGATGGCTTCGCAGGAGCCGCTGCCGGTGGCGCCGACTGCGACGACGACGCGGCGGATGCCGATGGCGACGGTGTTGCTGACGGCTTTGCAATCAACCCGGGCGCCATCGAGGATCCGGGCAACGGAGTTGACGATGACTGCGACGGAACTACCGACGAGGGCATGGCGATCTTGTCCCTCGAACCGAGTTCCGGTCTCGCCGCCGGTGGCACCATCATTACGGTCACTGGCGCGGGCCTGAACGCGGCTACCGGAGCGACCTTCGCGCTCCTCTCTGGCCCTGCTGCAGCCGACCTTACCGTCATTGATGACTCGACAGTCCAACTGGTCAGTCCCGCGGGTTCCGTGGGAGAAGTCGACATCGCTCTCAGCTCGGACTTCGAGGTCGTACTCTTCACGTCCTTTCTCTACACCGGCAGTTGCAATGACCCCAGCAACTGTTTGGACTCTGCGGTTCTGCCGGTGAACGTCCAGTTGACTACGACTCCGGGAGTTGCGAGCGGCAGTTTTGACGCGGTGGTCTCTGAGTCCGGAGTTACGGGGGCCTCCCTCCCCGCTGCCGGGGTCCTGGCGCAAATCGGCTTCGGCCCGCAGGGCTGGGATCCGCTGATGCCACCAGACTCGTGGAACTGGACAACGGCGACCTACAGCGGGCCCTCGGGGGGCGGAGACCAGTGGTCGGGTACGGTGACTCCCACCACCTTCGGAACCTTCATGGTGACCTTCCGTTTCAGTGACGACCTTGGCTACAACTGGCTGTATGCGGACAGCGACCCCACCGATCCCCTGGACGTGAGCCAGATGTCGCAGTTGCATGTCACGCCGTAAGGGACGTCGTGCTGGTAGCTTTGCCAACCGTGCAGGAGCCGCCCCCCGGGCCGACCTGGGCCCTGTAGCGATCTCCCTGGCGGCTTCGTCGGTGCCGCGTCGTGGTGGTCGCAGCTCGGGGATGTCCAGCAGCCAGGAAGAAGGCTTCGGAGGCATTCTGGCTGAACTGCAGGGGTGTCACCGCCGAGTCTTCCGCAGCACCTGGAACCTGGACATTGGCACGCTGTCCGTGGCGGTCGACTGGCACGCACAGTTCGATGCGCTCGAGTCGTTGTGGGTGTTTCTCCTGGACCTCGTCGATGTTGGCTACGGTGAGTGGAGCCTGCACGATGGTCGCGGTGCGCTGGTCGTCGAGGCGCAGGTCTTCGGTCCGGATATCCAGTTGGAGTTCGCCAGTGAGCAGGGCGAGCCACGCTTCAAGGGGCAGCGTCTGCCGCGTAGGGCCCTGGTGCGGGTGCGGGCAATGGTGGAGCAGGGGGTGGGCCTGATTCGGCACGTCTTGCGGGAGCTGAGTGAGGTGGATACGGACTTCGGGCAGAGCGATGCAGTCGGGTTGTTCGAGCAGGATCTCCAGGAGATCGTAGCTTCTGTCTCCGACCTTCCTCTTGAATTCAGGGCGAAGAAGGCCGACAGTTCCGGTGGAACGGGTTCAATTGAGCAGGAGGTGCTCTGATGGCTGGCAAGGGGCTGACCCACCTGGACGAACAGGGCGCTGCACGCATGGTGGATGTCGGTGACAAGGATGTGACTCGACGTCGGGCGGTCGCTCGCGGGCGAGTCTCGATGAGCGTCGAAGCCCTTGCCGCAGCCACTTCAGGTGCTGCGAAGGGAGATGTGCTGCAGGTCGCCAGGGTGGCGGGGATCATGGCAGCGAAAAAGACCTCCGAGTTGATTCCTCTGTGTCATCCGCTCAGCCTCGACTCGGTTACGGTGGACCTTCAGGTGGACGAGTCTGAGTTGGCCGTGTTGATCGAAGCGACAGCGAGCATCTCCGGGCGTACCGGGGTCGAGATGGAGGCGCTGACGGCCGTGTCTGTGGCGGCTCTGACGGTCTATGACATGCTCAAGTCGATGGATTCGGAGATGGTGATTGGTGGTATCGCCCTCTACCAGAAGGACGGTGGCCGCAGCGGTTCCTACCAGCGGACGGTGGATGGCTGATTCGGCCGTAGTCGTCGCTTCCAAGGAAGATGGTGAATCCGACGGTGAGTTGGTCGCCCGCTTCCTCAGCGGCGACCGCGATGCATTCGAGCAGATTGTTCTGAGACACCAGGACCGGGTGTTTCGTCTTTGTTTTCGGATCCTGGACTCTCGGCAGCTTGCAGAGGACGCTGCCCAGGAAGTCTTCGTCAAAGTATTCAAGAACCTGCATCGCTTTCGCGGAGACAGCCAGTTGTCGACCTGGATGTACCGGGTGACCTTGAATCACTGCCGAAACGTGCATGCCTACCGGAGCCGGCGCCGAGAGCGGGCTCACCTCAGTCTCGACGTGGGCGATTCCAACCAGGAGGGAACCCGCCGGGCGCCGGAGTTGTCTGACCCTGGGCCAGACGCTGAGGAGGGCCTCCTTGCGGATGAGCGCCGGCGACTGTTGCGGGCGGAGTTGGACATGCTGGAGCCGCTGTGGCGGGAGATTCTGATCCTTCGCGACGTCGAGGGCCTCAGCTACGAGGAAACGGCGGCAGCATTGAACATTGCCCCGGGGACGGTGAAGTCACGGATCCACCGCGCGCGTAGTGAGCTTCGTAGGAGAATGTTGCGGCGCTTGAAGTTGGAGCAGGATCGTGGATGAAGGGCAGAGTGGGAACAGCAGAATGATGAGCAGCGACGAGTTGCGCGAGCATCTGAGCGCCTACCTCGACGGGCAGCTTTCGGGTGATCTGCTCGCCCAGATGGAGCAGCGATTGAAGGAGGACGATCGACTTCGGGCCGAGTTGGAAGAACTCCGCGAGATGGTCGCGAGTCTCGGCAGCTTTCCCGTCGTGAATGCGCCGCCGGGCTTCGCCAGTCGGGTGATGGCTGGCGTGGATGGTCTGCCCCTGCCTGTCGCCGGCGGACTCGCCGAGTTCGCGGAGCAGGACGACTCCGATGACGAGCACGACGACGAGTACATGAACGTACCGTGGTGGCTGAAGAGCGCGATTGCGCTGTCGGCCGCTGCGGCACTGGCGCTGGCAATTTTTGTTGTCCGGGTACCCCTGAGCTCCAGTCCCGTGGATTTCGGAGCGTCCTCGGAAACGGCTGAAGTGCCCAAACCCTGGGGTCTTCCGATGGCGACGGGAGGGGACCCGCCCTCCGCGGAGCATGTCCTGGCGGACGCGGAAGTGGAAGCGGTCGAGAGCGAGGCCGACACCGATGGTGTAGTCGCGCTAGAGGACGAGCAGTCTTCCCCAGCCAGCTCGATGCCGCCTGCCGACCTGCCGGAGCCATCACCGCCGCCCGCGCCGGTCGCCAAGGCCAAGCCTGCCGCTGTCGAGACTCGCTCGGCGAGCTCGCCGCCGGCCGCGCGGAAGAAACGCCAGTCTTCCGGGCTCAAGGAGGTTGCCAGGGATCGGGAGTTCCCGGCCGGGGTGTTCCAGGCTCCGCACGAGGATGTCCCGGTGGATGCAGGCGAGTTTGCCGCGGCATCCGGTGGAGTAGCGGGGTCTTCTGGAGGTGCCAATGCCGACGGTGCTGGCCCGGCGACCCGGCAGGCTCCCGTCGAGGCGGCAGTGGCAGCCACGCAGGAGGAGAAGGCTGTTGCTGACGAAGGCGCAGGTGCCGAGGGGTCGTACGGCGACGGGGTCGTGGCACTGGACGACGAAGAGCCTGCCCCGTCCTCTCAAAGCGTCGCGGAGCCCACGGCAGACAAGGCCCCGGAGGAGGCGCAGGCCGGGAATGCCGTGGAGGTCGAAGCGGAGGCCACCGATCAAGTGGATGACAGGCTCGTCCAACTCGAGGACGTCAGCCCGTCGGGAGCCTCTATCCGAGGAGGAGGCGGGTCTGGGCGTGTAGCTGGCCGTGGTTCTGTCGGCCAAGGAGGCTCTGCGCGTGCCTCGAATCCTGCGAAGAGCAGCGACAGCCAGGCTGCTGCTGAGCCGGTCGTGGCGGAAGGGAGCGTCGTGGTGGTCAGCGAGGAACGAGCGGAACAGAACCAGAACGCGCCGTCCATCGCTGTGAAGCTGACAATCGGTAGCCTCTACCTGGAAGGAGCAGAGGTCATCACGTCGTTGACCCGCGAGCTCAAGGGGAAGGGTTGGTCGGTCGATCTACTGACTCCGCTTCCGAGGTCTGAGGATGGCAGCCCCACGAGATCTGGGAAGCAGATCCTGCAGCTCGTGGTTCCCGGTGTGGCCGCGTCGGACCTGGCTCGGCTGCTGAGTAGCTACGGCACCCTGAACACGGACCGCAAATTGGCACCTGCTCCGGACGGCAAGGTTCGGCTCCGCCTGACTGTGCGCTGGGGCGATTAGGCTGAATTCCGGCTCGATTGAATCGAGGCCGGACGACTCTCAGGGCCGCCGCAGCTGATTTCTGCGAAGCAGCGTCACGTTGCGCACTCGCTGAGCGAAGTTGTCCGAGAGCCCTGGTGTGCGCAGTTCGAGCGTGTCGGCCTGGCCAAATACTTCCAGCCGCCCACCGTGGGCACCCTCCGCCAGGCGCAGATCCTGCAGTTCGCCGAGCAGACCAGGTGGCAGCTTGCCTCGGCGCAACTCAGTGGTGCTCGCAGTGAAGACGACGACCGTGTGTGCTCGGCCATGCAGGTGACTGCCGACGAAGACCAGGATCGCCAGCCCGGCGCCGAGAATCAGCAGCCAGGTCAACAGGATTCCAGCTCGCCGATATCCTCGAACCAGAGGTCGGGTCGGTCAGCTATGAACTCTTCCATCATGGTGTAGCACTCTGCGAGGTCGAGGTCCTCGACCACGATGTCGTGACTCTCCATGAACTCGCGCGCACCGGGGAAGGTGCGGCTTTCGCCGACGATCACGCGTGGGATCCGGAACTGTACGGCGGCACCGGCGCACAGGTAGCAGGGCATCAGGGTCGAGTAGAGAACGGTGTCTCGGTAACTACCGACTCGACCAGCTTGGATGAGACAGTCAATCTCGGCGTGCACCATGGGGTTGAGGTCCTGTACGCGCTTGTTGTGTCCGCGGCCGATAATGCTGCCGTTCTGTACCAGGACCGAGCCGATGGGAATGCCGCCTTCCTGCAGGCCCTGGCGTGCCTCGGCAATGGCCTCTGCCATGAACCTGTCCATCAGATCACCATCCCTTCCGCTGTGCCGAACTGGCGTCCCAGGAGCAGGTCGTCGAGTTTGACCACTCGGCCAGCGAGCTCAACAGAGCGCACTCCTGGTCCCCCCAGAACCATGGCGTGGACCACCGCCGCTGTGAAGGGCCCCATCATTGCGCCATGCCCCGAGAAGCCGACGGCGTGAATCAGTCGCTGCTGTAGGGGGTCGAAACCGAGCAGCGGATTGTGGTCGGGAGTGTTGGCGTAGAAGCCGGATGTGGTGGCGGTCAGTCCGGAGAACTCGCCGACCACCGACAGCGCTTCGGCCAACTCCAGCCACAACTGGTAGCCGTAGTTGTCGAGACCGCTGCGGTGGTAATAGCCGGGCTCGATACTGTCCTGGTCCTCCCAGTCGAAGCCGGGCTCCGAGTGCGCCGTATGAGCCCAGCCGGCGAGCAACTGGTCGGCATTTTCGGGCCGGCAATATGCGCGGCTCGGGGTAATCGTCATCGGCCAGTTCAAGAACGCGTCCTGGTTGATCTGCGGACCCCGTTCGATGAAGTAGAGGTAGCGCTTGACCGGGGAAAGAGAGAGCTCGGAGCCTCCCAGCACTTGCGATACCCGAGGTGCCCAAGCGTTGGTCGCATTGATGAAGAGGTCGGCCCGAATCTCTCGTTCCTTGCTGGTGGTCAGCGCCACCAGCTGGCCCTGGCTGTCGTGGATGCCGCCGGTGACCCGCTCGTTCTGGTACAGCTTGCCGCCAAGTTCTTCGACCCGGCGAAAGCCCTCCATGTAGATCAGGTCCGGTCGTAAGAAGCCGTCTGATGGGCAGAACGTGGCGCCCAGCAACTGCCCGGATTCGATGTGTGGGAAGCGCTCGCGGACCTGTTCCGGGCTCAGTATCTCCACTTCGGCGAGGCCGTTGGCCTGCTGCATGGGCACCAGGCTCTGTGCGTTCTGCCAGCGTCGTTGCAGGGCTTCGGCATCGTCTCCCGGGGCAGGCTTGCCGTACAGGAAGAGGTAGCCATTCTGTACCAGCAACTCCCCCGTTCCCTCGGGGCAGGCGAACCTGTCATGGAAGTCCTTGTAGCAAGCTACCGAGTAGATCATTGCTCGCACGGTGGCTGGGGTCGAAAACTGCTGGCGGATGCAGGCGGCAGATCGAGACGAAGACCCTGCGCCCTTCTCTCGGGCCTCGATCACAGTGACGTCGATGCCCTCCTCGACCAGGCGATGGGCGGTCAGCGCGCCGGTGATTCCGGCACCGATGATCGCTACGTGCTCCGGTCGCTTCATGAGAGGAGTGTACGCCTTGGCCGCCTCTTGTCGCTGTCGTCAACTCCGGATCCGGCAAGATCATGAGGCCGTAGGCCTGCTTCAGCCCTGTCGAGTCAGTGTCTTTGGAATAGGGATGGAATCTTGCACAGATATGGTAAAGTACGCCCATGGTGGCGCGCCCGGCACCCGACCCGACAGTAAGGATCGATGAACCCCAGCAGGATCGCATTGGCGAATATGCGGTCGTGCGCCGCGTTGGCACTGGGGGAATGGCCACGGTCTGGCAGGTCAAAGGGCCCGGTGGAAAGGTCCATGCCCTCAAGGAGATGAAGCCCCAGATGGAGGCTCGGCGCGAAATGACGCGCCGCTTCAAGCAGGAGTTCGAGGTCGCATCCCGGCTCGATCATCGCAACATCGTCGGTGTGCACGACTTCTTTGCGGCGCAGGAGACACTGCACATCGTCATGGAGTGGGTCGATGGCCTCGATCTCCGTGGCGTACTTCGCTACGGAGGTGTCCTCGACGCCGGCCGCTTGGCCCTGGTGGGTGCCGAGGTGGCCTCGGGACTCGCCTGTGCCCACAGCCAGGGTGTCTTGCACCGTGATCTCAAGCCCGAGAACATCCTGCTCAGCAAGCGGGGCGAGGTGAAGGTGGCCGACTTCGGGGTGGCGCGCATTCTCGGAACCCGCCTCACCGCCACTGGGGTCATCCTCGGCTCGCCGGCCTACATGAGCCCCGAACAGCTGGCGGGCGTTTCCAGCCAGAAGCTCGAGGCGGCTACCGACGTGTACGGTCTTGGGGTTCTGCTGTACGAGATGGCCGAGGGCCGGGACCCGCTCGGGCTTCGTCGTCACGAGGATCTGCTCGTTGTTCTGCGCGCCAAGCGCGAGAAGAAGCCGCGCAAGATGCGCAAGCTGCAGCATCCCGATCTTGTCGAGCTTATTCTCAGCACCCTGCATCCCGACCCCGACGACCGTCCGGATTCGATGGAGGGGCTTGCCCGTCGTCTGCGCCGTATCGCCAGGGCCGAGGGGGCGGTTCGGGCCGATCTTGAGTACCTCGCCCGGGTTGCCCTGCAGAATACGGCCGCCGGCCGCAAGGCTTCCTCTGCTGCTGCTCCGATTCGGCCGCAGCACCCGGACAAGGGTGTTCGTGCCGATGCTTCCCGGCGCCGAGAGGCGCGCGATGCCGCTCGCCAGCGCCGTGCGTCGAGAACCGCCCATGCTCGAGCCTCACGAGCCGATGCGACTCGGTCCCGGGCGGGGGCCAGGTCGCGAGCAGCGGCCCGCTCCCGTGAGTGGGACGGAGCTGATGCGTCTTGGAGCGACGCCGACGTCAGCAGCGACACGTCCTATGCCAGTCGAGTCAACGAACTGTCCGTCAAGAAGCGCTCGGGTCGTCGAACCGGGGTCGGCTTTCTGTCCTGGCTCGCGCTGATTTTCTTCGCCCTCGCCGTGCTATTCTTGGGAGCCTCGGCTTCCCTGACTGGTTCGCCCCTCGGTCTGCTCGAGAAGCTCGTCTCGGTGCCCTGACGCCGACAGGGCGGAACCATCGCAGGAAAGTCGATTGGTAGGGAGTCGTCTCTGCAGACGCGGAGTTGGCTGCTGTTTGTTGGCTGCGAGGGGCTAGTGATCGAAGAAGAGGAAGATGACCACACTCTGGTCGACCAGGTGCCGCGGACTCTACGTTCCGAGGTTCGGGTTTCTGTGCGCGGAAAAGACGCGGCCCGAACCCCCACCTTGACCATCGTGACGGGGCCGACGCCGGGCACCTACATGTCGGTGCCGCTGGGCACACGCGCCCTGTTTATCGGCCGCGACAGCACCTGTGAGTTCCCCATCGACCACGGTTCTGTGAGTCGGCGCCACGCGCGCCTGTACGTCGAAGCCCAGGTCGATCGGGCTCCGAACGTCATCGTCCAGGACCTCGAATCCACCAACGGCATTCTGGTCAACAACCAGCCGGTGCACCGGCAGGAGCTGACCCATGGTGATCGCATCCAGGTTGGCGATGTCCTGTTGCGCTTTGAGATGCTGGACAAGCTCGACATCGCTTATCGCGACGGAATTGCCCAGCAGATCGAGGACTCGGAACTCGACGTCTTGACCAAGCTGCTGAACCGTTCGGCAATGGAGGCGCACCTACCGAAACTGCTCGACCACTGCAGGGCCATCGAGTTGCCAGTCTCTGCGGTGCTCCTCGACCTCGACCACTTCAAGCAGATCAACGACACCCTGGGCCACGCTGCGGGCGATGTCGTGCTGCGCAAGGTGGGGGACATCATCCGAGACACGATTCGCAAGGATGATCTCGCGATTCGCTACGGTGGCGAGGAGTTCCTCCTGGTCCTTCCGGGAGCCCGTAGGTTGCATGCTCGTCTGCAGGCAGAGCGCTTGCGGGAGTCGATTTCCAAGGCCGAGTTCGAGGATCTTCCCGCCCTGCAGGTGACCGCAAGCCTCGGGGTCAGTGAGCGGGAGGTGGCAGAGACTGTCGATCAGTGGATCGAGCGTACGGACAAGGCTTTGTACCGCGCGAAGGACCGTGGCCGAAATCGATCCGAAGCTGCGCCGCGAAGTACTGGAGCAGGGTAGTCGCAGCGTGAAGCTTCTCGTACTCATCCCCCTGGCGTTGTGGGTCCTGTCGGCGTTTGGCTGTGCGCCCACAGATCCCGGTCCGGGCCTGCTCGAGCCGCATCGAGGTGGGCTTGTGTCCCAGGTGGCGCTCGAGGGCGAGCTGCTGTCCTCGTCGGTCCTTGCTGGCGAGCCCGATGCACCGGCCGCCCTTGAGGTAGAGGCCGAGTCAGAAGGCGCGGTCGCGGCGGTCGAGGGGAGCAGCAAGGCGGATTCAGACGCTGCCGCGGCGGGCAGCGCCGGGACAGACGAACAGGTTGAGCCGGCGCCGACATCGCCCAGCAGCGTCGAACCGGTTCCGCCGGAAGCGGACGAATTGAGTTCTGGGGAGTATGGCGGCGGGGCAGTTGTGGTGCAGCAACAGGCAGCTGTCGTGGTCGAAGCCGCCGATGATTCTTCCGCCTCGAGCGAGGCGAAGTCCGATGTGCCTGGCGAAGGTGCGATGCCGGCGCTGGCGGACTCTGCGCCCGAGAGGATGCCCGCGGCCGCGTCTGCGGACTCATTCGAGCCGCCACCGAATGTCGAACTCGGCCTTGGTGGCCCCGTCGACATCGATGCCGTGTTGTTGGCGGAACCCCCTTCGGACCAGGCGGCTCTCGATGCTCTCGGCTCGTTGGCTCGGCGCGCTCCTACGAGCGTCTCGGCAGCCTCGTCGCCGCCGCCGCCGTGCGCCCCCAGTGATTCCGGCTTGCTGGCTGTCTCCCTGGGCCAGTTGTCGATGGTCCGTGCGTGGCTTGATGGAACCACCCTACGGGCAGAACTGCGCAGTCCCGATGGGCGCCTCTATACGGTCGTTCGGGGCGACCGGGTCGGTGGTGACGGGGGCCGTGTTTTGCAGGTGACCAGCTCTCAGGTGGTCGTAGGTGAGATCGGCTTTGGCCTGGATGGAACTCCCTTCATCGTCCAGGAAGCGATTCGCGTCAGGCCTTGAGGCAGGGCCTCAGGGTCTTGCGGCTGGCTTCGGGAACCGCCAGATCTTCCAGTTCGCCGGCGCAGGTCCAACGCAGCGCTTCGTTCCAGTGGCAGCCCTCTTGCGGGCCAATAGCCTTGTCTTCGACTACGGCGCGATACACGCGGGTCGTCCAGTGTCGGTGCGAGAAGCGGTGCTCACTGGTGATGACCAGGTCTGGCCTGCTGGTCAGGCCAAACTCCCTGCACAGGGCCCAGGCGAGTAGTTCAGGCTTTTCGTCGTCGGCTAGTTCTCGGCCCGGCAATTCCCACATTCCGGCCAGCAGGCCACTCGACGGCCGCCTGGCCAGGAGGAAGCTGCCGTCCCCCCTCTCCAGGAACAGTGCCACGCGCTGCACGAAGGTGACCTTGGTGCGTCGGCCGGGGTTGGGAAAGGCCTCTGCGTTTCCCGCGTGGCGAGCCGCGCACAGTTCCGCCAGGGGGCACTTCTCGCAGAGGGGAGCCACGGGTTTGCAGACTGTCGCCCCGAGGTCCATGAGGGCCTGGTTGAAGTCGCCTGGTCGATCCTCGGGCAATACCTCTGTGGCCAGTTGCCAGAGCTGCTTGCTGACGCGCGCGGTGCCAGGGTCTCCGCTGACCGAGAACAGCCGGGCGAGTACGCGGATGACGTTGCCGTCCAGGATCGGCAGCCGGGCGTTGTGAGCAGAGGACAGGATCGCTCCCACCGTGTAGCGACCAATGCCGGGCAGAGAGCCCAGATCGTTGGGGTCGCGTGGGATCTCACCGCCGTAGTTGGCGACTAGCTGCCGGGCGCAGGCGTGCAGGTTTCTTGCGCGGCGGTAAAAACCCAGCCCGGACCAGGCGGTCAGCACATCGTCCTCGCTGGCTGCCGCCAGGTCAGCAAGGGTGGGGAAGCGCTCGAGAAAGGCCGGGTAGTAGCGGAGTACCGTAGCGACCCGGGTCTGCTGCAGCATAATTTCGGACACCAGGATCCGGTAGGGGTCGCCGATGTCGCGCCAGGGCAGGGTGCGACCCTCGCGCTCGTACCAATGAAGCAGCGGCTCGGCGACCGAGCCGGTAGCCGGCAAGTCCTCGTTTCCACCACCTGCTGCTGGAATGTCCTCGGTCATGGGGGGTGACAGTAACCTACTCGTGTTTGATTATTCGGTCCTTGATGGGTTTGCTCCTTGGGTCCTGACAGCTAAGAGGTAGGTCATGAGTACAGAGCAGCCAGCTGGGGATGGCGAGAGAGCACGGGCTCCACTGCACCGGAATCCCTGGTTCTGGGGTGTCGTTGCGGGGCTGATCTTTGTGCCTGCGATCCGCCCGCTGACCCGTCACATTCCGGATGCGCCCCCGGTCCTGGCCGAGCTCCCCGAGTTCGAATTTCGGCTCTCGAACGGAGCTGTCGCGAGGAGCGCCGATCTCCGCGGTCGGGTCTATGTCCTCGGCTTCCACGGCCCGGTCTGTGAGCCCGAGTGCGGGGCCACCCTGCCTGCCTTGCGCGCGCTTAGTGGCCGTTTCCAGGAATTCGAGCGTCGCATCACAGTGCTGGCTGTCCAGCTCCTTGCATCCGATGCGGAGCCTGTGTCCGAAGTGACGGACCTGGGGGAACTGTGGTTGGCGCCGGATGCCCGGGTCGATGCCCTCGAGCCTCTCGCGCGCGACACCCTAAGTTTGCACATCGCTGCGCTGGAGGGGGAGCCCGGTGGGATCGCCGATGTCGCTCGCCAGGCGCAGATCTTCATCGTCGACGCAAAAGGCCACCTGCGGGGACACTACGGCATTGACGAACTCGGTCTCGACGAGGTGTACCACCGCGCTCAGCACGTCCTTCGCGACCACAAAAAAGACGGACTCGCACCTCGTTGACACGGTCTTGACGGGAGTTCGGTTCGGTGACCTTGAATCCTGCCGGTCGGTCTGTTACTTTTCGCGCGCTCCATGATCTAAGTAGGGGTGAGTCTCTCTAACGTATGAGAGGGGGCTCATTCTCTCTCGGGTGGGAGCTGGCGGTGTTGGCGCGGAACCCTCCCTACGCCCACACCAAGGACCATCCCGACCTGGCCATGCTTCCGTTGGATGGAAGCTGACAAGTCAGGTCTTGAGGACAGGGGTCAGACTGTGGCGAACATTTTTCCCCGCTGGACCAACCAACTTGGCTTCCAGATTGTCGTTGGTGCCCCTATCGGCCTTGCGGCGGTTGCGTTTGTCGTCTGGTACTGGTTCTCACCGGAATACACCGATGTGGGCTACATGCCCGAACAGCCGGTTGCCTACAGCCATGAGTTGCATGCCGGGGAACTCGGTATCGACTGTCGCTACTGCCACAACACGGTAGAGCGCGGTGCCAGGGCTGCCATTCCACCGGCTGCGACCTGCATGAACTGCCATAAGCACGTCAAGAAAGACAGCGCCAAGCTCGCGCTCATTCGCAAGAGCGCAGAGACAGGTGAAGCGGTGAAGTGGGCGCGTGTTCACATGCTGCCCGACTACACCTTCTTCGATCACAGTGCGCACCTCGCCGCCGGGGTCGGTTGCGTTACCTGCCACGGCCGCATCGATCAGATGGAGGAAGTGTCCCAGGCCAAGCCGCTCAGTATGTCCTGGTGCCTTGACTGCCACCGCAACCCCTATCCCAACCTCCGGCCGGTTGCCGAGGTCACGAACATGTCTTGGGATGGGGCCGCGGAAGCCTACAACCCACACCAGGACCCCGCCCGCGGGGATCGCAAGCTCAGCCCGCCTGAGCACTGTTCGGGGTGCCACCGATGAGCAAACAACTGACGGTTCTGAATCGAAACTCTTCGGCAGACCTCTCGAGTCCTCGCCAGTGGCGTAGCCTCGAAGATCTCAACGACAGTCCTGACCTGGACTCTCTGCAGCAGTCCGAGTCGCCGCAGGGCGCCCTGGAACTCGACGACGCAGACGGTGTCACGCGCCGGGGCTTCATGGGTCTCGCGGGCGCGACCCTCGCTGGTGCCAGTGCGGCGCTGACCGGCTGCATCCGCAAGTCTGCTGAGTACATCCTGCCCTACTCGAGCCGCCCCGAGGACATCGTTCCCGGTCAGCCGGTCTACTTCGCGACGGCTGCACATGTCGGCGGCGAGGTCCTCGGTTTGCTGGTGGAGAGCCAGGAAGGCCGGCCCACCAAGATCGAGGGCAACCCGAAGCACCCGTCCAGTGGCGGCAGGTCCGGCAGTCTCGCGCAGGCGTCTGTCATGGGCTTGTATGACCCCGATCGCTCGAAGGCTCCGGCCCACAAGGGAGCCGAGTCCGACTGGAAGAGCCTGTGGGCAGCTGCTGACGGCGCTCTTGTTGCCGGTGGCGGTAGCGGTGTTGCGGTGCTGGTCAGCGAGCGTCCCTCGCCGACGCTCCATCGCCTCCTCGCGAACCTTCAGGCCAAGGCCCCGCAGGCGAAGCTCTACTCCTATGCGCCCGGCGCCCGGATCAACTCGGCCGCGGGTGCTGACCTGGTCGGCATGACCGGACAGCAGCCCCTGTACCACTTCGAGAAGGCCGCCGTCGTGCTCTCGCTGGACAGTGACTTCCTGGGTGTCGAGGGCACAACTGCTGGTGTGGCCGGTTTCTCCGCTGCTCGGCGCGTCGCAACGCCCAGCGACGAGATGAACCGCCTCTACTGTGTCGAGTCCGTGTTCAGCCTGACCGGTTCCATGGCCGATCACCGGCTGCGTCTGCCCGCCTCGCAGGTGGGTGCCTTCCTGGCCGCGCTGACCAGTAAGCTCGTGGCGGGCGGGATGAGCCTGCCGGCCGGTAGCGAAGGCCTGGCGAAGGCGCTGGGCAGCAAGCCGCTCGGCGCCGATCATGCAGCCTGGGTTGCTGGCCTTGCTACGGATCTTCTCGCACATCGCGGCACCTCGCTCGTGGTGGTGGGTGACGGGCAGCCTGCTGCTGTGCATGGCCTGGCCCACCTTCTCAACTCGGCACTCGGTAACGTCGGCGAGAGCGTGTCCCTGGTGAGCGGAAACGGTATCCCCGGGGCTGGCAGCATCACGAGCCTCGCCGAAGCGATGGGCGCCGGCACAGTCAAGACACTGGTCATGCTCGGTGGAAACCCTGCCTACGACGCGCCGGTCGACCTCGATTTCGGCAGCAAAGTGAGCAAGGTGACGACTTCGCTTCACCTCAGTGATCGTCTCGATGAGACCTCGTCGCTGGCCACCTGGCACGTGCCGTCCGCGCACTTCCTCGAGGCATGGGGTGACCTGAAGTCGGCCGATGGCAGCATCGCGATTCAGCAGCCGCTCATCGCCCCTCTTTATGAAGGCACGGTCTCTGAGCTCGAGCTGCTCGCTCACCTTATGGGCATGTCTTCGAAGGGTGGCCTGGAACTGGTCAAGGAGACCTGGAAGTCCTCGGCTGGCTCGGGCTTCGAGCAGAGTTGGCGAACCTGGCTGCATGACGGCCTTGTCGCCATCGCCGAGCCTGCTGCACTCGTTGCTGCGAACGGCAGTGCAGAGGCCGCTGCAGTGGATGCCGCCGCGAGCGAAGAGTCCGCAGCAGCGGTTGCTGTTGCCACGCCCGCTGCGCCTGTGGGCCCGGCTCTCGACTTCTCCGGGCTACAGTCCGCCTGGTCGGGCATGGGCAGCAAGGCAGTCAGCAGCGACAGCCTGGAAGTGCAGTTCCGTCTCGATGGCACCTTGTATGACGGCAGCTTCGGCAACAACCCCTGGTTGCAGGAGTTGCCCGATCCCATGACCAAGCTGACCTGGGACAACGCTGCTGTTATGAGCCCGGCCACTGCCACCGCCCTTGGTGTTTCCAGCGGTGACATGGTGTCCATCTCGCTCGAGGGTCGCTCCCTGGACATCGCAGCCTTTGTGCTCCCCGGTGCCGTCGACAACTCCATCCTTCTGCCGCTGGGCTACGGCCGTGACAAGGCAGGTCGCTTTGCCACGGCAGCCGGCTTCAATACCTACTCCTTGCGTAGTTCGAGCGCCATGCACTGGGCGGTGGGCGCCACGGCGAGTGCCAAGGGCTCCACCTACGAGCTCGCCAGCACTCAGAACTATGGTCGTCTCGATCCGAAGTTGGAGACACCGTTCGGACTGGTCGAGTACCCACGGCGTACCTCGGTCCGTGAATCCACCCTCGAGCAATTCCGGGCCAAGCCCGACCGGGTGTTGGACCAGGAGGTGATGCCAGCAGATACGCTGAAGTCCCTGTTCAAGCAGCCGAACACCGTGGACGGTCAGCAGTGGGGCATGAGCATCGACCTCAATGTCTGTACCGGCTGCAGCGCATGCACCATCGCCTGCCAGGCCGAAAACAACATCATGGTGGTCGGCAAGGAACGCATCGCCAAGGGCCGCGAGATGTCGTGGATCCGCATGGACCGCTACTTCACCGGCGACGAGGACAATCCCCAGGCGGTGGTTCAGCCGGTGGCATGTGCCCACTGCGAGACGGCTCCTTGCGAGCAGGTCTGTCCGGTGGCCGCTACGTCGCACAGCCCCGAAGGCCTCAACGACATTGCCTACAACCGCTGCATCGGCACCCGCTACTGCGCGAACAACTGCCCGTTCAAGGTGCGGCGCTTCAACTTCTTCAATTACGCCAAAGAGAACCACGAGGACATTCCGCTCGGGGCCATGCAGCGCAACCCCGATGTCAGCGTGCGGTTCCGCGGAGTCGTCGAGAAGTGCACTTACTGTGTGCAGCGCATCAACCGGGCCAAGATCGATGCCAAGGTCGATGGCAGCGGGGTGGTCGAGGACGGTCAGATCGTTCCAGCCTGTGCCCAGGCCTGCCCCACCAATGCCATCGTCTTCGGTGACATACGGGACAAGGACAGCAAGGTGGCCCGGGCCAAGGATGAGCCCCGCACCTACGCCATGCTCTCCGAGTTGAACCTCCACCCGCGCACGACCTACCAGGGCAAGCTGCGCAACACCAACCCGGCGATGCCCGGTGCGGCGGTTGCGGATGCTGGTGCTGATCATGGTCATGACAGCGAGCACAAGGGGGAGGCTGGTCACTGATGGGCAACGCAGCATTCAAGTCCTACACCGAGGCGGACCAGCTCTCTTATCCAGTCGCTGAGCGGGCGCCGCTCGTTCTCGGTGGCAACGATTTCCACGGGGTGACCGAAGTCGTCACGGGGCTTATCGAGCGAAAGACACCGTGGCAGTGGTGGGTCGCCTTTCTGATCTCTGTCTCGATGCTGTCGATCTACGGCATCAGTGTTGCCTACCTGGTCTACGAGGGAACCGGCGTCTGGGGCCTCAACAACCCGGTCTTCTGGGGTTGGGCCATCGTCAATTTCGTGTTCTGGGTTGGTATCGGACATGCCGGCACCCTGATTTCCGCGATCCTGTTCCTGTTCCGGCAGAAGTGGCGTACGGGAATCAACCGCGCGGCTGAGGCGATGACTCTGTTCGCGGTGGTCTGCGCCTTGAGCTTCCCCACCATCCACGTGGGTCGCATCTGGCTGCTGTACTACGCCGCCCCCCTGCCGAACCAGATGTCTGCCTGGCCGAACTTCCGTAGTCCGCTGGTATGGGACTTCTTTGCGGTCAGCATCTACGGAACGGTGTCCCTGTTGTTCTGGTACACGGGCCTGGTGCCCGATCTGGCGACGGTCCGAGATCGTGCCCGCACCAAGTACCGCCGCCTGATCTACGGCTTCTTCGCCCTGGGGTGGCGCGGTTCGAACCGCCATTGGCAGAACTACGAGGTTGCCTACTTGATCCTGGCCGGGCTGGCGACGCCGCTGGTGCTCTCGGTACACAGCATCGTTTCATTCGACTTTGCCACCTCTCAGGTACCCGGCTGGCACACCACCATCTTCCCGCCCTACTTCGTCGCAGGCGCCATCTTCTCGGGCTTCGGCATGGTGCTGACGCTGATGATTCCCTCGCGCAGCTGGTTCGGATTGAAGGACGTCATCACCGTCCGACACCTCGACAACATGGCGAAGATCATCCTGCTTACCGGCTCCATCGTCGGCTACGCCTACGCAATGGAGTTCTTCATTGCCTGGTACAGCGGCAACCCCTACGAGCAGTTCGCGTTTGTAAACCGTGCCTTCGGCCCCTATGCCTGGGCGTACTGGACGATGATCACCTGCAACGTGCTCTCGCCGCAGGTGTTCTGGTTCAAGTGGTGCCGTACCACTCCGTGGTTCCTGTTCATCGTGTCGATCTTCGTCAACATCGGCATGTGGTTTGAGCGCTTCGTCATCGTCGTGACCTCGCTCGCCCAGGACTTCCTGGTTTCCTCCTGGGACTACTACACGCCGACCCTCGTCGACCTGGGTTGCCTGGTCGGAAGCTTCGGCCTGTTTTTCACGCTGTACTGCCTGTTCGTGCGCTTCGTTCCGCAGGTGGCCATGTCCGAAGTCAAGGGCGTGATGAAGGCGTCTGACCCCCACTATCCGGGTTGGGACGAGGCCGCCTCGTCCGAGCCGGCTGCGGTCGCACACATTCAAGATGCGCAGAGCGAGCCCGCTGCGGCAGAACCTGCGCCCGCGGATGCAGCAGAACCTGTGCCGGATGACCCGGTGCCAGAGGAAGGGGGCGAGTGATGTCCACTGACGGCAAGCCCTATGCGGTCCTCGCGGAGTTCCCCAATCCCAAAGCCCTGTACGAGGCCTGCGAGAAGGTCCGTGATCAGGGCTTCTCGGACTGGGATGCCCACACCCCGTATCCTGTCCATGGCCTGGACGCCGCGATGGGGTTGAAGCCGAGTCCGGTGCCCTGGTTCGCCCTGGTGTGTGGTCTCTCGGGAGCGGCTGGTGGCTTTCTCCTGCAGACCTGGGTGTCGGTATCGGCCTGGCCGCTCGTCATCAGCGCCAAGCCCCTGTTCAGCTGGCAGGCCTTCATCCCGGTGACTTTCGAGTGCGGTGTGATGGCCGCTGCTGCTGGAGCGCTGGCCGGCATGCTCTATCTCAATCGTCTGCCGATGCTCTTCAACCCCTTGTTCAACTCGCAGCGCTTCGAGGCAGCTTCCGATGACAAGTTCTTCATCTCCATCGAAGCGAGCGACCCCAGCTTCGATGCCGATGAGACCAGTGGCTTCATGCAGTCGTTGGGTGCCAGCCACGTCGAACTGGTGAGGGACTAGCGATCATGGCAGCTACTCATTTTTCTTCCTCCAGTCGTAGCTTCCGCATGGCTCCGTTCCTGCTGGTGGGCCTGCTTCTCTCAGCGATGGTTCTGGGTGCCTGTCGGGGTTCGGTCAAGCGCGAGCCGCCGATCCACCTGAACTGGAACATGGACGCCCAGGAGCGCTTCGACGCCCAGGAGCCCAACGAGTTCTTCGCGGACGGCCGTGGCAACCGGAACTTTGTCGATGGCACGGTCCAGGCCGACGATCCGATTCGGGCAGAGGATCCCTGTACTCTCGAGTTCGAGAACAGCCACCTGTGTACCGGCAAGGTCGAGGCGGATGGTGCGTTTGCCGCTACCTTGCCCATGGATGTGTCCATGGCTCTGCTCGAGCGCGGCAAGGATCGCTTCGAGATTTTCTGCACTCCCTGCCACGATGCAGCAGGCACCGGCAACAGCGCCATCAAGAAGAGGGGCTCGTGGCCCAAGGACTGGCCTCCACCGCCGTCCTTCCACGACGCTCGGCTGCGCAAGCTACCCGTCGGTCAGCTCTACGACATCGTCCGCAACGGTGTTCGCAATATGCCTGCCTACGGCCCGCAGGTGCCAGTCAATGATCGCTGGGCCATTGCCGCCTACGTGCGTGCGCTTCAGAACAGCTACAACGCCGATCTCGCGCAGGTGCCCGAGGATGTGCGCAAGGCGAAGGGTTGGAAGTAGCCATGGGACACCACGTATCGCTTCCTCCGGCCTCCGAGCTGCAGCTTCCCGCCGACCACCCGTGGCGCAAGCTGCCGATGTTGGGCGTGGTCTTCGGGCTGCTCTGCATGGTCGTTGCCTGGTTTGCGAGCGGCGCAGAGCACGCCCAGTTCTTCCATTCCTACCTGGCAGCGTTCCTCTTTACCCTGGGTCTGGCTCTCGGCAGCTTGTTCTTTACTCTCTTCCAGCACGCCGCATCTGCCGGTTGGAGTGTCGTCGTGCGGCGCACCGCCGAGAACCTGATGGCGCCGCTGCCGTTGTTCATCCTGCTGTTCGTGCCCATCTACCTCGGACGGCACGAGCTCTATCACCACTGGATGGATCTCGAGCATGCTGCCCATGATCCGATCCTGGTAGGCAAGAGCGCCTTCTTGAACGAGCCGTTCTGGCTGGCTCGTGCTGCCTTCTACCTGGGCCTGTGGTCCCTGCTGAGCTGGTGGTTCCGCTCTCGCAGCGTGGCCCAGGATAGTGTCGGCGGCGAGGCCATCACCCGCACCCTGCAAAAGACCAGCTATCCGGGCGTCATTGCCTTCGCGCTGACGATCTCCTTCGCCGGTATCGACTGGGCCATGAGCCTCGATCCGCACTGGTACTCGACCATGTGGGGCGTTTACTACTTCGCCAACTCCATCGTTTCGTCCTTCGCCCTTCTCGGGCTGGTCCTGTTGCTGCTGCGCGACCGAGGCGTGCTGGCTGGCATAGTGAACAAGGAGCACTACCACGACATCGGCAAGTTCGTGTTCGCGTTCACGGTGTTCTGGGCCTACATCGGCTTCTCGCAGTACTTCCTCATCTGGTACGCCAACATCCCCGAAGAGACCATGTTCTACAGTCGCCGTGGTGGCAGCTGGTCGGTAGTGGGCGCTTCTTTGATGGCGGGCCACTTCGGGATTCCCTTCCTGTTCCTGATGGGACGCAGCATCAAGCGCTTCAGCCGCACGCTCAAGCTGGCGTGTGTCTGGGTGATCAGCTTTTGCTACCTGGACATCTACTACGTGGTCATGCCGATGCACCACGGCGAGGGCGTCAGCATTTCTGCAGCCGACGTGTTCTGCCTCGCTGGCATGCTCGCCTTCTACGTGGCTGCCGCGACGCACTTCATGGCAAGCGCAGCGCTGGTTCCGCTGAAGGACCCGCGCATAGGTGAGTCCCTCGCCTTCACCAACGTCTAGTTCGGCTTGCAGAACACGAGAGAGTGGGATTCTCATGAGCACGATGCGTGAATTCGACGACCAATCACAGGGGGCCGGTATCGGCATCGCCCTGGTGATCATGCTATTCGCCACCTTGGGCGTGATCGCAATCTACGCCACGGCGGTGGGAACAGCTCCTGAGTGGGAGCCCATCGATGCGATGGGCGGTACCTGGGAGGGATTGGCTGACGACCCCGCCATTACCAGCTACGCAAAGCTCGAGGGCGAAGCTGACAAGTACCAGATCCCTGTTGCCGAGGCGATGGCGGCGGCTGCGAAGAACCCGTCGCTGCTTGCCCCCTCGAGTGCGGGCCCTGTGATTCCCGTGGCAGAGATGACTCCCGTGCAGCGCGGCGCAGCCGTGTTCGAGGATAAGGCCTGCGGTGTCTGTCACTCGGTGGATGGAAGTGAAGGAGGCGGCAAGCTTGGACCCAGTCTGCTGGGCAAGTGGGGAACCCAGGAGAAGCTTGCCGACGGCAGCAGCGTGCTGGTCGATGCCGCCTACATTGCCGAATCGATTCGTGAGCCACAGGCCAAGGTCGTCGCGAACTATCCGCCGGTGATGGTGATTGACCAGAATGCTGTATCTGACGAAGACATCGAGTTGCTGACGGTCTACATCCAGTCGCTGGCCAACTGAGCCGGGAGACTTGCTCGTGGTCGAGCGCCTGCCCGATTTGATCGCAGCGCTCAACGCTCTCGCCTTTGTTTTCCTGTTCCTCGGTTGGCGCGCCATCAAGGCGAAGAAGATCGCCCGACACAAGGCCATGATGCTGTCGGCCTTCGCCTCGTCCAGCCTGTTTCTGGCGGCCTATCTCACCCGCTGGGCGCTCACCGGGCACCACGCCTTCGAGGGCGAAGGTGCCATCCGCATCGCCTACCTCGCTCTGCTCTTCAGTCACATGCTGTTGGCCGTTGCCGTCGTGCCGCTGGTGCTGCGGACACTGCTGTTTGCCTGGCGCGACGACCGGCCCGCCCACAAGCGCATCGCGCGGATCACGCTACCTGTCTGGGCCTACGTGTCGATCACCGGGGTGATCGTCTACTGGATGCTGAACTACCTCTACTAGCTTCGCTCATCCCCGCCTTGCTAAGGTTTTTCAGGAATCGCTCTGAGGGGGAAGCATGAAAAGGCTGCTTATTACGTTGCTGCTCCTGCTTGCTCTAGGAGCGGTCCTCTCGACCCAGATAACGCTCTTCGTCGTGCCTCGAATCGGAGCGATTCCCGACGGCAGGACACTGGTGATCTTGAAGCTCTACAGTGACGACTTTGAGACCAGGTTTGTCGATTCGCCCGATGCCATCTGTGAGCGGCGCACCGGCGGAGTGAACTTACTCTGCCGGGGGATGACTCTCGGAGCGATTGGGGAGAACGCTACGGTCCTGGCCCGGCTTCCCTATTCGGAGATCCTTGAGGGTGTCGCGAACGGCGGCAACCCGTAGGGGCGCTGAAGATGTCGGGTAAGTGGGGTGGGGACCCGATTAACGGGCCTGCGCCTGGCGCATAACCCCAGCCCGCCGCCTTACTCCTCGGACCACGAGTAGAGCTTGAGCGAAACGTAGGTGTAGGGAAGCAGGCTGACCGGACTGACGTTGTTGTACTCGAAGCCATTTCCCAGAAGGATCTCGAGGTCGAGAGACGACTCTTCGCCTGGAACCACGTGGTCGGTGATGTCGAGCAGCCCTCCTGCGGCGACGGCGCCAGGGCACCAGCCGTTGCGCCCGTACTCCCAGGTTCCCGCCTGGGGGGAGACCGGGTTCTCGTCGCAGTCGTCCCGCCAGCCGGACCAGGAACTGGACTGGCCGTCGAGTAGGACGTTGTGCTGCATCTCGCAGAACTCCGCGCAGTTGGCGCTGTTGCCGAAGGAGTGCCCTGTCGTGGTGATGTGAGCGATCACGCGTTCGGCGTCCACCGGGATGCTGGCGACAACCGGCTCGATCTGGTCGTCGACGGTCTGGCCCTCGTCGAGCTGCCCGACGGTGATGCTGCGTCGACCCCAGATGTTCTGCACCTCGTCCGCTCCGGCGGGAGGCCCCGGGTACAAGACGAAGCGGACCGTGGTGAGCCAGCCGTCGCCGTCACTGTGGCCGGGCCCGACCCAGGTGTCGATCCACGAGCGGAGGGTCTGGGGACCGTGTAGCAGCGAAGCGAGGGGTGTGATGTCTACGAACTGGCACATGCCCATCCGATAGGGGGTGACGTGGCGCAGGAGTTCCAGCTGTTCCTGTTCCTCGGCCGCGGCCTCGGGGTTGAGGACGAGCTGTACGCTCCCCGCCCGGTCCCAGTGGTCGCATTCGCCGCCCTCGGGGCACTCCAGCTCGAACCACAGACCGACCTGGGCCCAGTCGCCGCCTTCCGGGAAGTCGGCGATGGCCTCGATCTCCCGGAGGTTTTCGCCGCCGAAGCTCTGGTCGGCGCGATCGAAGGCGACGACGACGGTGGCCTCGTCGGGGAATGAGTCGCTTTGCGGGCACGAGAACCAGGGGGCAGCTTCGTCGAAGTCGTAGAATTCGATGTCGGGGTAGCTCGGGCTGTCGTCGTCGTCGCCTTCGGCAGTACAGCCGGTACCGAACAGCAGGCCCACTGCAACCAGGGCCAACAGTAGATTTCGTTTCATGCCTCCTCCTTCCCAAGGGTGCTCAAACAAGTCTAACGGTCCGGGCGCTGGGAGGAGTCACGACGGATCACGACCGCTCACGATTCGTCGGGCCGGGTGAACCACAGGGTCGCGGTGACCGCGGCGCCCGAGAGAACCATCCCGACGAGCAGCGCGAAGACGGTGTGCCAGCTGTCAGACGCGAGGCGGGCGGTCCGTAGGAGTCGAACCGCTGGGGTCGCCCGGAGGAGTGGCGCATAGCCCCCAACCCCTGCGTCACCACCGCCCTGCCGAGTCCACAACGGACACTTTCCCCCGGCGCTGCGCTAGCCTTGCTGTCTGGAGGTCGTCATGAAGTTTGAGAAGTTGTGGTCCTCAACCTGATGAATGCTCTTGTACTGATCTTCGCAGCGGCCGCTCTGTTTCTAGGTGGGTGTGCCACTACCCCGACTCCGGTCCAACGGCCCACTGAACCCTGGCCTGAATCGGTGGCCGACAGCTGCCCTCAGCGAACCGTTCTCTTGGAGTGCTGGATCGCACCGCCTAGCGACGACACCTTCCTGAGATTGACCGAGAAACTCAGGTCCTGTCAGCCCCCGGGCGCAGAGCCCGTTGAGGTGAGACTGGAGGTCGAGACCCGTGGTGGAACGCCATCCTGCGTTGGTTGGGAGCCTCGCGATAGCGAGACGGCTCGCTGCGTAGCTGGGGTCTTCGCGCGCCACCTGGTGATCGCTAAGAGTCCTCCTGACGAGCGCTGTAGTTTCACTTACCCAGTGCGGTTTGAATAGATAAGTTCGCGCTGTGACTATGGTTACTTCTCGGTGAAGCGCGCGGCCCTGGCACATAGCTGCCAGCCCGCGTCTGCGAGCGAGCCGAGCTACTCCGTCTGGGGTGCCCCAGAGTCGATCCAGGCCCTGATCCGATCGCGAGTGGTCTGGTCGAGGCAGTTCGAACCGGTGCAGCCAAGGGGCATCTGCGCCCCCGACCCACCGACCGCGGCGTGGGTGCCGTCCAGCTTGTGCATGACGTAGCTTTGCAGCGAAGAGCCCGGCTCGACCCGGTCCATTGAGGGCAACTGGAAGGACGGGACTCCCGAGGCGCTGCTGCCTACCCACAGGGAGTAAAGAGTGCCCTGGCTACCGTTGAAGGCAAAGCCCGTAGAGTGTGACGAACCTGAGTGACAGCTGCAGTTGGTGGAGACCACCTGGGTCCAGAGTTCGTCGAAGCTGAATTCATCGCTGCCGCCATCGCAGTCATTGTCGAGGCCATCGGCCGTGTTGCCGAAGGAGCTGCCTTCGTCGAGCCCCGGGCTCAGGTTGGCATCGCCGTCATCGCAGTCGCCGGTGCAGATGTCGAAGCCGTCGCCATCCTGGTCAATGTCCTCGGGAGTGCTGATGTCGCAGTCGTTGTCGGTACCGTCACAGACCTCGACGTTGTTGGGGTAGTTGTTTACTGCGTTGTCATCACAGTCGCTGCCCATGAGGATGTAATCGCTGGCCGGAGAACCCGAGCACGTGCTCTGGGCGGTCGCGTCGTTACCCCATCCATCACCATCGCTGTCCTGGTACCAGGTCTGGAAGGTCAGGCCGTTGTCCTGGAAGCCATCGCAGTCGTTGTCGATGCCGTCACAGGATTCGGGGTTGGTAGGGAAGTTGTTGGCGGCGTTGTCATCGCAGTCGCCATCGATGTTGACGTAGTTGCTGCCGGGCGAGCCGGTACAGAGGGTTTGGACGGTGGCGCTGTCACCGAAGCCATCGCCATCGCCGTCGAGGAACCAGTTCAGGAAGAGCAGGTCCTCATCGACGACGCCGTCGCAGTCGTTGTCCTGGAAGTCGCAGAGTTCGCCGTTGCCGGGGTAGTTCAGACCGTCGGAGTCGTCACAGTCGCCGGTCGTGTCGATCCAGTTGCTGGCCGGCGGTCCGGCGCAGGTGTTGGCTGGCGAGGTCTCCGAGCCGACCCCGTCGCCGTCAGCATCCAGGTACCAGGACGCAGGGGCTGCAGCGCCCTCGTCGACGA
>CAZBDA010000004.1:0-41579 GCA_964490445.1 uncultured Rickettsiales bacterium | reverse complement strand
CACGGTGGGTGGCGTCACTGGCGCGGGTGGTGTCGAGCCTGTGGCGGGCGGGGGGGCCGTCGCTGGTGTGGGGGGGCGCGGGGGCCGCGCCGGCGCCGTCGCCGTCCGCATCCAGGTACCAGGCGGTGAAGGCGAGCCCCTCGTCAATGAGTGGATCGCAGTCGTTGTCGGCGCCGTCACAGACTTCGGGGTTGGTGGGGAAGTTGCTTGCGTTGCCGTCGTCACAGTCACCGCCGACGTTGACGTAGCCTGCAGAAGGAGGCCCGCTGCAGGTGCTCTGGGAGACAGCGTCGTTGCCGAAGCCGTCACCATCGAGGTCCTCGAACCAGCTTGTGAATCCCAGCCCGTTGTCGGGCAGGGTGTCGCAGTTGTTGTCTGCGCCGTCACAGACCTCGGAGTTGCCCGGGAAGTTGTTCTCGTCGTCGTCGTCGCAGTCGGTGCCGAGCATGACATAGTCGGGGCCTGGCGAGCCCGAGCAGGTGGTCTGGCTCTCGGTGGGATCGCCGTCGCCATCCCCGTCGGTGTCCAGGTACCAGAAGATGAAGACCACGTTCTCGTCGATCCCGCCGTCACAGTTGTTGTCGAGCAGGTCGCACAGTTCCGGTGCGCCTCCGTAGATGAGTGGGTTGGTGTCGTCGCAGTCGTCATCTGGCGTCGAGAGCGCACCGTCGGGACCGCAGGTGCTTACGCCATCGGCATCGAGGTCAAAGTCTTCATCTATGGCGGCATCGCAGTCGTTGTCGATGGCATCGCAGTCCTCGGGGTGGCCCGGGTAGCGGCTGGAATTTGTGTCGTCACAATCGAGGCCGAAGAAGCACTGGCTGGCGTCGAAGTAGGCGTCCCCGTCGGTGTCGAAGCCCTCGTCGATCGTGCCGTTGCAGTTGTCGTCCTGGAGGTTGCATACCTCGGTTGCGCTTGGGTTGATGTCTGAGTTCTGGTCGTCGCAGTCGGTGCCGAAGTTGCAGGGGCCGGCGTCATAGGCGAGATCGCCGTCGGCGTCGAAGTCCTCGTCAGCAACGCCGTCGCAATCGTTGTCAGCGCTGTCACAACTCTCGGTGTTGCCCGGGAAGTTGTCGGAGTCGCTGTCGTTGCAGTCGCCACCGATGGTGACGTGCTGGATGCTCGGAGCCCCGGAGCAAGACAGCTCCTCGCTGTTGGCGTTGCCGATCCCATCACCGTCCACGTCGATGTACCAGGTGAGGAAGATGAGTCCGTTGTCGACCACGCCGTTGCAGTCGTTGTCGATGTCGTCGCACAATTCCGGCGCACCGGCGTAGACCAGCGGCTCGCCATCGTTGCAGTCCTCGTCGCCGCTGGCGGTAATGCCGTCCGCTCCACAGGTGCTTACCCCATCGCCATCGTCGTCGCTGAGGTTCAGCAGCGGGTCGTTGTCGTCACAGTCGGGCACCGCGTCACAGGTCGAGGACCCGTCTTGATCGGCGTCGAGTACGTTGATGCTGGCGTCACTGTCATCGCAGTCGCTGCCGCAGGGTAGGCCTGCCTCGCCGTCGCCATCCAGGTCGAACTCGACGTCTGGCACCAGGCCGTCGCAGTCGTTGTCTGCCTGGTCGCACAGCTCTGCGGCTCCTGGGTAGGACTGGAAGTTCTGGTCGTCACAGTCGCCTGCGCACTCGGTAAAGCCGTCGATGTCCTCGTCGGGGAGGTTGTCGTCAGCCACCCCTGTGCAGTCGTCGTCGATGCCGTTGCAGACCTCGGGGTTCTCGGGGAACCGGCCCGCACCGGTCACGGGGTCTTCGTCGCAGTCCGGCTGCGCCGCGCAGGTGCTGTAGCCGTCCCCGTCGGCGTCGAAGTTGTTGGCGGCAGTGTCGAAGTCATCGCAATCGCCGTCGCAGGGGCTGATGCCATCGCCGTCGATGTCGGCCTCGTTGGGGTCCAGTATGCCGTCGCAGTTGTCGTCGTCGTTGTTGTTGCAGTGTTCGTGGGAATCGGGGTGGATGGAGTTGTCGTTGTCGTTGCAGTCGTTGCAGCGATCGGAGCCGTCTCCGTCTACGTCTGGCTGCTGCTCGTCAGCGAGTAGGTCACAATCGTCGTCGACTCCGTTGCAGATCTCCTCGTTGTCCGGAAAGCGCGTGGGATCTGCGTCGTCGCAGTCCAGGCAAAGGTTCGCGCCATCGCCGTCTTCGTCGGGGAGACCGTCGTCGATCAGTTCGTTGCAGTCGTCGTCGACTCCGTTGCAGGTTTCTTCGGCGCCGGGGTACACGAGCGGGTCGTTGTCATCACAGTCGCTGCCATCGCCATCGGGGCCTTCGTGACCGTCACCGTCGATGTCCGTGGCTGCTTGGGGGAGGGTGACCGAGGCCTCGGCCGGGGGGCCCTGGGTCACCCCGAGCTGCGGGGTGACGACCACCCTCCAGACTTCACTGCTGCCGGTGAGGTCTGCTGTGACCGTATTGCCGACAATGCCCGGCTGCTCCTCGTCGTCCTTCGACCACCGGTAGAGCAAGCGAAAGTCCTCTTGCTCAAAGGCACCGGGGCGGCTGCCAACTTCCACCACCAGGTCATCGTTCAGATCCGGCTCATAGGGGGTCATGATGACCGAGAGACCGGTGAGGTCGCTGCTCATGCCGCAGCCGCTGAAGGCAAGCAAAAGCGCCACTGCCACGGCGAGCCCAAAGCCCAGCCGCGGATAGTTTGCCAATCTCCGTCTCGGCAACAGCATCGCGCCTTTCTGCCAGCAGTTGGCTAGCCCCGCGCCCCCGCGTGGGAGGTACAGTCGAGACGATAGCAGGCGCTCTCCCACAGCGTCCCGGGCGAAAGCCTCCCCTGGGGAACCAGGGGGTCGTCAGTCAACGCCCGTCTCGGGCGCGATACTCCGCTGCAAGCTGGACATAGGCGCGCCAGCCTTCGTCGATCGCCTGGCGCTGTGTCGGTGTCAACTCACGGATGCTGCGCGCGGGGTTGCCGAGTACCAGCGAGCCTGGCGGGATCTGGGCATTCTTGAGGACCAGCGCGCCGGCAGCGACGATGGAGCCCGAACCGATGACTGCGTTGTCCAAGACGATCGCCCCCATGCCCACCAGGCAGTCGGACTCGATGCGGCAGCCGTGAAGCACAGCGTTGTGACCGACGGTGACGCGCTCCCCTACCCAGGTGTTCGACAGTCCGTGGGTGGCATGCACCACCGTGCCGTCCTGAATGTTGCTCTGGGCGCCGATGTAAATGCTTCCCTGGTCTCCGCGCAACACCGCTCCAGGCCAGATTGAGACCTCGGCAGCCAGGGTCACGTCGCCAATGAGCATGGCAGCGTCGTGGGCCCAGGCCGACGGGTCGAGAACGGGGTTGTGGTCGAGGTAAGTTTCAAGCACTTCGTTGTAGACAATAGCGTGTCCGCGAGGGTTGCTCGCCTGCCTCTGGCGAAAGCGCAATTGACACTCATCTCACCAGCCGACTACGCTGCATCCTATGCGTGTGCTGCTCGTCAATCCGGCGATGAACTTGGATGCCCTGGGTAAGTTCCAGGGGCTTCTTGAGCCGATGCCGGTGATTGGGCTGGCCTATATCGCCGGTGTCCTGCAGCAGGATGGCCACCGGGTCAAGGCGATCGACCAGTTCACCTATGGCATGGGCATCGACACGGTGATCGAGCAGGCTCGTGAGTTCCGTCCCGACGTTGTGGGCCTCGGTATGTTGACCCCGTCGACCCCCGTGGCTCTCAAGATCGCCGAGCGAACCCGCGCGGTTCTGCCCGAGGTGCGCATTGTCGCTGGCAATGTGCATGCGGACATCTTCTACAAGGAGATCCTGGCCAATTCCGAGGTCGACTTCGTCGTTCACGGCGAGGGTGAGTACACCATTAGCGAGCTGGTAAAGGCCTTTGATTCAGGTGACAGCGACTATGCCGCGATCAACGGCATCTCGTTTGTGAACTCCGAAGGCAAGGTACAGAAGACGCCGGATCGGCCGGTGATCCAGGACCTGGACGCGTTGCCCTATCCGGCTTGGAACCTGTTTCCGTATACCCGCTACGGCTTGTTGCCCTTTGCCGATGTAGCGCACCCGGTGTTGTCGATGACCGGTTCGCGGGGCTGCCCGTACCGGTGTGAATTCTGTTCGCTCCTGTACACCGGTTCCAATTACCGAAAGCGCGATCCGATCAAGGTAGTCGACGAGTACGAGTACCTGCACGAGCGCTACGGCGTGAAGCAGATAGGCTTCGTCGATCCGATCTTTCCGCTCAACAAGAAGGTCCTGTTCGCGTTCTGCGAAGAGTTGATGCGGCGTGGTCTCCACAAGAAGCTGTGCTGGCTGAGTGAGACGCGGGTCGATCGAATCGATCGGGAGAGTCTGCGGATCATGCGCGCTTCTGGCTGCCGTCGTCTGCTGCTGGGCATGGAGTCGGGAGTCGACCTGCTGCTGGAGAACGTCAACAAAACGTTCACCACCGAGACCACTCGGCGCGCCGTCCGCATGATTCGTGAAGAGAAGATCGATTCCGTGGGCTTGTTCATGATTGGCCTGCCCGGTGAGACCCCCGAGATGACGCGTCAGACGATCGACTTCGCGAAGAGTCTCGACCTGGACTTCGCCAAGTTCGCGATCACCGTCCCGTTCCCAGGCTCGCAGATGTTCGAGGATCTCCGTCGTGAGGGGCGGCTGGACCGAGACGACTGGGAGAATTGGACAACCTTCCAGCCCGATCCCGAAAAGATGATCTTCGTGCCACGAGAGGTGTCCAATGAGTACCTCTTGAAGATGCAGAAGCGGGGCCTCCGGGAGTTCTTCTTGAGACCGAAGATGATCTACCGGCACCTGGTCGAAATCCGCACGCTCAACGCCCGTCAACTGAGCCACGGAATTCGGGGGATGTTTTCTTAGGCAGATCTTTTGGCAGCATGGTCAGCGACCGGCTACAATCAGCCGTGTCAAACCCACTAGGAGGCATGTCATGAACTGGCGTCCCGCACCGATTCCGAAGCCGGCCCCGAAGCCCCGTCCCAGGGACTAACGGCGGTTGCCTCCTTGACGGGAGGTTGCTGAGTAGCCTTCGTGGCTATCTCGTCAGAGATCTTTAGAGCACGAGCACTGTAGGGGTTTATTCCCCCGCAGTGCTCTTGTGTTCTAAGGAAGCCAACTCCTGCGCTGCGATCGGACAGTTGTCGATCGGAGTGCCCTCTTGTCGGCTCAAGCGGCTAGTGCGCCGCTTCGGGCGGCGATTCGCCTTGGTTTGCCTGCGGGGCTTGCAGGTACACAACCGGGGCCGGGCCGTCGCAGGCCCCTCCCTCGATCGTTGCCTGCCAGTAGCCGTTCTCAGGGATTGCGGGCGGGTACCACTCTCCGTGCTGGACCGTGGCGGTGGGAATCATGCCGGCCGGGCTTAGTGGTACGCGCACATTCAAAAGCCAACGCCAGGCGCTGTCGCCCAGCGCCAGAAAATTGAGGGCACTGTCGTCGTTGTCTCCCTCGGCACTTTCGCCCTCGTCGTCTCCTTCGACGTCGATGCAACCCGACATGTTCGGCTCCAACCAGCGTAGAGAACGCAGTTCCCGCTCGGCAGCGGTCACGGTGAAGTCAGTTCCCTGCTGGTAGGAGAGTTGACCTGCCGTGCGGCGAAACCGGTACAGGTGAAGGTTCTCGAGTGGCCAATCTCCATCCGGCTCGAGGTTCTCTCGTGCCCACGCGAGTGCGTCTTCTGCTACTTGCGATGAGAACTTCTCACGGCCAAACATCTTCTCATTGACCACTGCCAGCCAAAGCCTGTCGAAGTGGCTGTTGCGGGCACTACTCTGGAATGGGAGACGCTCGTTAACGGCTTCGAGGAAGCTAAGTTTGCCGTCGAGGTGCCAGCCGAGGACGCCACCCGCCTCGCGAAAGCGAGCCGAGCTGTTCTGCTGCAGGTACCAGGATAGTGGACCCCTTTGCGCCCATAGGGGGAGTGTTGCGACAGCATCTCGATTGTGGAGCTCACTGAGGATCTGGTTGGCAGCACCGCGATAATCAGGGTGTGTGGTGTGCTCGTCGAGTGCGACGGTGAACTGGCTGGCCATGAGCAGCCAACACACTCCGATCGGCCAGAGGAGGAATTGCCGAAGCCGTGCGGGTAGACGCGCAGTAGCGGCCATGTTGGCGGAGTCTGCCAGGCTCGGGTCGCGTCGTCCGAGACTTGGCTGTGCCTGCCCGGGAGCAGATGTGCCGACGGCCCCAACTGCTGCCAGGCCCAGAACCACGGGCAGGAGCCAGGTGATCCAGCGGAAGCCAAAAAACACACGACCATTCAGGAAGTGAGTGAGATTTCCATGGAAGAAAGTCACGCCGCCGAGAAAGGCGGCGATCATGACCAGGAGGAGGTTCGCCAGGGGCCGGTCTCGCCGATAGGCAGAGACGAGTCCCACGACCACCAGGGGTAGCAGCAACAGTGCAGTGCCCGGTGCATTCGGCGACACGCCGGCACCGACGGCGCTGAATTCAGCCAGGAATCGCCACAGTCCCGGGTCCCGTGGGTAGGTGTCGGCGAATAGTCGTGTGTCCAGGGCTACTGGGGGGAAGTAGCCGAAGTGAAGCAACGACCACAGCAACGGGATGGGTGCCAGAAGCAGGCCTGCGCGCAGGGCGTGTTGCAGGGAGTTCAGCCAGCGCGGGTCATTTCGACGCGTCAATGTCATCACGAGCAGAGCTGTGATCTGAGCGAGAGCAAAGGGCACCACGGCGTAGTGACACAGGCTGCCGAATGCCAGCAGGCCGATCCACAGCCTCCAAGGCCCGTCGCCCGGCTCCCGCAGAGCCCGCAGCAACAGCAACAGGGAGCCCACTGCGATGGCTCCGATGAGGGCGTAGGGTGTGGCGTCGCGGCCGAAGTGTATGGCCGGTGCCGAGCCCGCAAGAGCAGCTGCCGCCAGGACGCCAGCGGTAGGTGACAGCCGGCGGAAGAGACGCCAGCAGAGCAAAACTGTCAGTACCGAGGCCAGCAAGGATGGCACCCGCAGCAACCACTCGCTGTCGGAGATATTGCCCAGGATTCCCAGTAGCCAGTGGTAGAGCGGAGGGTGAGTGACTTCGAGTGACGAGGGTCGCAGGAGTTGCTCGAGAAGAGTCGGCGCAGCGCTCCCTTCAGTAAGCACAGGTCTACTTCCAGGGCCGTACGTGAACTCGAGCAGCTCAAGGGGATTGCTGGTGAACCCCCTGAGGCGCAGGAAGGTCGCGACCAGCAGGATGAGTCCCATCGCGAACTGTTCCTGTCGTTGCACAGCAGGGGGCGCGGGTGCGTTGGCCAGTGGTGGGCTCCTGGCTGACACCGTCAGCAGCTCGCCGTCTGGGAGGACGCCGCGCGAGGTGGATAGGAGCGCTTTGGCTCCGATGGCGGTGGCGTGCCAACGGCCCAGGAGCCACAGCAGCAAGCCACCTCCCAGGAAGATGGCGAGGGCGAGATACAGCGACTGCAGCCAGCTGCCTGGAACCACTTCGCCGGTCTCCCGAAGCTGGGCGAGGTCGGGAGCAATCGAGAGTAGACGGACGTGCTTGGGAAGCTTGACCGTCTGCATCGGTAGCAGGTCGTAGGGCAGGTAGAAGATCAGCGGTGGCTGGCCTGGTCGTTCGATGCGTTGGTGCAGGAACAGCCAGGTCGGGGCGGTCTCGTCGGGAATTTCCAGGCTGAACCGGCCCGTCCCCGCTGCGACATCAGCGCGCACAACAGGTTGCTCGGGTGCCGAGAGATCCAGGCTCGTGGTCAGCCAGACCTCGTAGTTCGCATCGGCGCTCCAGCCGGCTACCGTGCCCTCCACGGTGGCTGCGCTGGCGGGTGCTGCGAACAGCAGAGCCACCCCTGCGACGGTCACCGCGATGCTCGCCGAGCGGCCCGCTTGCTGGCGGCGGCGAAACAGCGCGAGCAGCGCCGCCAGGAGAAAGGCAGGAAGCCCCAGTGCGAGGCCAGGCAGCAGGCCGGGCGGAATGAACCGGTAGCTCAACTGGTAGTTGCCGGCGTCCAGCAGAACTCCCAGGTGTACCTGGTTTACGGGGAAGGTCTCGAGTGGCTTGCCACCGTCACTCCGTACCACCCAACCGGGATGCCAGCGCTCGCGCAGGACCACCATCGTGGTTCCGCTACTGGAGACGTTGACTCGAAGTGGATCCGGGCAGGAGACCTGGGCGGCGGTGAGCGAGCTACTCGTGCTCAGAGGTTTCTCCAGCAGTGCGGGCCCCGAGGTCTTGAACGGTCGGGTCAGGAGCAACTCCAACCGCTCGTGGGTCTCTTCCACCAGGGCACTGGCAGCGGGCGAATAGCACCGTGGAACCACGGCATCGAGCCGGTAGTGACTGCGGTCCTCCCAGACTGCGTTGGCAATGCCGTGCAGAGCGAGGGTGCGGCTGCCGACGTGGTCGCAGTACTCGAAGCCGCAGGTGACGTCGTCGTCGTACTCGCCGACCTTCTCGGGCTCGCCCACCGCGCGCCCGAACAGAGTCCCCAGGATGTCGCGGCTCGGCTCGACGTTCTGCAGCGCTTCGGCGAGGGGGCCCAGTGCGTCGACCTGGCGTGCTGGTGCCAATTTCGATCGGCCGGCCAGCCCGCGGATGCCCGTGCTGACGCCGAGGTGGGGGGGCCAGTGTCGCCCGAGCAATTCCTGCTGCAGTGCCGGGGCGTCTACCTCGGGCGTGTCGATGGAGTCGCCGCTTACTGGTGTCTGAGGCGTGTCGTCCTCGTCCTGCTCTTCGGGTTCGCCGTCCTCGGTTGGGGGCTCGGCGTCGCCTCGCTCCTGGACCCACGCCTCATCCTCGTCTTCGCCCAGGCCCTCGCCCAGGATGGTCGAGTCATAGCCTCGGGACAGGTCCTTGATGTCCAGGTAGCCGCCTTCGAGCAGACTCAGGTCGCCACGAATGTTGTCGGCGGGAGCTTCGAGTGGCTGTGAAGGTACAGCGAGGTGGCCGCGTCCCGTGTAGAGGCAGAGGTCCAGCAGGCAGAGAAGAAAGATCGCTCTCAAGCGTGCGCTGGGGCTACTACGCCGCAGCAGGAAGTACAGTGCGCAGAGCACGATCAGGGCCTGCGCTGCACCAATGCTGTACACGAACCAGCCGTACCCGCTGGGGAAGCCCCAGTTGCCGAGTGCGACCCGAACCACGACGCTGACGATCAGTGCCGCAAGCACCAGGCCGGCAGGGCTACGCAGCCACAAGCGGAGCTGCTCGCGGTTCATCGCAACCAGCCGGTCCAGGCCGCGTGCGGCCAGGGCGGCGGCTGGGATGCAGGCGAGTGCTGGGTAGACCAGGTTGACGGGGTGGCTGAGGACAACCAGTGGGGCGAACAGGTAGCGCATGCCGGGAATGTGCGTGCCGGCGAGCACGAGGAGGACGATGACGATGGCGAGGCGCCTGATGGTTCGCTGGGAATCCTGTAGTCCGGCGATGAGCGCTACACCCAGGACAGTGCCGAGCCCGACGTCGCGACCGACGACCATCAAGCCGGGAGCAAGTAGGCCGGGGATCGCGTGCAGTCCGAGCGCCTGGTCGATGGGATAGGAGAACTTGTTGATCTCGCCGCTGCCTGCCGATGCCAGCGATACTTCCAACAGCATGGGCAGAAACCCTGGCAGGCCTGCGACTATCCCGAGGGCGATGGTGGCCAGGCCGCCGCGGAAGTCCTCGCCGCGGACCAGCAGCCAGAGGCCGATCAAGGCGCCAGATGCGGCCGCCAGGCGCAGGTGAGCTCCGAGCAGTAGCATTGCCATCGACAGGGCACCCAGGCCAATCCAGCGCCGTCGTTCGGAGCGGTTTGCCTGGCGCAGCCTCTCGAGGCAGGCGAACACCATTGGTAGCCACATGAATGCCGGCCATGTGTCCATCTGTGCGTCTTGAAACGCGGTCAGCCCGAGCGGGCCTGCGGCGATGCTGCAGCCGGCCAGAGTCGCCGCAGCCTTGCCGGCTCCGTGCAAAAGGGCCAGCCAGCGCACTGCCAGCAGTGTTCCCACCGCGTGGAGCACGCTGGCGATGCCCAGCGCGGTCACCGAGGGGAAGACCAGGGCCAACAGCCAGGCGGGATACAGTGGCCCCATGGGCACGACGTCGACATACAGGGAGGTACCGCCGAGCTTGCCCGGCACGAACCAGATGGACTGGCCCGAACTGACCGCGGTGCGCAGCCAATCCCAGGCGGGGATCATGTAGTAAAGAGCGTCGTCGGGTATGTCGACGCCTGCGCCGAGCAATGACGGGCCGCCCACGACACCCACGGCGCCAAGGGCCAGCAGTAGCTGTGTGGATGGCTTGGTGAGCAGCGAGCGGCTGGTGCCGTCACTACTTTGCGCGTGGTGGTCCTGCTGCACCCGGCTCACGGTCTCCTTGTTGTCCGCCGTCGAGGACAGCGTAAATCAACGGGCTGCTAGAGTCAGGCAGTGCGACGGAAGCTGACTGCCATCTTGTTGGGGCTGACACCCGTGATTGCGGTCGTCCTCTCGGGATGTTCGGGAGGTGGGGGCATACCCACTGCGAGCGAACCGGGACTCCCGTCCATCGACTCGTTCCTGCCCTCGGGCACCGCGCCCACCCCTGTCGTGCTGCGGTTTCCCGCTGCGCCGGTGGTTGCCGAAATCACAGCCATCTTTATGGGCTTTTCCGAAGACCAGATGGAGGGTGATTGGGGCCGCGAGGGGGAGCGTCCAAAGCTGTACTGGTTCACCGGCACGTTGGAGGCGGCGACGACGCTCAGTCTGGAGGTGCCGCTTGTTCCGGGGCTCGTCTACCTGGCCGCCATCGATCTGGACGGCAATGTGGACGTCAACGGTGGCGACCTTGTCAGTGCACCGCAGGACTACGCCGAGGTCCTGAGCCCGGGCATGGCCCTGGAGTTTTCCATCGATCGCCCCTTCAGCCCGGGGCGTGAGCCGGGGGGAATGGACCTGGCCGCCCGGCCGACCACCCGTGATGGAGAGCGGCGCAGTATTGTCGTGGACACTGCCTTCGGCCTGCGGTGGCTACGCAGTAGTCAGTTGATGGTCGTCGGTCTTCCGGTTCGAGAGCCGTGGGCCTACGAGGAGACCGGTCGCAACTATCCGCCCCGGATCGCACCCACCTTTTTGTGGGTTGACCAGCAGCGGCCCCTCAAGTGGCCCATCGCCGTGGATGCGCTCGTTCCCGACGGGCTGGATGTATTCGTGGTGTTGGATCTGGACGGCAACGGCTACCCGAGTACTGGCGATATCAGCTCCCTTTGTGCTTGTGATATCGAGCGCCCCGAGGTGGGTGGTTCTGCCATGAGCTTCCTCCTCGAGTCGGTGGTGCCGTCCAACGAAGAGCTTGCCGACAAGTTCATCTTTCCGGACAGTGATCCGCCCGACGAAGCGGAGCACGACGCAGCACAGCGTCGCGTCGAGGAGTGACTCAGGGCGTCGCGGGCGCCTGGCCGGGCGAGCTCTCTTCTGGAGGCAGGAACAGCAACTGGAGCGGCGGCTGATCGCAGGACTGTCCGACGGCGGTGATTCGCAGGCAGCCGTCCTCTACGCGCGCGTCGAGTTGTGCAGGTGTTCGCTTCACTACCCTGGGTGCAACTGCCGACGACAGCGGGATGCGCAGGTCCAGGTACCAGTGGTGGGATGCTTCGGGGTCGAGGTCCAGGCGCAGATCACCCCAGTCCCACTCGACACAGCTCGGTGCCATCGGGCTGTGCAGCCGGACGGTCGAGCCCAGGCCTTCGGGTAGGCCAGCCAGCTTGTCAGCGGCCGTAAAGGTCGGCGGCAACTCATCGAGTAGTGGGTAGCTGTGACGTGTGAGTACCGCTCGCTCGGCGGACACGAGCAGTGCGCCCCCGGGGGCAAGGGAGGCCTCGCCGCCCGGCTTGTGGCGGTATCGGTGCAAAGAGATGCCGCGCAACTGCCACTTCCCGTCGGGCAGCATGTGCTCGTCTGCCCAGCGAATGGCCTGCTCTGCTACAGACGCCGAGAACTTCGCGCGACCGAACATCGTCTCGCGAATGTCCGCCACCCACAGCCGGTCTACGTGACCACTTGCGGCGCTGCTCTCGAAGGGAAGCGAAGTGTGGATGGCCTCGAGATTGATTCGCTTGCCGTCAATGGTCCATACCCCGGGTCCATCGCGAGAATGTCGTTCGGATGGGACTCCGCCGGCCTTGAGATAATGGGTCAGGTTGCCTCGTTGGAACCAGGCGGGAAGGCTGGCGAGGCCGTCTCGGTCGGCCAGTTCCTGGCGTATGAACTGCGCGGCGCCCTCGTAGTCGGGACGCGGTGGTTCCTGCAATTGGCTCAGGGTTGCTGGCAGAAAGCCGCTCAGCCAGATCAGGCCCAGGGCGACCCGTAGCACCTTGGGGCCGAGCTTGGCGACGGCCCCCAGCGCGATCAGACCCAGCATGAGCGGATGGAACCAACTCAGCCAGCGGAAGCCGTAGAACACCCGTCCCCCCAGTTGTGCCTGGATGCTGAGGTAGAAGAAGGCGACGCTGAGCACGAAGGTAAGGAACAGTAGCCACAACAGCATGCCTGGAGCGCGACCGGCAGTGCGCGTCCTACCATCTGGGGCCGGCCGGCTGAGAGACCTCAAGAGTCCCAGGGTGACCAGCGCCACGGCCGCCAGCGCCGGCAGCATGGGCCCGTCGGCAGGAAGCCCGGCAGTGACGCAGAAGAAGTCCCAGACAAAGGACACAAGGCCCGGGGCCGCGCTGTAGGTGTCGGCGACCAGTAGGGTGTCCTGGGCCACCGTGGGGAAAGTCGAGAAGTGCAGCCAGGCCCACAGCAGCGGGATCGGGGCAAAGCCCAGTGCGGGCCCGCTTGCCCTGTGCAGTGCAGCAGCCCAGCGTCGTCTGTCTTCGGCGAGGAATGCGAACAGAGCCACCCCGGTGAGTTCAGCCAGTCCGACCAGGGCGATCCCGTAGTGGCATCCAAAGCCGACCACGATGATCGTGAACCACAGTCCCCAGGCGCGTGTGGTGCCCAGGCGCAGAGCGCGCAGCAACAGGGACAGGGAGGTAAGACCCACCAGGCCGACCAGTGCATACGGTGTGGCGTCCTGGCCGAAGTAGATGGCTGGCGCTGCGAGGGCGTGCAGAGCTGCGGCACTCAAGGCCACAGCGGGGGAGTAGGGACGGAACATCTGCCAGATCAGGGCGGTGCTAGCGAGGGAGGCTAGCAATGCGGGCAGACGCAGCAGCCACTCGGAATCACCAGCCAGCGTGATGAAGCCCAGCAGCAGGTGGTAGAGCGGCGGGTGAACCAGGTCGAGGCAGTACAGTGCCCCGAACTCCTGGAGCATGGCGGTGAGTCCGGCGAGGCCCCCGCCGGCCCCGGCAGCGAGTACCGGCCGGCCGATTCCGGGCAGGTACGATAGTTCCAGAAGATCCAGCGACTGGTCGGAGATTCCGTAGATGCGAAGTCCGGCGGCGGCAGCGAGAATCACCGCAAGGGTGCTTTTTTCCTGCCAGTCGGCGGGCCGGGGCTGAGGCAGTTCGTACAGTGGCGCCGAGCGGAGTCCGGCGGGCGCCGCCCGGGACCGCATGCCAAGGCGGACCCCCAGTCCGGCTCCCAGTACCAGCAGCAGTAGCAGCAGCGTTCTGTGCAGCACATCGGGCCGGGTACTGAGGAGGCTTCGTTCCCAGATCAGTCCGGGGTCGACGCCGTGCAGTGAGATGGCCTTGCCAGTTGCTGGATCAAGTGGCAGTAGATCAGCGGGCCGGAAGAGGTCCATGGCGGGGCCACCGACGGGCTGCACCTGTTGTTGCAGAAAGATCCAGCTGGGCCGGCCGTCGTCCTGCCAGGTCAGCGAGAAGTCGCCCGAAGGGTCGGTTACGAGAACCCGCGCTTGGGGTTGGTCCCCGCGGCTCAGGTCAAGGCTTGTTGTTCGCCAGACTTCGTAGCGAGCATCCTCGCTCCAGCCTTCGACGCGGCCCGACACCTCGCCCGCCTCGCTGGGGGCGGCGCAGGTCAGCGCGCTCAGGCAGATCGCCAGCCACAGGGAGGTTCGCGACAAGGCGGGTCGGCGAGGATGCGTCCTCAGCCATCTCCGTAGCTGAACACGAGTTCCTTGCCGTCGACGTCGACCTGTACCTTGCCGCCGCTGGCCAACCGGCCGAAGAGTAGCTCTTCGGCCAGCGGCGCCTTGATCTTCTCGTGGATCAGTCGGGCCATCGGCCGGGCACCGAACTTCTCGTCGTAGCCTTCTGTGGCCAGCCAGTCCCGGGCGGCGTCACTGACTTCCAAGGTCACGCGTTTCTCGGTGAGTTGACCATCCAACTCGTGCAGGAACTTGTCGGCCACAAGTCGTACCACTTCGGGGGGCAGCCCCTGGAAGTGGACAATGTTGTTGAGGCGGTTGCGGAATTCCGGGCTGAAGGTGCGCTCCAGGGCACGGGTGCTCTTGTGGTCGCCGGCCGCGGAGCCGCGCCCGGCAAAGCCGACCCCGCGACGCTCGAGTTCGCGGGCGCCGACATTGGTGGTCATGATGAGGATGATGCTGCGGAAGTCTGCTTGCCGGCCGTTGTTGTCGGTGAGTGTGGCGTGGTCCATTACCTGCAGCAGGATGTTGAACAGGTCGGGATGAGCCTTCTCCAACTCGTCCAGGACCAGCACGGCGTGCGGATTCTTGATGACTGCGTCGGTGAGTAGCCCACCCTGGTCGAAGCCGACATAGCCGGGTGGTGCGCCGATGAGACGGGAAACCGCGTGCTTCTCCATGTACTCGCTCATGTCGAAGCGAAGGAACTCGATTCCCAGGACTGAGGCCAACTGGCGAGCAAGCTCAGTCTTGCCGACGCCGGTGGGCCCGGTGAACAGGAAGGAACCCACGGGTTGGTTTGGTTGGGACAGTCCCGACCGGCCCAGCTTGATGGCTGACGAGACGGCCCCGACGGCGTCGTCCTGGCCGAAGATCAGTAGCTTCAGGTCGCGCTCGAGGTTCTTGAGCTGGTCGCGGTCGGACGCAGACACCGAGCGTGGTGGAATGCGTGCGATGCGTGCGACGACGGCCTCGATGTCGGTGGGACGAACCGTCTTGCGCTTGCGCCCGCCGATGCGCAGAGCCAGTCGCGATCCGGTCTCGTCAATGACATCGATGGCCTTGTCGGGCAGGGCCTGGTCGTTGATGTGGCGGGCGCTCAGTTCCACCGCTGCCCGAAGAGAAGCATCGGTGTAGCGAAGCCCGTGGTGCTCCTCGTAGACGCTCTTGAGGCCACGCAGGATCTGGTAGGCCTGCTCCTGGGTCGGCTCGACGAGGTGGACTTTCTGGAACCGGCGGGCGAGGGCACGATCGCGTCCGAACACGCCCTTGTAGTCATTGAATGTGGTCGAGCCGATGCAGCGCAACTCTCCCGAGGAGAGCGCAGGCTTGAGCATGTTCGAGGCATCCATCGTGCCGCCGGTGGTCGCGCCGGCACCGACGATGGTGTGGATCTCGTCGATGAAGAGAATGTTGTCCGGGCTCGCGCACAACTCTGCCAGGAGCGCCTTGAGACGTTCCTCGAAATCACCCCGGTAGCGGGTGCCTGCCAGCACAGCGCTCATGTCCAGGGAGTACAACCTCGCGCTCTTGAGCGCCTCGGGCACGTCGCCTGAGTGAATGCGCAGCGCCAGGCCTTCGGCCAACGCCGTTTTGCCTACCCCCGGGTCGCCGACCAGGATCGGGTTGTTCTTCCGCCTCCTGCAAAGGATCTGGAGAATGCGCTCGATCTCTTCCTCTCGACCGATGAGAGGATCGATGGCTCCCGTGGCTGCCTTTGCGACCAACTCTACGCAGTAGGTTTCGAGGGGGGCGTCGTCTGTGTCGTAGTCTGGCTCACCCATGACTCCCGTCGGCTGTTGACGACGGGACTTGCCGGGAACGTTGGAGATGCCGTGGGATACATAGTTCACCAGGTCGAGTCGCGCCACGTCCTGCTCTTGCAACAGGTAGACAGCATACGACTCCGGCTCCCGCTGCATCGAGATCAGCAGGTTGCTGGCATCGATCTGGTCGCGACCCGCACTGCGGACGTGCATCGCTGCTCTCTGTAGTACGCGTTGGAAGCTGAGGGTCTGCTGCGGTTCGACGTCGGCGTTGCTTGGTAGCGGTTCGACCTGCTCGCGCAGGAAGCTCTCGAGCTTGGAACGCAGTTCTTCTATGTCTGCGCCGCACGCCGTGAGGATCTCGACGGCGCAAGGGTCATCGAGCATGGCCAGCAGCAGGTGCTCCAGGAGCAGAAACTCGTGGCGGTGCTCGAGGCTGAGTTCCAGTGCTCGTCGTAGCGTGTCCTGCAGTTCGCGGGTCAGCATGGTTATTCGGGCTCCATCGAGCACTGTAGGGGGTGCTCGTGCAGCCGAGCCGCGGTCAGAACCTGCTCGACCTTGGTTTCGGCGGCCTCGAAGGTGTAACGACCGGCGATGCCGATGCCGTTGTTGTGTACTTCCAGCATGATTCGTGTGGCCTCGGCAGCGTTCAGGTGGAAGACCTGCTGGAGGATCGCGACGACGAACTCCATGGGGCTGTAGTCATCGTTGTGCAGGATGACCCGGTACATTTTCGGCGTACGGGTCTTGCTGCGCTCCCGGGTGAGCACCGAGCCGTCTTGTTCTGGCTTGTTCTTCTTGCTCATGCCTCGCTGTGCACTCCGGGGTTAAGGCCCCTACGGTCAATTATAGATTTGCGGGCGCGGAATCTCTACGCACGATGCTGCTGCTTAGTTGATGGCACCACCGCAGCTCGAGCCTGAGCCTGCCGTGCAGCCGAAGCAGTGCGGACCTGTGCGGACGGTTCGGCCATCGAACGAAGAGAAGCTCTGCAGGTTCTCGATGGTCAAGGGCTCTAGAGGCGGCGCCAGTCCCATGTCGAGCATCTGGTTGAAGTCGCAGTCATAGAGTCGCCCGTCCCAGCCGATGCTGATCATGGAGCGACACATGAGCCCATCGACCGTCCCGGCGTTGAAGCTCTGTAGGAGCAGGTCCTGGTACTCCTCGAGTTGCCCGCTGCGGTGCAGGTCGGCGCGGAATCGGCTGATGGGCATGTTGGTGATGGTGAGCAGGGAGTTGAAACCTATGCGGAAGCGCTGCCAGAGTTCTTGCTTGTAGGTTTGCTCCAGTTGTTCCTGGTCGGGCGGCAGAAAGGGGCCTACCGGGTTGTACACGAGGTCCAGGAGTAGCCCGCTGTCCTCTTGCCCGTAGCCGGCCTCGTTCAGGCGGTGCAGGGCGGCAATGCTGGTGTCGAAGACACCGTTACCGCGTTGCTTGTCGACGTTGCTCTGCAGGTAGCAGGGCAGGCTGGCGACCACCGCGACCCGGTGTTTCGCCAGGAAGTCGACGAGGTCTTCCTGGCCGGGCTGAAAGAGCACTGTCAGGTTGCATCGGTCCATCACTCGGAGATCGAGGTCTCGGGCCGCTTCCACAAGCATACGGAAGGACGGATTCAGCTCAGGCGCACCGCCCGTGATGTCGACCAACTCCAGGTTGGAGGAGGAGCGCAGCAGTTCGATGATGCGTTCTGCGGTCCCGCTCGTCATGATCTCGGTTCGCTGGGGCCCCGCGTCGACATGACAGTGATGGCAGGCCTGGTTGCACAGCTTGCCGACATTGATCTGTACCCAGTTGACACGATCGGCGCGCAACGGGTCGTGGCCGGACTCCTGGAGTGCGCTCTGGAAGCTGGTGGCGTGCACCTCGGCACCTTAGCAGCGGATGCGGGCTAGGATTGCCTCAGTCATGGTGAAGACCGACCAGGAAGCTCCGAGTCATAAGCAGTTCGTGCCGCGCTCTTCCGTGTTGCTCAGCGGCCTGGTGATGGCCTGCGCTTTGACGGTCGGGCTGTTGGCTGGGGCAGGGATCCTGGGCATCGGTATCGAGCGCGAGCTCCCGCTGTCGCTGAGCGTAGCTGTCTCGGTGGTCTCGGTCTTGTTGCCCGCCCAGTCCTTGAAAGGACTATTCGGTGCCTCCTGGCGGGCTCGGGCAGGGGCCCTCTTGTTGTGGTCCTGCGCTGTCGTTTTGGTGCTGCCTCTGTACCTTGCCGACTTCCCGTCCGCGGTGCGCAGCGGGGTCTCTTTTAGCCTCTCCCCCGTCGATGCGTCGCTCGCCGACCGGGTGTCCTCGGTCGCCTACGCTGCGACTCGTCGACTCGTCGACGGTGGTCGCGCGCCGCTGCCCCTGGCCGCCGAGCTCGGGCCTGTGGAGCTGAGCGAGAAGCACGAGCAGGAAAGCCACACTGACGATGTCGCTATGCAGCCAGCTGGTGCCGAGTCCGGGCCCTCCGACGAGTCGCTCTCTTCAGTGGTGCTGCCGGTCGAGGGGCAGGGAACCAGCTTGCACGTAACGGTACTTGTCGAGGGCTCGGAAGGGCCGCAAACCGTCGCGTTCCTGTTTGATACCGGTGCGACGCTGACGACGCTCGACCGTCGCACGCTTGCCGAGTTGGGTGTCGCGGTGCCCGAGGATGCACCCGTTGCCGTGTTGCAGACGGCGAACGGCGTGGTGGAGAGTCCTATCGTGCTGCTGGACGGCCTCTGGTTGGGACACATCCAGTTGCAGAACGTCTCGGTGGCGGTATGTGACTCCTGCGCGAAGGGCACCAGCCGGGGCCTTCTCGGACTGAACGTGACCGGGCTGTTCGATGTGCGCCTGAACAGCGGGTCCGGAGAGATCCTTCTCGATCCGGCGTCTGTCGACGGCGATCGACGACTGGACGTGAGCCATTGGCTGCACCTCGTAGCCTCGGCGACGATGTGGCGTATGGGGCGTGTCGAAGTGCTCATCGAAGTGGACAACAGCGCAGTGGTGGACGTATCCGAAGTCGTCGTCGAGTTGTCCTGTGCAGACAAGAACTTTGCCATTCAACTCGACGACATCCCGTCGGCTGGCAGTCGCTCGACTGAGGTCGAGCTTCCCCGGGGAACTGACTGCCGCCGCTATTCGGTCGCTCTGCGCAGCGCGCGCTGGTAGCAACCGAGCCTTGCTGGCTAGAGCCGGAACTTCTTGCCTTCGTACTCGCGGTTAATGGTATCGCCGTTGCTGTAGCGAACCTTTACGTTGACCTGCCACTCCACGGTACCGGACGCGGACGAGGGGAATGTGATCTTCTCGGTGCGCCAGGTCTCGACTCCCCCGCGTGTACCGCTGCGCTTCATCCTCAGAGTCCTGGTGGGCTCGTTCGGATAGGAGACGGTCACGTAGGCCTCCCCTTGTTCGACTCCGTTGCTCTTGAGGAAGAATGAGCCACTCTGTTCCTGGTCGCCGCTGCGGGAACTCTGTGCCCACCTGGGACGGTGTACGTAGAAGCTGTCCAGTTCTGCGAGTACCGCACTGCTCGGCTTAGCAGGCTCCGTTCGGACCACCGGTGGTGGCAGCCTGCCTGCGGTGGGATTGCCGACCAGGCTGGGTTTCAGCGGTTTGCTCTTCGCTGTGTCCGGCTGCTTCCGTGTGGCTTGTTTCGCCTCTGTGGGCGTGGGCTCGGCCTGCTTTGTTTTGCGATCGTCGCGACTGCGGCGCGTTCGTTCAGCGCGCCGTGTTCGGCGGCTCTTGGCAGTGGACTCTTCCTGCTGCTTCACGCGCGTGATGCAGTCTCGATCTGCTTCGGTCAGCAGGGAATCAGAGTACTCGGGATTCGCGCGGTACCAGGACTGGCCGTTGAAGTGCTTGCTGAGATCGGCGGATTTGAAAGGTCGGCCGTGACGGGCGTAGATGGTGTTTCGGGTGATGCGAAGTTCGCCCTTTGACTGGTTGGCCAACTCCTCCTGCTGGCAGGGGACAGTGAGCTCCCCGCTGCTGTCTTCTGGATCGGCTTCGGCCAGCTCTTCCATGGGGTCGTCTTCTTCCTGCCAGAGTCGCTCGAACAGTACGGTTGCCCCGACTGCTGCCAGCGCAATCACGAGTCCGGCAAGTAGACCCAGGGCGAGGCCTGTGGGCAGGCCCCGGGTCCGCTCGGCCCGAGTCGACAAGGTACCCGCAGGCAGACTTGTCCTGGCTACCTCGTCTCGGGACTCGAGCAGCGCTTCCGTTGCGGGCAACGGGACATAGCCAGGCTGTGGCCTGGTTTCGCCGACTTCGACCTGTTGTTGCGGGTTGTCCGCGGATGCCACCGAGGGGGGCTCCTCTGGTGCTGTGGACTGAGCTATGGCCGCAGAGGGCGTCCTCTTGGGAGGAGCGTCGGTCTGCAGAGTCGGCTCCAGGTAGGGCCCGTCCTGGTCATCGAGGCTCGACCACGACGAACGAGCTGGCTTCGTTGCAGCTTGCCGCTGGCTACTCTCCATCAACTCTCGGATCCAGGTCTTCAGAGGGGGGAGCCTGGGGAGCTCGCCAGACAACTCCTGGAGCGCTGTCTCGAGCGCGGTTGCGGCGCGGTAGCGCAGGTCAGGGTTCATACGCAGGCAGCGGTGAACGATGCCGCCGAGGCCGGGCAGGTAGCTGTCGAGCTGGTCGAGGACTCCCGAGTCGTCGAGGTGCTCCTCGACCCGAATTACGGCGGACAGGATGCTCATGAGGGAGTCGCCGCGGAACATCCGTTTGCCGAGGGCCAACTCGCTGATAATTGCGCCCAGCGAAAACAGGTCCGAGCGCCGATCCAGCTTGTGGCCACCCACCTGCTCCGGAGACATGTAGGCCGGTGTCCCCTTGGTCGTGCCCGTCTCGGTGAGGGTGGCAGACAGGGCGCTGGCCTTGGCGATGCCGAAGTCCATTACCTTCACCAGGCCGTCCTGGCTGATGATGATGTTGCTGGGCTTCAGGTCGCGGTGGACCAGGTTGGTGTCCAGCCCCGTGCTCTGTAGGTTGTGGGCGTGGTCCAGGCCGGTACAGATCTGGACCGCGATGTCGATGGTTCGGGCAGGTTCGAGGGGGGCAGCGAGCCGAATGAGATCTTCGAGAACGATGCCTCGCACGAACTCCATGGCGATGTAGGGGTGCCCGTCGACTTCGCCGTAGTCATAGGTCTCGACGACGTTGGGGTGGTGGAGCAGACCACCGACGCGTGCCTCGTTGATTAGCGCCTTTCGCAGGTTCTCATTGGAGGCGGCGATGGCACTTCGGACGATCTTGACCGCGGCAGGCTTGCGAAAGCCGTCTGCGCCCTTGAGCTCGGCGCGAAACACGCGCGCCATGCCACCTTCGCCGAGGATGCCCTTGAGGGTGTAGCGGCCGAACTCGACTGGAAAGTCGCCCTCGTCACGTAGCAGGTCCGGTTGAATTGTCTGCATCGTGGTCCCCTCGGGCGCCTCTGACCGAGCTCAGGCAGCCAAGAATACACTCTTGCGAATGTCGTTTACTGCGAGCGATGGCTGCTCAGACCCGGACGATGGAGACCTGGGTGGCCTTGAGTCGGGTCTGGGTGGTGTAGGGACAACGCTCGATGTGGGAGGTGATGGTGTTGATGTACCTTCCCTGGGACAGTTGTGCCCGGTCCTTGTGAAATGGGAAGTAGACCAGGGTGCCGGCCAGGCGGGGATTCGGCCTTGCTCGGAACACCATTGACCGGCCGGTGTGGACGTTGGTGACGCGGACATGGTCGCCTGCCAGGGCACCGATCTCTTCGGCCACCTGCAAGGAGATGTGTAGCGAGTGCTCGTTCGGCATGTCCTCGGCGGGAGTGGCCTTGCCCGAGTTGAAGGTGTTGATGGCGTAACGCACATCGGACGGTTCGTCGGTCATCGCGGCGCGCCCGGAATTGAGTATGACCCCGTCGGGAATTGCCAGGTCGTCTTCGCTGGGAGTGAAGAAGCGGAAGCAGCCCGGGTTGCCGAAAATATCCTTGAAGGGCATCGCGTCCTCGTCGTCATAGTCGAGGACGTAGCGGTTGTGGCCGACACCCCCGTAGATCACGTTGCCCTGCTCGAGGAGATCCTGCCAAGCGATGGTCGTGCCGTCAGCGTGCCGCGGCATGCAGTAGAGCTCGCCGCCGCGGTCGGGTGCGTCTTTCAGGTAATCGAGGACCCGCTGCCACAGGTGTGCCCGGCATACCTCTCCGTCATGGCGGGGCAGCATCCCTTCGCGTTCCGGCGGCTCGAAGCGGCGTCGCAGGTAGCCCGACTGGGAGTGCAGACCGAGATCCGGGTGCACCATCCGCAGCATCGAGTCTGTCCGGATCCGGTGGGAGATCTCCGCCATCGTGTCGTAGATGACCGTTGCGTCGCTGCGGGTTTCCTCAGCTCGTTGCCTTCTGGGCGGTGACAAGGTCAGCCGCCACTCTCCATTCTGGTAGACCTTCGGGGCCGCGGCGTGCGGTGGGGAGGGGATCACGAGGTGTGCGTGCTCCAGGCTGAATGGGTCCGGGATCGGATCGACCACCACCACCGTCGTGCTGTCGCGCCGCAGCTTCTTGATCCATCGGTCCCGGTTCATCATGTTGGCCTCGAACTGCGTGCCGAAGCAGATGATCAGTTCGCGGTCGAAGGGTACGTCGGGGTCCGAGTAGTCGAGACAGGGTCTGGGTGCGTCGCGAACCGCCAACTCGTAGGCTTCGCTGGGTAGGCCCATGCGCCGGGCCGCGTCGGCGGCGCCGTCATGGTTGACCGGGATCCTGCCGAAGAAGAACTGGCTCGATAGCCCCTGGATCTCACTCTGCGCGTTGATCTGCCCGGGGATGCGAAGAGTCCCGCCGGCCGGCTGGCCCTCGGCCCGGAGTCCGTACTTGCCGACCATGGCCATGACCGAGCCCCACAGGCAGTGAGCAACCGCGCCGCTGGTCTGGGACAGGCCGACCGATGGGATGTTGATGGGTACGACGTCCGGATCCGCTATGCGCGAGGCGATGACGCCAATGGCGTCCAGTATGCGCGTCTCGAAGCGTGTTTCCGGGGCGATGCGACGTGCCACTGCAGAGGGAGAGAAGCGGTCGCTTGCGGCAAGGTCGCGGAAGCTCTGCCAACTGGCGGCATCCGAGAAACGCTCGATGAAGCCCTCGTGGGGCGCGCCGTGTTCGCGTAGCAGTTGGTGAGCGACGGCGAGGGCCAGGTGGCTGTCGGAGCGTGGCCGGACCAGGATGACGCGCTCTTCACCGAGGAGTTCGCTGATCTCCTGGGCCGTTTCGCTCTCCATCACGTCGATGACATAGGCATCCAGGTTGTCCCTGCCGACCAGCACCCGCCACGCGCCGGGGTGAGAGATCAGGCCGTTCCAGCCGTTGAGCAGGTAGAAGCGGTTGGGCCCTTCGAGGGCGTTCTCGAAGCTTAGGAAGGGGCCCTCCTGTCCGGTCAGCATCTCGTTGTGTACGGCACCTGCATTGAGGCAGTGCTCGGCATTGCCGGCCAGGTTGCGGACTCCCAGCAGCCGGAACACCTCCTGCAATGCGAAGACGGTGAAGTAGTCGATCTGGCCGCAGCCATAGACCAACACCTGGGTGCCGGGATCGCGGTGGTCCAGGATGAGGTCGGCCAGGCGCGAGATCGCTTGCTGGTAGCTGATGGAGCGGCGCCTGGAGCGCTCGGGATCGAGGATGCTCGGTGCCAGGTGGAGCGGAAACAGGGTGCCCTTGGTGCCCGAGGAGAGCTTCAACTTCGAGCAGCCAGGGGTGGGGTGGGAGCGTTTCTCGGGACCCCGCTCGCTGTCTCCAACCCCGCAGTAGGCGCATGAAGGGCTTGCCTTGAGGGTTCGTCCTCGCAACTTCGACGGCACGAGGTAGGCCGGCAACCCGGGCAGCAGCGGCAGCAGGCCGGTGTGCTCCAGCGTCGGCAGCGGTTTGTCATCATCGGGCCCTCGCAGCAACTGGTCGGCGAAGTGGTCGCGTGACGAACTACGCCGCTTGCTGGCCGCTGGGCTGGCGGGGTCCAGTGCCGGCCGGTCTGGTTGTCCCAGGGCGTGACGTCTCTGGTCGGCCCCTTTGTTCTTTAGCTGAAGGTCGTCGGCCTCTCTGCCGGTTGCTGTCGAGTCGCGCCCCCGGGTCCAGAAACGCTTTGCGGCGGCCCGAAGTAGCTGGCTACCCGCTTCGGCCGCAACCGTTTTGGCGGCTCGTCGGACAGGGGCCTCGTCAGAGAGCGCCTGTTCGTCTTTGGTATCGCTTGGACCACGTGGCAAGGGCTTGTACTCCGGCCCTGAGGATAGCTGCTGAATGCCCAGGCGCTACCAGGTGTGGAAGCTAGCGCAGTTCGGTTTCGACCTGTTCGCCTGCTTCGACCTCTTCGTCGTCGGCCCGCGGCTGCTGGATCACGATGTCGATGCGGCGGTTCTGGGCTCGTCCCTCGTCGCTCTCATTGTCCGCTACTGGCCGGTGTTCGCCGAGGCCGGCGACGATCAGCTTGGTTGGGTCGAAGCCGTGCTTGTTGACCAGTTCGTTGACTACCGTGGTCGCCCGGGCCGAGGACAGTTCCCAGTTGTCGCGGTACATGGCACCGGGCAGCAGAGGCCTGTTGTCGGTGTGACCTTCGATCCGCAATTCGATGTCCTTGTAATCCTTGAGACTCTCGGCGAGTTTGGCAATCGTCTCGCCGCCCCCGCCCTGCAGGTTGGCCTTTGCAGAGGAAAATAAGCCGGCAGACAGCAGGCTGATGACCACATCGTCACCACGCTGTTCGACGGTGACCTCCTCCTCGAGGGCCTCATCCTCGGTGATCTGCTCCAACTCTTCGCTGATCTGGTAGGCCTTGCGTTCCTTCTCATCGCGGTCTTCTGCGGTCTCGATGCAGCGTTCTTCTGCGACGATGAAGGTGCGTGTTGGCGCCGAGGCCGGACTGTTCTTGGAGAAGACCGGGGTGGAGGTGATGGGCCTGAACACCACCTTCTCGGACCAGGTAGCGTTCAGGGCCTTTTGGACGGATTGCTGGAACGCTATTGCCTTCGCCTTGTCAGTGATGGAGATTGCGTACAGTGCGGCAAAGGTGGCGAACAGCAGGGTGATGAAGTCCGCGTAGGAGACGATCCAACGTTCGTCGTGTCCACCACCTTCCTCATCACTCATGGTCGCAACTCTCCATCAAGCGGGGCTCGTGGCCAGGATGTCAGGCGGCAGCCTCATTCTGTCCGCCTCCTCCTCCACCGCCTTCAGCGGCCTCCATCGCGGCCTGCTCGGCACTGCTGAGGTAAGCGGTGAGCTTTTGTTCGACGATCAGGGGGTTCTCGCTCGCCGCGATGGAACAGGCACCCTCGATGATCATCTCCATGTGGTGCATGCGCGCATCGAGTTGACTCTTCAGCTTTCCGGCCATCGGCAGAAAGAACAGGTTGGCGATGCCGACGCCGTACAGAGTGGCCACGAAGGCCACGGCAATGCCGGCACCCAGCTTGCTCGGGTCAGTGAGGTTGCCCATCACGTGAATGAGGCCCATGACGGCACCGAGCACGCCGATGGTTGGCGCGTAGCCGCCTGCTGCGGCATAAATCTTCGAGGAGGAGACTTCTTCCTTGCCGAGATTCTTGATCTGCTTGTGCAGTGCGGACTGCAGGGCCTTCGGCTCGATGCCGTCGGCGACCATGCGCAGGGCCTTCTGCATGAACGGGTTCTCGATTTTCTGGGCTTCCCGGTCAATGGCGACCAGGCCCTGGCGTCGAGCGAGCTTGGCGAGCTCGATGATCTTGTCGAGGGTCTCGCGCGGGTCAGACTTCGGTGGGTTGAGGACGTCGCGAGATGCCGAAATTGCCTTGGTGAACTGAGGCCAACTGAACTCGACGAGGATGCCTGCGCAGGTACCGCCGAACACGATCAGTCCAGCAGTGGGCTGGATGATCTGATTGAGGTGCCCGCCCTCGAAGAGGTGGCCACCCACAATGGCGACAAACGCCAGCACCGTGCCGAGGATGCCGGCAATATCGATGCCTCTCGCGACCTTCCCTGCCATGCGCTAGCTGATGCCCCGATTCCAGTTGAGGTGGGTGACTTGCGTTCCTCGCAACTCCTTCAACGATCATACAGCCAGCAGGATCGAACGCTGCACCCGCTAGCCTTGGCTCCCGACTACTCTCTCCGCACGAGCCGATAGGCCCCGACATCGCACTATAGCAATTACAGCAAGCGTGCATAGAACAGCTTGCGGCTGATCAGCTTGCGAACTGCGCGCTCGACGGACTCGTCGGTGCCCGCGGTGGGTGTCTCCTCGAGACGTACCCAGCGAGCGTCCGCTGCGTCCGAGGACGCTCTGATCGAAGAATTGCGCGCATGGAAAGCAAGCCTCAGGTCGAAGTGTTCGTGGCCCGGCTCGCCTCGCCCCGGGTTCGCCGGAATGCGGTGGATGTCTACGTCGAACAGTCCTGAAAAGCCGCTCAGCCGCTCCATGTCGACGACACCCGTCTCCTCACTCACCTCGCGGCGGGTCGCGGCGTCGAGGTCCTTGTCGAGGGGGTCGAAGTGGCCGCCGGGCTGGAGCCAAAGGCCCAGCACCCGGTGCAGGATGAGTAGCAGGTGGGTGCCGTCGGGATTCAGGACGAAGCTCGACGCGGTGAAGTGGCCGGGACGAAAGCTTTGCCGCGACCAGGGGTCCTCGCCGCCTGCGAGCAAAGCCAGCATGCGCTCTCGGTGCTCCGCCTCGGTGCGGTCTGCGGCGACGTAGCTTTCCACGAGTTGCTTGATAGAGGCTCTGTTTTGCATCTGTGGGGCCTGTCTCCGATGGCCGGTGGTGGGTATTCTGTGCTGCAGATGGAACGGGTACAAGCCAACGCGTTACAACCGGGCTCCTCGAAGGACGTGCAGGTGATGGTGCGCCAGGTGCGCATGGTGATGACCAATGCCCGTATCTACGAGGCGGGCCATGCGCAGCGCTCGCTGGCCTCCGAGGGCCTGTGGAACTTCCTACTGGAACTGCACGAGGACCTCGGCGTCGTGCTGGTCGAGGTGGTGTCCTGGGGGGTGCTGATCAATGGCAAGGGGCTCGAGACTGCCGACAAGGGCGCCTCGATCGTCACCGAGTGGTTTCAGCGCCGTGCTGTCCGCAACTTCGTCTTCGACGGCCGGGGTCGCATGGAGGACCTGTGCGAGCAACTCGACCTGCTTGCCGACCTGGACGAGGACTCCCTCGCGCAGTTCCGGGAGGGCAATGCCCCCGGAGCCCTGAATGCGCCGCCCCTCATCTTCAATGTCATCGTCGAGTCGTCGGAGCCCCAGAAGAAAGACGAGGCAGCCGGCCGGACAAGCTCGGGCTTCGGGCGCAAGACTACGGCAATGTCCGGGCTTGCTCCGGGGGACTCGGAAGCCCCTGTGGAGCTCGATGAGAAGGAAGAGCCCGGCAACGATGAAGGCGCCAGCCTCCAGGCGCCGCGGGCCGACAGCGAAGTGGCCGGTGACGAGCTCGCTGAGGCAGGTGCGGAAGATGGCGAGGAAGGCAAAGCAGAGGCAGCCAAGCCTGATCGGTTCTCCTGGGCAACGGTTGCGATCGAGGCGCTCGACGACAGCCTCGAGCAACTCCTGGCCGAGGCGGAGGGTGACCAGCAGGTGCTGGCTACCATGGGAACGCGGGCTCTCCAGTCAGTCCTGGACCGGGGCGCAGAGGCGGTGCTGAGCTACCTGGCCCAGGAGTTGCCGACCCGGCAAGCAGCACAGCGGCTACGTGGCGACCTGCTGGTGGCCTTGCAGCAGAGTGACGAGCTTCGGGTGGAGGTACTCGGCGGCCTCGCACAACGGCTGGGGGAATTGGCCTCCTCGGAAGGTGGCGAGGCCCTGGGAAGCTCTCTCGTGCAGGCTTGCGAGGAGTTGGTGCCAGCTGCCATCAATTGTGGTGAATTGCACACGGTGGCCGCATTCAGCAGCACCCTGGAAGACCTCTCTGCCGGCTCTTCGCAGCTGGCGGTTCGGGCCGGTTCCGCCAGGCTCTATCTCAGTTCGCCGCAGGTGATCGCGATGATGGTCCGCAAGATGGAGGTCCTGCCTCGCGACCAGTGCGAACTGATTCGCAGCATTCTGCGCAGCTTCAGCGAGGCGATCGTCCCGCAGCTTCTCGAGTTGCTGATGACCGCTGAAAGGAGGTCTGTGCGCGCTTCGCTGGTCGAGGTGATTGTCTACCACCTGCGGGCGGCGGTGGCTGCCGATGCTGACAGTGACGAGTTGCTTGCGCCCTTCCTGCGTGAGTTGGCAAATGCCTCGGACAACCCCTGGTATGTCACCCGCAACCTCGTCTCCATCTTGAGCCAGGTCAATACGCCAACCTGTCAGCGACAGTTGCTGGCCCTGGTGAACCAGGACCAGGACCCGCGGGTACTGACCGAGCTGGCCCGCGGCCTGATGCAGACCGAGGCCGAATCAGCGCGCCGACTGCTGCAGCAGTTGGCTTTCGATCGCCGCTTCACGGACGGTGCGGGACTGTTCGACGTCGTCAGGTACCTGTACTCGGTCAGTGCGGCGGCGGTCCTCCGTGGTCTCGAGAAGCGGCTCGCGGAGAAGGATGTGTCGGCGCCCGTGGCCGAAGGCAGCCTGCTGGGCCTGGCCTACAGCGCCGGCGAGGAAGCCGTGCCGTTTCTGTCCAGGCTGCTTACCGAGAAGGCCGGTCTGCTCAAGCGTCCGGTGTATGCGGATTCGGTGCGTAGTGCTGCACTGGAGGCGATGGCGACGATCCGCGGCAAGAAGGCGCGTGGGGCCCTGGCACTCGGGCGAGAAGACAAGGAAAGTGAGATCCGCAGGCGGACGGTGGAGTTGGTGCACATGGAGCCGTCTCGCGCCTCGGTGGCGGCGTATCGGCGATTGGGCGTAGACCCGAACGGGAACGACTGAACTGCCTGTTGGCCCTCAGCGGGCTGCGAGCCACCACTCCACGAGGCCCTCGAGCTCCTCGTTGCCCAGGCCGTGCCCCCCGGGGAAGACCTCGAGGACCAGTTCGTCGAAGCCGAGGGGCTCCAGGGATTCGAGTTGGTCCTGCATGTGATCCGGGCTGCGAATCGTGTCGTCCTCGCCCGTTGAGAACCAGCCCGGGATGATGTTGCTGCCGATCCCTCCTGGGAAGACACCACCGTGCAGCACCGCAAAGCCGGTGAACAGGTCTTCGTTGCTGGCGAGATATGGCGCTGAGCTGGCACCTCCCGAGTAGCCGGCCGCCAGCACCCAATCCGTGTCGATTCCCAGGCCGTGTGTCGCGCGGACTTCCTCCAGGCAGGCGAGAGCATGGTTGTAGTCGGGAGTGACCTCGTCGGCCTCGGTGCCAACCTCCCAGGTGAGGTCGCCGGCGGGTGAGACCCGCGAGTCCGGGGCGACGATGGCAAAGCCGTTCAAAGCTGCGTGTGACTGGAGGGTGGCGACGAAACTCTCACCCGAGCTGCCGGTGGCATGGAACCCGAGCACGACGGCAATCAAGTCGTCGCTGCTGCGCTGCGGCAGGAAGTAGTAGCCGCTGCGGTCGGCTGCGTTGCGGGTGCTCAAGGGGCCGCTGATTTGCTCGAGGCTGTGGGAGCTTGCGGCCGAGTCATCGTCGTCGGCCGGGGGAGTACAGCCTGCGAGCAGGGTACTGGCGACAATGGACAGGAGGGACCGCGAACAGCGCATTGCCAGAGCATAGCCTGCGGGGCGGAGGGGCTGATTATTCCCGTTGAATCGGGAGGTGAATCGGGTAAAAGGCTCGCAGCCCCTACCCTTGACCCACTTCGGAGTGTCGCTCATGCGCGTTGCGATTCAGATCTTCTGCCTACTCCTGGTCCTGCTGCTGGCGGGTTGTGCCCAGCGGCTCGGTCCTGGTGATGACGACGACACCGGCCTGGATGACGACGACACTGGCCTGGATGACGACGACACCGGCTCCGGCGACGACGACACCGGCTCTGGCGACGATGATACGTCTGGTGACGACGACACGACTGGCGACGATGATACGTCTGGTGACGACGACACAGCGGGTGACGATGACTCCACCGAGCCCCCCCCAGCGTTCACGATGAACTGTCAGCCTGCGACGCAGCAGGTGTCCATCACCTGGGGCACCTCGACTTCGGTGCAACTGAGCGCTGAGATCATCTGGCCCGACGGCAACACAGAGACGCCCACCAATGCCAGCTGGACCATTCTCGACGGCTTCGGTGGCAGCGTGACGGCGAGCGGCCTCTACACGACGCCTTCGAACCATGGCGGCATTGGCCAGATCGCCGTGCAGGAGCAGGGTGTGACCGGCTTGTGCGAGATCGAGGTGCTCATCGACGGCGAGGTGAACGACACGGGCAACGCAGCGGTGCCCGGCGCCTTTAGCTCGAGCACGGTGCAGGTCGACGACAGCTGTGCCGCCGTGATCCTGTACCCCTACGATGGCTCGGTGATGCCAGGTAGCCTGCTGCCGCCGAACATCCAGTGGCAGAGCAACGCGGGTTCCAACATGTACCAGTTGAGCCTGCACAGCGAGTACAGCGACCTGACCTTCTTCACCACCGATGATCACTTCATGCCGGATGCGGCCACCTGGTTGGGACTGACGACCTTCGATCCCGGTACCGAGGTGGAGATCACGCTGGTCTCAGGCAACTGGACGGGCAGTGGATTTTCGGGCAACCCCTGCACCGCGAGCAGCGCGCTGACCATCGAAGCCAGCGACAATGATCTCGACGGTACTGTCGTGTACTGGGCGCCCGGGGTGGGCTCGAGCATGCGTGCCATCAGCATCGGTGCCAGTTCCCCAAGCTCGTTCTCTTTGCCAGGGACGGTGTGTGTCGGCTGCCATACGGTCAACCTGAGCAACCCTTCGATGATGTCCTACGCGGACTTTTCTCCCACCGCACCCGGGCGAGTCGTTGATCTGAGCAATCCGAGCAACGTGCTCGTGGGCCCGATGGAATCACTGTTCACCACGCTGAACCCCACGGGTACGCGCGGGGTCTCGGCTCCGGGAACCTTCGGCTCGATCTTTGGCAGCCGTGAGTTGACGCTCCTTGAACTGCCCTCGACCATGCCGTTGGCTACGCTACCGACCTCGGGTACGCCGGTATTTGCAGACTGGTCGCCCGATGGCACGAAGCTGGTGTACTCCTCGTGCGGCGGCACAGGTACTGAGTTTGGCGCTGACGGCTGTGATCTACGCCTGATGGATGTGTCGGGCGATGTCTTCACCAACGATCGGATGCTCCTGCAGCAACAGGGCGACGAGAACTTCTACTACCCCACCTTCAGTCCCGACTCCCAGTGGGTGGCTTTCAACCGGGGGACCAACTTCACCGGAGTCGACTCGGATGGGAATCCGACCTCGTCCTCGACCTCCAACTCCAACCCGACCGCGAAGCTGTACATCATCTCGGCCAACGGAGGCGACGCCATCGAGATGGCCGCTGCGAGCGGTACCGGTGACCTCACCAACAGTTGGCCCCGCTGGGCGCCCGTGACGCAGGATTACGCCTGGCTCGCCTGGTCCAGCAAGCGTGCCTACGGACACACCACCCAAGACATGGCGCAGCTGTGGATCACGGCGGTGGATCTGAACCAGGCGAGCCTGGGCAACGATCCCAGCGCTCCGGCGGTGTGGCTGACCGGGCAATCCACCGGCGAGGCCAACCTGATCCCCGTCTGGGTGCCGCGCATCGCGTTCTAATCTAGTCGGTGGTCAAGTCGAGGAAGGCGAAGTCCGTGGGCGGCAGGACAAAGCTGTAGCCGCTTCCTTCGACCTCCTGGCAGGTCTGTGGGTCGATCACCATGATCCCGTGCGCAGCGGTGGGGTCGCTGGCCGGTGGTGTCATCGTGACCCAGACTGTGCCGTCGGGAGCTGCAGCCAGGCGCCACAAGCTCTGGGGCAGGTCCATGGGGCCCTCCGTGACAGCCCCCGTGTCCCGGTTCAGGCAGGTCAGCGCCGATGAGCTTGGTGTGGCGGAAAACTGCCAACTGCTGGCGACCAGGTGCGGGCCGACTGCGGCGACCGCGCCGAAGTCGCCGCCTAGCTGCTCCTCGCTGAGCAGCGACTCCGAGAACAGCCCGGTGCTCGGATCGAGGCTACGCACCTGGCCGTCAAGTGCATAGAAGGCGCCTTCAGTGACCAGCAGGGAGCCAGGCCGATGAGGATCGGCTACAGCCAGGGGATTGCGCTCGGTATCCCACTCCTGCGTGATGGTGTGATGGTCGCAGTCGACTTCCACGATTTTGCCGACCGGATCGGCTGTGAGGCTTAGCAGGTCGAAGCGCTGCAGGGCCACGTACAGGCTGTTCCCTGCCGAGACGATGGCGACCGGCTCGCAGCTACCGTCGGCCCCCTCGTCCCAGGAGTGCAGGTCGATGGTCTGCAGCAGGGCACCATTGCTGGCGTCCAGGACTGCGATCTCGCTGCGGTTGTAGAGCGGTACCCACAGTTGGCCGCCGCACTCGGCAACCTGCTGTGGATTGGAGCCCGCGCCCGTGCTTACCTCGAGGTCTGGGGCCGCGCTGAGGTCGCCTCCCGGGTAGCGCCGCAGTACATCCTCGCTGCTTCGGGAGAGCAGGTAGAGGGCCTCCGCGATGACGTTGACTGTCATGTCGCCGGCCGGGAAGGCGGCGAGATTGTCGTGCGCTTCACCGCTGTGCAGATCGATCCGTGCCAGCACTGTGTCGCTGTAGTCGCTGGTGATGACAAAGGCGCTTCGTGCGCTGGGTGGTCCGGCGTCCGCGCCTTCGTCGCCGGCCGGCTCGGTGCAGGCCGCTAGCGACGCCGTCGCGGCGCAGGCGAGCGCTGCCAGGACAAGACGCAGGGTCTTCGATCGCATCCCTGTCATCTTAGCTCCCGCCCGGGGCACCAGCGACCGCCGGCCTGGTCCTCGTCGCTCCCGGCCTCCAGCCTACGCTGAGCAGGACGGCACGCCCGGGCAGAGGATTGCCGCGGAAGTCCTCGATACGTACCAGCACCTGGTCCTGCGGATCAGGCTGCAAGGGATCCCGATCGCGCGACCAGGTGGTGGTGTCGGCGACGTTGCGCAGTTCCACGGCGAACCATGGGAAGCCGGCTCCGGGGTCGACTCGCAGCGACAGGCTGTGCAGTGGCCTCGGCGCCTGTGCGAACAGGTTCGTCCTACTGTCGTAGCTCTTTGCCGTGTAGCTGAAGGTCCAGGCCAGGGTGAGCCAGCGGAGTGGTTCGAGTCGTACGCTGAGATCCAGGTCCCACTCGGGTACCAGGGGCACCTTGTTGTCGATGTACGCCTCCTCAGCCTCGAGGATGCGCGCGTCGATCCAGGTCAGAGCTGCCGACACTTCCAGCCGTTTGAACGCTCGAATGGAGGCAGATGCTTCAATCCCCGCGCTTCGTGTGCGACCGAAATTAATTGGTACGACCAATCTTTGAGAGTTGTGTCGCAGCACGATGGCATCGTCGGTCAAGACAAAGAAGCCGCCGAACTCTGCGGCGACTCCGAACAGTGCGTGAGGCTGTCCGGCGACGCGTAGCGACGCATCGACGGTGTCTGCGCGCTCGGGCAGCAGCGCCGGGTTGCCGAGGATGCCGGCGCGGTCTCCAAACAACTCGGTAAAGGTCGGTGGCCGGAATCCCCGCGCCACGCCGGCCCGCACAGTCAGCCAGGGGGCAGGGTGCAGGGCGACCGCCAGGCGGGGCAATAGCTGGAAGGCGCGCTCCTCGCCATCTGCGGTGGCTGCCAGTGCCGAGAACGGCAGGTTGCCGAATGCGCGATTGTCCAGGGCGAACAGGTCGAGCACGCCGAGAATGGTCAGTCGCTTTGACCACAGTCTTGCCGTGGCTCCCAGCGCAAGCTGCGCGGAGCCCCGCATGCGGATGCCGGGTTCGACCAGGGGGAGCAGGTGCTCGAAACGCTCGTTGGCCTCGAGGGTGGCGCGAAAGCTGGGGTGAACCTGCAGCCACGGAAGCGCCTGCCAGCGGACGATGGCAGAGGCAGTGAGCAGGTCACTGCGGTCTTCGCGGTCGGTTGCTCCGACGACGATCTCGCCGAGCAGATCGGAGAATCGTTGCCTGCGATGCAGGTAGCTGAGGTCTGCGTTCACACGCAGGCGCGGGTGGGCTGCGGCGCGGACCGCCACCCTGGCGAGGTTGGAGCTACCGCGGGAGTGAGCGCTCGCCGTCGTGCCGTGGCCGGGACCGGGCTCGCCGCCGCTGTGCCAGTGCAGCCGGTTGCTCAGGCTCAATAGCAGCGGCCCCCTGCCGAGTCGAAGTTGTGCCGACAGGTTGAGTTGGTCATAGGCGTTGTTGCTGCGCTGAAGCCACTGGTCATCGTCGAGATTGACCTGGGTGCCGCTGTCGTCGAAGTAGGGATAGTTGCCGTCGGTACCGTGCAGGGCAAGAGACAGCCTGCCATCGGCGAGCCCGCCGTCTGCAAGCTGCTGGGCTGTACCGGCCCTCGCCGAAAGGTAGCGAGTAGTCCAGGTGCCGAGGCCCGCCTCGATCGAAGCGGGTAGTACGGAGCCTGGTTTGCTGGTGAGGTGGATGATGCCGCCGATGGGGGCGCCGCCAAGTTCGGCTGGCGCCAGTCCCCGCCAGACCTCGACACGATCAAAGGCGAGCAGGGAAAACTCGCTCAGGTCGATGGCGCCGCTGCCCAGCGGATTGAGCGGCACGCCGTCGACCCAGATCTCGACCTGCTGGCTGCTGGAGCCGCGGATCGCGGCGTAGGACGGATCTCCCGGGCCACCGAGTCGTCGCAGTTGCAGGCCAGGCATCTGGGCGAGGACGTCGGCGAGGGTCGCCCCGGGAGCAACGCTATCGTCCAGGTCACGGGCGACCACTGAGGCCGGGTGCCGGAAGGCTTGTAGTTGCTGCGGCTCGCGCCGCTCCTCGACAGTGATGGCAGCTTTGACCTGGCGTGCGGGTGCTGGCTCGTCGTCGGGGGCCTCGTCTTCGCGGGCCTGGCCCGCGTCGCTGTCCGGGGCGGCGCTGTCGTCGTCGTCTCCGTCCCGGCTCTGGTCGTCGTCGCTGCTGCTGTCATCATCGGGGGCCGAGTCCTGGGCGCTTGCCAGGCGAGGAAATGCCAGGGCGAGAAGCAGCCAGAGCGCAGCGATCCACCTGGCTGCGCGTCCGGCGACGATGACAGTTGCGCAGGTCCGCATCCTGCACGACTACGACGGCTTGTCTGCGCTGTCAACGGCGAGGCTCGACCGCCGCCGCTGCTCGGAGTAGTCTCCGCAGGTCGTGCAGACAGGAGTCTCCCCATTCGTGTCTTGGTGACGGGTGCCTCCGGCCACCTGGGCGGTGTGCTGGTGCGGACCCTGCTGCAGCGGGGACGCAGCGTGCGTGCGCTTGTTCATGACGGCCTGGGCTCGCTGGAGGGTCTCGAAGGTGACCTGGAACTGGTCCCGGGTGATGTCCTTGATCCAGCTTCTCTGCAGCGCGCCTGCAAGGGCACCGACAGCGTCTTCCACCTGGCAGCGATCATCTCCATCGTCGGTGACCCAGACGGCCAGGTTCGGGCGGTCAACGTGGATGGCACCCGCAACGTGGCCGAGGCCGCGCTGGCGGCGGGAGCACGCAGGATGGTGCATGTCAGTTCGGTGCATGCCTACGACCTGGGCAATGTGGCCTCGCAGGTCGACGAGAGTGGTGCGAGGGTCGCTGCGGACGCTCCCGCCTACGATCGCTCGAAGGCGGCCGGAGAGGCTGCACTGCGTGAAGTGATTGCTCGCGGGCTGGATGCAGTGATCGTGAACCCCAGTGGCATCCTCGGTCCGTTCGATTTCCGACCGTCGCGCATGGGGGCTCTGTTTCTCCAGTTGGCTGCGCGCAAGCTGCCGGCCCTGGTTCCCGGGGGCTTCAGTTGGGTCGACGTACGGGACGTGGTGGCCAGCACGCTTGCCGCAGAGCAGCGCGGCCGTACCGGTGAGAACTACCTGCTGAGTGGTCCCTGGTGCTCGATGTCGGAGGTTGCGGAGCACGCCGCGGCGGTCACTGGAGCCCGCTCGCCGGCGTTCACGGTGCCAATGTGGTTGGCTCGCGCCGCGGCGCCGTGCATGACGCTGTGGGCGAGTCTCACGGGCGCTGAACCGCTGTACACCAGCGAGGCTCTGGATGCGGTCACCGGCTGCCGCGATCTCAACTGGGAGAAGGCCGCCACCGAGCTGGGCCACTCGCCGCGGCCGGTCCACGAGACCATTCGTGACGTCTACCGTTGCTTTGGTAGCCGCGGCCTGCTTGTGCTGCCTGAGGAGCGAGGCGGCGAGGTTGCCCTGTGAGTGAAGTTCTGCTGCATGGTCGCCTGGTCGTGCTGATGTTCGGCCTCGCGCTTTTGACCTTTCTCTCGTTGCAGTTGGTCAGTGCGCCCTATGGTCGCCACGGACGATCGGGCTGGGGACCCACCATTGCCAGTCGGACTGCGTGGATCGTGATGGAGAGCCCGGCCGTGGTCGTGTTCGGAGCGCTGTTCCTGGTCGGCGCGCATCGCGCCGACATCGTGCCGCTCGTGTTGCTCAGCCTGTGGATGTTGCACTACATCCAGCGCACCTTTGTCTACCCATTCCGCATGCGCAGCGCGGGCAAAGAGATGGCGCTGTCCATCGCGCTCATGGCCTTCGTGTTCAACCTGTTGAATGCCTACATCAACAGTCGCCAGATTTCTCATCTCGGTGACTACCCCAGCACCTGGCTGACAGATCCCCGATTCCTGGTCGGCGTCGCCATGTTGCTCGCAGGATGGCTGATCAACATTCATTCCGACACGATTCTGATTCGGCTGCGAGCGCCCGGAGAGAGCGGCTACAAGATCCCCAGAGGTGGGCTCTATCGCTGGGTCAGTTGCCCCAACTACCTCGGTGAGATGTTGGAGTGGTTCGGCTGGGCGCTTGCCACCTGGTCGATGTCGGGCCTGGCCTTTGCCGTCTACACCGTGGCAAATCTCCTGCCCAGGGCCCGGGACCACCACCGATGGTACCGGCGGGAGTTTCCTGACTACCCCAGCGACCGAAAGGCAGTAATCCCTTTCCTGCTGTGACCCGCGGGCTCCCCAGCGCCGGTGCTTGTGACTTTCGTTCAGCCTTGGTGTCCTTTCTATCTGGCTATAATTCGACCCATGGTGATTCGGGACAGCGGGGAACTGTGGGATGGTCAGCCCGTCCTCAGCCAGCAGGAGGTGATGCTGGTCAAGGGATTGGTGTTCGTGCGCGGTGTCCTCACCCTGACCGCAGAAGAGTTGTCCTTTAATCCCATCCGCATCATCGACAAGCTGGCGGGGGCGCAGGACATGTCCTTCCCCATTGCGAATATCGTCGAGGTGGAGGGGGACAGCCAGGAACTCCTGGTGACGGTGCAGGGCACGGAAGTGGAGTTCCGGGGGCGCGGCGCCGGCTACGTGCTGGAGCGCCTCGACGTGCTGTTGCAACGGCACCAGGGAATCGAGCCCGGCAAGCCTCGTTTCGAGAAAGAGGAGCGGGTCCTGGTGCAGGGCCCCCTCGAGTCCCACATCAACGCGTTGCTGTCGGCACGGGGCAACGTCTGTCTCAGTACGAGTCGCTTCCGCTTCGAGCCCGACGGCTTCTTCAATCGCATGGTCGGCGGCGGCCTGGCCATCGACGTGCCCGTCGACGAGGTCGAGGCCGTCGAGGTGGTCGCGGTACGCCGCTTGCTGCGCCTGCAGGTGCGCGGTTCCTCTTACCTGTACGCCGGCTACCTGGTTCCCAGGCTCTATTCGCGGCTGGTTGCGCTGGGGGTTGGAGGAACGGACCCTTCGTCGCGGGAGTTGTTGGCTACCTGGGAGGCATCGGTGGTCAACGGCCCGTTGACTCAGAAGGGCACGCTCATCGTCTCGTCACGGCAGCTGACGTTCACCATGGAAGGCCGGCTCGATTCGATGATCGGTTCCCACACCCTCACGATGCCTCTCGAGGGCATCGTGAGGTTGGCCTCGGGCGCCGGAAACCGGATCGGAATCCTGTGCGACGGGGAGCAGCAACTGTTTGAGATGGCTCAGTCCGAGGAGCGTCTTCGGGATCTCTTTGCTCTGCTCCTGCACTTCAAGGATGAGCGCGAACCCGAAGACGAGGAGGCGACCGATTGGTCAGGAGTGACCGCCGCCGAGACCCTGGGACGCCTGGCGCCGGACCTGGTCCTCGACCAGGACGAGGAGGTCCTGCTTTTGGGTCCGGGCTTGCAGTGGATGTCCGAGGCGACTGTTCGCCGGGTTGCGCTCGTGGTGACCAGCAAGCGCTTGCTGTTTGTGCCGGCGGTGGAAGCGGACAAGCGCTTTGCCGCGACTCTCGAGGAACTGCGCCGGGTTCCTTTCGGTGAAGAGTTGACTGCGCAACTGCAGATGGTCGTTGGCCGGCGGCATCTTCGCTTTACACCTCGTGGTGGTGGCTCGTTTACCGACCGTTTCTGGGCCACGGTCGAGGCGGTTGTGGGACCCGTCGAGGTACCCGAGACGGAACTCGAGGAACTCTCCAGCGGTGAGCAGGCCTCGGTTACGCTCGAGTTCCTGCCCCGCAACATGGGGCAGGTGAAGTACGTCAGCGTCAGCCGAGACGGCAGGCTGATCAGCCACATCGCGCCTGGGGAGACGCTTCGTCAGCCGGATGGAATCGGCTTGTTCTACCCGAGTGTGCCCGGTGCGGAACTCGAAGAAGGTTCCGAACTGGATATTGAGATCGGCCGCGACGACGGCATCTACCGCTTCAGTAGCGTGCTCCTGCGTATTGAGGACAGTCCGGAGAAGCAGGCTGAGGTGCCGCACCAGCCGGCATCCGGCGATCTGGCTGCCCATGCCGACTCCCCCGACGGCCCGGTGCCGCTGCACCTGGTGCGGGAAGGACAGTTCCTGTTGGTGCTGCACTATCCAGAAGACCTGCGCTTTCTCAACCGCCGAGAGGGCTTCCGGATTGCCTTCGATACGCTCACTCGAGTGCGACAGGCGGCGGCGGACGAAGATGGGATCATGTCTGGCATCGGGTCTTTCTTCCGCTGCACCATTGGCGACCTGGCCGTGATTGGCTGCTCGCTGCGTACCCCTCGCGAGGTTGCGGTGGGCACGGTGCTGGCGATTGAGATCCCTCTTCGGGATGTCGTCCTGCTTGCCTATGGCACCTGCGTCCGGCGGGGCGAGGACGACGGCTCGGGTTTACCGGCTCTGTACGGTTTCCGCTTTTCCAAGCTGCGGCTGGCCGACGAAGATGTCCTGCACCTGGCATTGACCCGACGTCAGCGTCAATCGCTGCCCCTGCGGTCCTGAGCTGAGCGTGGCCCAGTCAGTTCCTCGTAAGCGTGTCCTGTTTGTTTACAACAGCAGCGAACACATCGGCCTGACCTATCTCAGTGCAGTGCTCAAGGCTGCCGGACACGAAGTGCGCCTTGCCTTCGATCCGCAGCTGTTTCGGGGCGAGCCGTTGGTTCGGGTTCCGCCCCTGGTCGACTACTTCGATTTGAGCAAGAGGATCGTGCAGCAGGCCGTGGACTGGGATCCCGACGTGGTGGGCTTCAGTTGTTACACGGACAATTTCCGCTGGATGCTGGAGTTGGCTGCCCTCATCAAGGAGCGCTGTCCGCGGGCTCTGACAGTGTTCGGTGGTGTGCACGTCAGCGCGGTACCGGAGGTTGTCGCATCCTATTCGCAGGTGGACGCCCTGGTGCTCGGCGAGGCCGAGCACGCGTTCCTCGAGTTGGTCGAGGCACTGGACGACCGACAGCTGCCCGACGACATCGCCAACGTCTGGATCCGCGACGGCGAGGACTGGCATCGCAACGCACTACGTCCCTACATCGAAGACCTCGATGCTCTGCCGATTCGGGACTACCGGTTGTTCTACGACAAGGTTCCGGCGATGGAGGACACCTACCTGTGCATGACGTCGCGGGGTTGCCCCTACAGCTGTTCGTACTGTTCGGTGGAGATGTACCACCGCATCTACACCGAGATCGGCGATAAGACCCGCGTGCGTAAGCGCTCGATTGACGGGGTGCTCGAAGAGTTGCGCGAGGTGAAGCGCCGGGGGCGTGCTCGGAGCATCTCGTTCTACGACGAAGTATTTACGTCTCCGCGACGCTGGCTGGAGGACTTCCTACCCCGCTATCGCAGTGAGATTGGCCTGCCGTTCTGGTGCTACACCTACCCGTCGGGCCTCGACCCCAGTCTCGCCCGCCTGATGGCCGACTCGGGCTGTTGGATGATGACGATGGGGGTGCAGTCTGGCAGTCGCGAGGTCCGGCGCAACGTCATGGATCGCCGGGAGAGTGACGAGAAGCTGTTTGCCACGGCCCGGGTGATCAAGGAGGTAGGCATCCGACTGTCTGTGGACAAGATCCTCGGCAGTCCCGGTGAGAGTGCTGACGATCGGGCCCTGGATCTCAAGGTGTTCCGCAAGCTCAACCCCGACCGGATCCTTACCTTCCCGCTGACGTTCTTCCCGGGGACCGACATGGTGCGCAGGGCCGAAGAGGCGGGCGAGTTGACTCCGCAAGAGCGTGAGCAACTCGAGCACGGTTACCTGGAGCAGAGCCCGGTGGCCGGTCGTCTTGCGCAGGAGGCCGCGGCCTATCGCAAGCTGCGCATCCAGATGGGCATGCTGTCGCTGTTTGGCAGGGGCGAGCGCCTCCTCGAACCGGTCGCTTCTGCCCTGTCGCGTACGCCGGGCGCTGATCTCGTCAACCCACTGCTGCTCGCTGCCAACGCGGTGCGCATCGGCGATCGCAAGTTCGGTTACCTGATGAAGGTGGCCCTCAGCGGCAAGAACCTGCCCTGAGGCGGGCGCTACTCCATTGCGGAGTCGTCGTCATCACCCATCAGCATGCAGTGCTGCATGCCTGAGTCCATCGTCATGCACATCATGCCGCCACCACAGTCTTCGGCATCGCCGAGTACGCCATCCACGCAACGCTGGATCTGGTCGCCCGAGCACTGATCTTCACACTCGCCTCCACCGCACGCCGAGAGGACGAAGGTGAGGCTGAACAGGAGAGAGATGGCGAGGCAGAGACTGCGCTTCATGGGAACTCCGGGCAAGGTGGTCGTCTTGAACCTCTCGTAGGTTAGACTGGAGTCCCCATGGTCGCCACCCGTTTAACGCCGTTATTTACGAGCATGCACGAGCGTCTGCTGGCCTATCTCGCCAGCAACGGTCTCAAGCAGACTCGTCAGCGCGAGCAGATTCTCCGCGCCTTCGTCGATTGCCGAAAGCACGTGTCAATCGACGAGTTGGTGTTGCAGGTGCGCAAGCGAGACGGCGGCATCGGGCACGCCACGGTGTACCGAACGATGCGCTTGTTCGTCGAGTCGGGCATTGCTGCGGAACGACATTTTCTGGACGGGCCCGCACGCTACGAGGCTGCCGAGGTGTTGGACGAGGACCACCACGATCACCTCATCTGCACGGTCTGTGGTGACATCGTCGAGTTCGAGAACGAACAGATTGAACATCTACAGGAACGGGTCGCTGCCGAGAATAGTTTCCGACTCACACACCACAAGATGGAGCTGTATGGGACCTGCCCTGGCTGCACTGCGCAGGACCGCCGCTAGCCGCCGTTGCGCCGGGCACTCTCCTGAAGAGCGGTTCCGCTTGCCTGGGTGTGGGACTATGCTAGCCAGTACGAAGGACTGGTGCAGCCGTAGCTGCAAGTGACCCTGGGAGCCAAGCCATGACCCGCATCATTCGTTCGCTGTCTTATCTTGCGAGCCTTTTTTTGCTGCTGTACGGGATGTCGTGCATCAGCACCGGTGACGATGACCCCGAGAACTCGACCCCCTACGAGGGAGACGAGGCGGGCGAGTGTACCGACCGCGCCGACAATGACCAGGATGGCCTGTTCGACTGTGCCGATGACGGCTGCCAGGGCTCGCCGGACTGCGCCGGCACCGGCGACGACGACGACCACAGTGGCGACGACGACACCGCAGGCGACGACGACCACAGTGGCGACGACGACACCGCAGGCGACGACGACACCGCAGGCGACGACGACACCGCAG
>CAZBDA010000003.1:76529-109446 GCA_964490445.1 uncultured Rickettsiales bacterium | reverse complement strand
ACCACGGTCGGCTCGTACAGCTTCGTGAAATACAGCAAGGTGGCGTTCACCTTCGGCACGGCTTCGACTCAGACCTACCTCAACGACTGGCTGTGGGTGCCGCTGTTGCTGTTTGGCTGGCTACCCATCCTCTACTTCAGCCGGGTGGTCTCAATCCCCGAGTACTTCGAGAGACGCTTCGGACGGCGTGCTCGCCAACTATCCACCGGTTTGCTGCTCACCTACCTGGTTGGCTACGTCGGCATCAACCTGTTCACCATGGGCCAGGCACTCAACATCCTGCTGGGCTGGCCGGTGTTCGCGGCAGCAGTGCTGGTGGCTTCGATTTCTGCTGTCTACGTCACCTTTGGTGGCCAGACCAGCGTCATCATGACCGACCTCTTCCAGGGCGCGATGCTACTCGCAACCGGCTTGGTCCTGCTGTTCCTGGGAATGAGCTACCTCGGCGGCGCCGAGGCCTTCTGGGAACACCTGCCACGCGGTCATCGCACCGCATTCCCGCACTTCAACCAGGACCCGAGTTACCCGGCCGTGGGGATCTTCTGGCAGGACGCCATGGCCAACTCGGCCATGTTCTACTTCCTCAACCAGGGCATGGTCATGCGGCTGCTCTCGGCACGCTCGGTCGAAGACAGCCGCAAGGCAGTCATCGCGATGATGGCGATCCTCATGCCGCTGGCTGCGATCGTGGTCGCCTCGGGAGGTTGGGTCGCCAAGGCCCTTGTGCACGCAGGGGTCCTGCCGCCTGACGTCGCGCCCAAGGAGAGCTTCTTCATCGCCGCCGAGTTCCTCACGCAGCCGGGCATCTTCGGCCTGGTAATGGCCGCGCTCACCGCGGCCCTGATGTCCACGGTCGACACGCTGATCACTGCCATCGCCGCCATCGTGGTCAACGACGTCTACAAGCCGATGAACCCCGAGGCACCCGACAGGCAGCTCCTGAAAGTGGCACGCTGGTCATCGATCGGCATCACCCTGTTCGGCATCTGCCTGGTTCCGATCTTTATGCAGTTCGGCTCCATCTACTCGGCCCACGGCGCCTTCACCGCTGCGGTCACCCCGCCGCTGGTCGTCGCCTTGTTCCTCGGCGTGTTCTGGCGACGGTTCACTCCCACGGCAGCGCTGTGGACCATGGCCGGGGGCTCAGTCGTGATTGCTGCATCCATCGTCTGGCCACAGATGATCGCGCCCTTCGCGCACGGCGTGGAAATGCGGGATGTGGGCGACGGGCTGCTGGCGGGCAAGGACCAGTTCAAGTTCATGCGCGGCTTCTTCGGGCTGCTCGCCTGTAGCGTCATCGGCGTCACCGTGACTCTGGCCTCGAAAGCACGGCCCCTGGACGAAATCCGTGGACTGGTGTGGGGCACGGTCGCGGACGCGATCGAGCACTACAAGGGCTCTCCGGGCACCGAGCAGCACAGCGCCTGGGCCGCGGCGACGCCCGGCCGACTGGACTCTGACGAGTTCCGTGGCGAAGCACTGCTGCCGGTGGTGCGAGTCTCGCGCGGCCTGGCCACCGCGCTGGGAGGACTCAGCGAGGGCGACCTGCTGTACGTCAGCGACAGCCGTGCCTGGCTGGGTGGACTGCGCTCCAGTCACGCCGTCGTAGGTGTCATCGAGGACGGAGACAATGCAACCCTTGCCATGGGCCCCGCTCCGTGGAAGGTCGTGATCGCCGGTGGACGAGAAACGAGAGCGCTGCGGGTGCGCAGACTGTATTGACCGCCTCGAGCGTTCCTGAACGTTGACTGTCCAACCGCATTCGCCGTACCTTTCACCCTCCTCGCGCCGATCGACGGTGCAGGATCTGCTGAACCGGAGACCTGATGACACGCTTCACCCTGCTGTTCGCCCTCTCGCTGCTGCTCGTGCCCCTGGCCGCGCAAGCCGAAGAGCCACCAGCTGAAGAGAGCGACCCCCAAGGAACGGAAGAGGGCTCCGAGAGTTCGGACGAGGACGAAGGCCAGGAGGAGGCGCCAGCAGCCGAGAGCGAGGCGCCAGCAGCCGAGAGCGAGGCCCCAGCAGCCGAGAGCGAGGCCCCAGCAGCCGAGAGCGAGGCCCCAGCAGCCGCCCCGGACGAAGCCGAGACCCCTGCGAGCAACTGCGACAGCAAGGCCGCCAGCTGCTCTTGTTGCAGCAAGGACGCGAAGTCCTGCCCCAAGGCCGAAAAAAAGGACTGCGAAAAGGACTGCAAAAAGGACTGCAAAAAGGACTGCAAGAAGGGCGCGAAATCCTGTTCCAAGGCCGGGAAAAAGGACTGCAAAAAGGGCCACGGTCACCGCCACAAGCTGAAGCTTCCTGCGGGAATCACCATCACACCGATCGCCAGGGTGCAGGTCCGAGCGACGCTCTTCGACCAGGACGAGCCCGAGGCAAATGACCCCATCGTCTACGGCGACCCGGGTCTGCGCGAGGGGATCTCGCTGCGACGCGTGCGCGTCGGTCTCGAGGCGTCGTGGCGCAACATCATCGACTTCCGCATCGTCGGTGGCTGGGACAATCGCTACGATGCGCTGCGCGCCGCGCCGTCACAGCCGACCCTCGAAGAGGCGCTGTTCCGGGTCCGACACATCCTGCCGATCGAGCTCGAGGCTGGGCTCGGCCGTGTGCCCTTCGGGCGCCAGGCAACGGCCTCGTCGTCATCGCTGGCCCTGTGGGAGCGTGCGCTGGCCAGCGAGTTGATGACGCCGTCGAGGGAGCCGCTGGTCACTCTGCGCGGCAGCCTCGGCCCGAAGGGCAACAAGGTCCTGCCGGAGAGCGCAATGCGCTGGGCCGTATCACTGTCCAACGGCGATTCGCCCTGGAGCGGCGACCCCAACCCATCGCCTCGCATCAGCGGCCGAATCAGCCTCGACCTGGTCAAGCCCTGGCGTGACCACGAGACCGGTCGAGACGCCACCGGTTTCGGCCTGTCCGTCGGTGGCAGCATCAACCACAACTGGGGCCTTGAAGCCGACACGCTTACCGGCGGTGTGGACCTGGGAATCCAGGTGTGGCGCATCAACCTGCAAGGTGAGCTGCTGCTGGCCCGTGCAACTCCGACCTTCGACACCGAAGGTCTGCCGTCCCTACTGAGCGAGCGCAGCAGCCTGGGCTGGTACGGGCAGGTTGGCGTGGTCATCGTGCCGGGCTGGCTCGAGGTCGCTGCGCGTGTCGGTGGCTACGACGACAACCGAGATCTCGAAGACGCCGGAGACCGCCTCGACATTGGCGGTGGCGTCAACTTCTTCCTGTTTGACGGCCACCTCAAGGCCCAACTCCACTACGTCCACCGCGAGGAGTTGAGCGCCGGCAACTCAACGCCAAACGACTCGCTGATCCTGCAACTGCAAGCCGCGCTGTAGAGCGACCACGACAAGCGGGATCACCTGCGACAGGCAGTTCCGCCGTCCCCTGCAGAGCGCAACTCCCAGTACGACCTAGTTCGGGGCGGGCCGGAACCACCCGGGCACCCGACCCAGGGCCTCAAAAGCCTGGCCGTCGCCGTCGACGTCGCCGTCGACGTCGAGCCAGATGGGGTTGGTAAACCCGTAGGGGAAAGCCACGTAGGTACGGGTGAACGGCACGCCCTCGGTGTTCAGGAATCCCTCGCTGAGGCTGCTTCCGAGGCTGATATCGAAGCTGCTGAGCGCGCCTGTGACGATCTCGCTGACCTCGAGCTTCGGGACCTCGACCGGCGTGACCACCGGTGACAGGTCCTGGTTGCCCATGGCAACCACCACGTACCCGGCATCCTGGGGGGCGCCATCAGCGTCGGTGGGCTGCACCGTCAGGGTCGTGTCGAGCCGCACCACCTCATCGGTGGCGAGATCGGCTGCAAGGAACTCGTGCATCATCCGGCCGTTCTCGTAGACCTCGACGCGGTCCACAGTCATCCAGCGCGGTGCCTGCACCTCGATGCTCAGTTCCGCGCTGCCGTCGCTGGATGAGACATCGCCACCGATGCCCACATCGCCTATCGAGAATCGGATCAAGGGACCGTAGCTGGGAACCACGCGGTGCTCACGAATCGCACGCGCCACCTCCAGGTCCCGGATCAGCTCGGGGGCATCGACGTCCGAAACAATGAAGTTGCGCGGACAGCCCGACTCGTCCGAGGTCGTGCCGTGGGTGTCGGAATTGCCCAGCGCCGTGTGGCGGAAGCCGAGGTTCAGGAGCGAAAACCAGTCGTCGACCTGGCCCTCCATCTTGGTGGTCATGTAGTGGGTGCCTGCATCGAGCCGACTCTGCTCCTCGCTGGTGCGCTCGACCATCTCATACAGGCCGACACCATCGGGGCACTCGGGCAGCGGTTCGCCACGGTTCAGGGCCAGGTTGCACTCCACCTCTTCGTGGGTCGGTGTGCGAATCAGCTCGAATCGCTTGCCGTTGAGGATCTCCAGCGCCTCGAAGTCGAGGGTGAAGTTGTCCTGGTCCAACAGGTCCTCGCCACCCAGCGCGCTCAGCAACGGCGTGTCGATCTCAGGATCCAGCAGGGAGCCCTCGAAGGGATTGAAGCCATACTGGTCGAAGTAGCCGAGAATTCCGTCACGCGGGTGACCGATGAAGACGATGGTCTCTTCGGGAGAGAACTGGCCCAGTTCCGCGATGCCTGCGATGACCTCTGCCGGCCGAAGGGCGGTCCAGTCCAGGGCGCCCCCCTGGGGCCGGTTGTGATCGATCAGTAGCGGAAAGCCCAGGTAGTGCCCGACCTCGATACTGGTCACCTCGAGGCCCGGACTCCCCTGCACCCAGGCTTCGAGGCCCATTTTCTGAAGGGCCGGGCGAATGTCGGAGATCACGTCATGGTCCGTGGCTGCGAAGTACTCGACGCCTTCACAGGCCATGGTGGTGACCCGAAGCTCAAGCGGAACACCCGAGTCGTGGCTGGGCGCGGCATGTACATGCAGATCCGCGGAGATGAAGCCGCTGGTATCCATCTCACGGGTCAGAACCATGTCGAGCCGAGAGTGACCTCCAGAGTTGAGCGACACGCCCTGCGGGTAGCCCTGCAGTTCACTGTCCCAGATCGAGTACTCGATTCCCCGGGTCGCGTAGACCTGGTAGCGACCTGCGGGAAGGTCGAGTCGGGCTTCGCCGTGGGGCGCCCAGACCACGTTCGACAGCCCCCCCGCGAGGTAGGGGTCGCCCAGATCAGCCAATTGCTCGGCACCGGTGCCATCCAGGAGACGCAGCGAAATCTTGCTGGGTAGCGCCCTGCCGGCCTCGTCGACGACGTGTACCTCCAAGGAGGCCGGGCGGCGCGCCACCAGCCCGATTTCAGCTTCCTCGCCGGCAGCCAGTTGCAGTGGTCTGCCGATCGACAGGCCGCGAGACGGATCCTTGCTGAACAACAGGTACGAGCCCGCGGGCAAGCGCCCTGAGAAGGAGCCGTCGGCGACCATGTCGCCATCAAGATCGGTCTGCCACTGGGTGTACAGGCTGCTCAGCGGCGGTAGTCCATGCTCATCGAGAGCCTCTCCGGTGTCCCGGTACACCAGCACCGACACACCCGAGAGTGGCGCGAAGCTGCCGCTCTCGATGACCCGGCCGCTGACTGAACCCAGGTCCAGCGGCAAGCCGCGGTCCAGGGAGGCCTGGAACAGCGAGTCCAGAGCCGAGCCGACATCACCGCGGCCCACGCCGAAGTAGCGCTCATAGGTGTACACCAGGCCCTCATCCAGCGGGACGATCCTGCCCTTCTCGGATACCGCCGGGATCACCGACGCCCCAAACACCGCCGTCAGCGAGGAGGTGAACAGCGGCGCCGACAGGTAGCCGCCGTTCCCCACCGCGTAGGAGACCTCGGCGCCGGAAGCACCCAGGTAGGGGAATGCGAACGGCTCTTCGAGGCTGTTGACTCCAGCGACAAACGAGTCAGCGACGACTCGACGCTCATTGAAGCCAAAACCGGGAATGAAAATGTCGACGTCGCCACCCGCCATGAAGAAGTCACCGAAGACCACGCCCTCGGAATTGATGCCCTCGACCAGAGACAGGCTACCCAGCGCAGGCTCGACCAGGAACTGGTCACAGGGCAGGCCTTCGTCTCCCTCGGCCCAACCGCAGGGGTCGTCCAGGCTGAGCAGTTCGTCGTCGGCAACAATCACCGCGGTGCTCCGAATTGTCAGGTAGGGAGCGCCAGGCTCGAGGATGTAGTCCGTGATCTGCCAGGTCTCCGGCAAACCCATGAAACTTCCGATCAATCCCATGTAGGAGATGTAGTCCCCCGCTCGTCCCTGGGCGCGAACCACTGCCGGCCCGCCGTCATTGCCCGCGGCCAGCACCTGGACGTTGAGCGTCTCCATGATATCCAGGTTCATGGTGCTGAACATCTCGGAGAACACGTCGCGGCCCTGACCGGACTCGTGCAGCGAGTCGCCACGGCGCAGGTCAATATCCACCAGCGAACCCCCGAACAGGCCGACGCCCGGCGAACTGCAGGAACCACGAAGATCGGGCTCGGCGGCAGTATCGACACTGCCGTCTACGTTGGTATGACCAACCACTGAGCAGCGGGCGCCGAGCACGCCGGCCCGCAGGTGGTCGTTCTCCAACACGAAGTCGCCAACCCAGGCATCGGCGGCCGGACCGCCCACCCACTGGTCGCGAGTCTCGATTTCATAGGCACGCGAACCCAACTCGCCCCCCCCACACGATAGGCCGCTGGCTGCCAGCAGCAGGGCCAGCAGGCTGATCCAAGGGGACGGCAAGAGGGTCACTGGACTGAACTTCACTGCACTCTCCGGGATGGCCTTCAGCCTCATTTTTCGAGCCCCTTTGGGGGCATGGAAGCCGATGGGCGGCCAGTATGGCACGGTTCAGCCCGCAAACGCAGGGCGACGTCGTTCCTGGGTGGGAAAGGAAACTCTACACCCCTTGTTGATATTGGTTATCATTATCGGTTAGAAGGGCCTGCTCCGCCCCTCCCCTTTTCCGCGCAGCATCTAACCACCATGTCCGACGCCACCCTACAAACTGATGATTTGAGTCTCCACGATGGACCTCAGACGCTGCTCGTCGGCAATCCGAATGTCGGCAAGAGCGTGCTGTTCGGACTGCTGACGGGCAACTACGCGAACGTCTCCAACTATCCGGGCACCACCGTCGAGATCACGCGCGGCCAGGATCGGCGCGGCCCAGGCCTGGTAGTGGACACCCCGGGCACCAACAGCCTGCAGCCCTCCTCTGAAGACGAGCGTGTCACCCGCGACATCCTGTTGCAGCGGCTACAGGTGCCGGGTACCCGCATCGTCCAGGTTGGAGACACCAAGAACCTGCGCCGCGGCATCATGATTGCTCTGCAACTCAGCGAGTTGGAACTGCCGTCCCTGTTCGTCGCGAACATGATGGACGAGGCCCGCTCGCGCGGTTTCAATCTCGATGTCGATCTGCTGGAGAGCGTACTCGGCACCCGAGTGCTCGGCACCGTCGCCACGCGTCGCGAGGGCGTCGGGCCTCTCTTGAACGAGGCTCTCGAGTACCGAAGTGGCAACAGCAAGGTGCTCTACGCTCCCCTCATTGAAGAGGCCATTGAAGCCGTACGAAGAGAGCTTCCCGAAGACCTGCGGGGACGACGCGGCATCGCCCTGATGCTGTTGGCGGGAGACCGCACCCTGTTGCCATGGGCGCTTGAACTGCTGGGCGACCGACTCGAGACGATTCGGGAGATCCAGGAGACCCTCAGCCGTCGCCTGGCCGAGCCCATCCGCTTTTCCATTAATCGCAGCCGGCTGGCCGCGGCGGACCGGATTGTGGAACGCTGCCTGATCCGCGAGAGGATGGCGAAGCCGGGCTTTCTGTCCACCTTCGGTGACCTGGCCTTCCATCCTCTGTGGGGAATTCCCGTCGCCGCCGCAATCCTCTATGTCCTGTACCTGTTCGTCGGCGTTCTCGGCGCCGGAACGGCAGTGGACTTCCTCGAGAACACGATCTTCGCCCAGTACATCACGCCGTGGACCGACACGGTGTTGCGACTGCTGCTGCCTGGTGCGATCGAAGAGTTCATGGTTGGGGCTCCGGGCATCGAGACCGGCACCGGCCCCGGCCTGATGGTCGGCGAGTACGGACTCGTCTCCATGGCGCTTTCCTACTCCGTGGCCATCGTGCTGCCAATCGTCGGATTCTTCTTCATTGCCTTTTCGGTGATGGAAGACTCGGGCTACCTGCCGCGACTCGCTGTCGTCCTGAACCGCGCCTTCAAGCTGATTGGCCTGAACGGCAAGGCCGTCCTGCCCATGGTGCTCGGCCTGGGCTGCGACACCATGGCGACCATGACGACCCGCATCCTCTCGACTCGCAAGGAACGCGTACTGACTACCTTGCTGCTGGCACTCGGAGTACCCTGCTCGGCACAACTCGGCGTGATCCTGGGCATGCTCGCTGCCCTCAGCGCCTGGGGCACTATGGTCTGGCTGGGCGCGGTTGCAGGCGTGCTGTTCGCGGTCGGCTTCATCGCCGACAAGGTGCTGCCGGGACAGAGCAGCGACTTTGTCCTCGAGATCCCACCCATGCGGCGGCCCTCGCTGTTGAACATCACGATCAAGACCGTTGCGCGGGTCGAGTGGTACCTCAAGGAAGCCGTGCCCCTGTTCATCCTGGGCACCTTCGTCCTCTGGCTGCTGGACCGCCTGAAGATCCTCGGGACGCTGCAGGACCTCGCGTCCCCCATCATCGTCGTATTCCTGGGACTGCCCGCCAAAGCCACCGATGCTTTCCTCATCGGCTTCCTACGACGCGACTATGGTGCTGCAGGTCTGTACTCGATGTTCCAGGACGAGCTGGCTGCCGGCAACCTGGCAGTCGACACTGAGATCCAGGTGGTCGTAGCCATGGTGACCATCACCCTCTTCGTTCCCTGCATCGCCAACATCTTCATGATCGTCAAGGAGCAAGGAGTGAAGACGGCGGTGTGGATGTCAGCCTTTATCTTTCCATTCGCGGTGGTAGTGGGCGGCATTCTCAATCATGCTCTACGGGCGGTAATGCTCTGATGGAACAGCTCACAGCCCAGGAAAACAGCTCTGTGTCGGCCGCGGCCGAGGCGACGTCGTGCCCCTTGTGCAGCGCCACCTTCGACATGGTCAGCAACTGTCACGACGGCTGTCCGATGTCAAATGGTTGCTCGTTGGTGCGCTGCCCGCAGTGCGGCTTCGAGTTCCCCGATCCCGCCCGATCGCGCCTGGCCTCCCTGCTGAACAGGTGGTTCGGAGCGAAGCGGACACACGCCGAGGGAGAGTCGAGGTGAGCGACAAGCAAGGTTTCCATGACATCCGCGAGGAGCTCCTCGAACAGACCTGGAATCTGAGCGAGGATGGCGAGTCTTCGCTCGCGCTGCTCAAGGAGCGGGCTGGTGGCGAAGAGTGCGCGGAGACCATCGAACAGTTGTGCAGCGAAGGGCTGCTCAGCGTGGTCGACCACGACGTGTGCCTCACCGACCGAGGGCGCGAAGTAGCCAGCCACGTCGTTCGCGCCAACCGGCTCGCGGCACGGCTCATGACCGACCTGTTGGAGCTTCCCGGCGGACTCATCGAAAAGCATGCCTGCCGGCTCGAGCACGCCATCAGCCCGCAATTGGCGGACTCCCTGTGCACAATGCTCGGCCATCCGCCGACCGCTCCCGACGGGCGTGCAATTCCCCGTGGCAAGTGCTGCGAGTCTCTGCGAGTCGAGGTCGGTGCCGTAGTGCGGCAGCTCGGTGAACTGGAGCCTGGCGAAGGCGGACGAATCACCTTCATCCATCCGCGCTTCATCGAGCGTCTCAACAGCCTCTCGGTGCTCGGAATCGTCCCAGGTACAGACATCCACCTCAAGCAGCGCCACCCATCGGTGGTCGTAGAGGTCGGCGAGACAACCCTGGCGCTGGACCGCGACGTCGCCCGGGACATCTTCGTCAAGCCCGTTCCGCGAAGCTGAACCTCCCCACTCCATGCTGCTCTCGGCTCTGAGCGAGGAGAAACAGGGGCTCGCCCAGTTCGCCTTGGGGGTCTTGCTGATCGTGGCCATGCTGGCATGGTGGAAGACTCAGCAGGCTGGCCCAGACGAGCAACCCGTGCTCACCGCAGCCGCCGACCACACCCCCTCGGGGGAAGGAGAGGGAAGCAGCGACTTCCTGGCGCTCGGCGCACTCGCAGTAGATACCGAGGCCGCCGCAGCCCCGGCGGAGGCGCCCCCTCCAGAGTTCCCCGAGGAACCGGAAGGCTCGACGCCCCAGCCGCCCTGCCACCAGGGCATCAACCTGCCGCCCGGTTGGCGGGTGTTGACGCGGTGTTTCCCTGCCCGGGAGGTGGCCAACGACATCGTGCACCGGCTCCGCGAAGTCAACCTGCATGCAACCACCGAGAAGAGCGACATGGGGGTGTATGCAGTGCGCTATCAACCGATCACCGAGGCCGAGGCCCGCGCGGAGGGCAACGCTGCCCTCGCCCTACGCAAGCCGCGAGGCAGCGACATCTACCAGTTGGACGTGAGGCAGGACAAACGCATCGACAGCTACGGCTGGCGCATTACCATGCCCTGCCCTACCGGATGGCACGACTCGGGCAGCTTCAAGCTCACTGCCTACGTGCTGGCCCAGGAACGGGACTTTCCCGCCAAACCCAAGATCAAGGACCCCTGCGGACTGAAAGGCACCTACCCCCACAAGTTCCTGTTCGGAGAAGGCGTTCGGCTCCAGGGCAGCGGCATTACCAGCAAAGGCCAGATCATTCACTTCAAGGGCAAGAACTGCTTCGAAGAGTTGGACTGCCCCGTCGCCAGGATCGGCCGATGCGCCCAGACCAACCGCACAATCGCAGTGGACCCAAAGGTCATCAGCCTGGGCAGCGAAGTGCTGATCGAAGACATCGGCTATCGCATCGCTGAAGACACGGGCGGCGCGATCCGAGGCGCCCACATCGACGTGTACTACGGCACATCACTTCGGCTCCGGCAGGCCTGGGCCCACACTCGCGAGAACCGCAAGGTCTGCGTCAAGCCGCGAGAGATGGCTCTCTAGCCCGAAGGCCCTACTTCTTGGCAGCGCGGAAGAGCCCTACGCCGAAGTGCACCTCCACGCCAACTCGAAACAACAGGTCGTGTCGGCGGGTGGAGTACACCTTTCGTTCGTACTTATCGCCAATGCTTGAATCCAACGCCAACAGCACCACGTCGCGAGTTGCCTTGCCCACCCGACTGGTTCGCTTGAGTTCCCGGTCACGCTGGTACCAGACGTCATTCGCCAGATTCGGGAACACCAACTCGGTAGCATGGAAGCCCACTTCGAAGAAGGGCCCTACAGCAAGGTTCGCCTTGGGGTGCGGCACCAGGAGGGCCGCACGTCCCGACGCATACAGCCGGGTCGCCCGGACCAGCTGGGGAAAGATCTCCACCTTCTCCTGGACCTCGATGATCCCGTCGTCGACCAGCACACCGCTCGGTAGAACGGAGACGCCGTGCTCGCCCGCCACGACCAGCTCTTCGCCCTTGACCTCGTACTCCCAGGTCTTGTCCATCGACGTCGGCGGATCAACCAGGCCTACCCGATCCGGTCCAGAGGGAACGTAGATGCCCAGTTCACCAGAGAGCCGCAGGGCCACCTTGGGTGAGAGTTCGACCTTGCCAGCCACCTCGACGTGCACGCCGAGGTGCTGCAGAGAGAAGGTGCCGGCATCGAGGAAATCGAAATCATCCACGTACTTCGAGCCTGCCCAGGGGCTGCTCTGTCCAAAGGCCATGGCAAATTGCGGCGCAATTCGGAGTTCGCCCGCTCTCCGTCCCGAGGCAACACTGCTGAGGATTCTCAGTTGCGGACCCACAAAGACCTGCGTGGTCGGTCCTGGGACACGCTCGCCTTCCTGGGGGGCCACGTCGACAGCGTCCGAGCGGGTGCTCCGATCCAGGATCAGCACTGCACTGATGCCCAGGATGGGCATCGGAAAGACCCCCAGTCCGACGCGAAGACCTACCGGCCAGAACGGTGGAGGAAAATCAGCGTTGGCTTCGCCCTCGCTGCCACTCTCATTGTTCGCATTGCGCATGGGCGCCTGGCGGCTGTCACCGGTTGGGTTGTTGTTGGAGCCACCACCCACACAGGTACTGTTGAGCGGTAGCCCGGTCGTTCTGTCCGGGGTCTGCTCACTGTCGGTGCAGGCCAGACCTCGGACCCCCGTGGCGGGGCCATAGGAGATCTCCACCTCGAACACGTCCTTGAGACGCAACCACTGCGCTGCCCTGCCGGCGCCGGCCTTGGCACGACCACCGAGACGCTTGAGGCGTGTCTTCGCCTGGCGGACCAGGGCGACGAATAGCTGCTGCCCCTTCTGGCTCTGGATGAAGGTCTCGAGGTCGAGGATGGCCAACTCGTTGCGACCCAGGCACTGCGCGAGCACACCACGCCAGAACAACAGGTAAGAAGCCTTGCCCTCGTCCTCATAGACCCTACCCACCTCGGCCCAGACCTTGACGACTCGCTGCATCCCAGCCGCCGACACGTTGTGCTTCAACGTATGGACGTTGGCACACTCCTCCTGGTTGACCTGGCTCGCCTGGGTCGCCGCATCAATCGATGGGTCGGCGAGCGCCGAGTTCAGGGGAAAACCCAGGGAGACAACCAGGGCGGTAACCAGCAGCGCTCGGAGAGGAACGGGCCGATTCATCAGCGGCCCGCCTGCCAGCCCGGCCAAGCTGAGAGCGGTCCTGCGTAGAGGTGATTGCGTACATCTCTGCCCTTGTCATCGCCCACCGCGACTACCGCCAGCCATGGTACGGAATCTCCATTCGCGGTCGGATACTCTCCCACCGCGACCTCCTGGTTGCCCATGGTGCCGAGTTTCAGGACCACTGCCTTGCCCGTCGTACGGTCGAGCCGCATGACCGGGTTACCAGCAGACGTATCTGCCGATATGTAATAGACGAACCGCCCGCCACCCGACAGCGCCGGCCTGGGCGCCAGCCCCGAGGGAAGAAATACACGCTGGGCGAGCACCTTCATGCTCGGCTGTCCCTGCTCATCGCCGCTCACCTCGAGCAGCAGCCGCTGCTCGGGATCTGAAGAGCCCTCGTCGCGGGGCACTCGTGCATAAAGAATCAGTTCGCCGCTGCCCTGCAGCACCGTCAATGACAGCAACTCGTAGGCCTCGAGCCCCGCCACCCGCACCCGTTCTCGGACATGGTCCGGGTCGGGAGGATTGGCAATGCCGAGTCGTGTGCCGGCACGGGTAGCAGCAATCCAGTTGAGCCCACCGGACTCCATCTCGATGGCCAGAGAGTGCTCGACACCGGTAGGAGAGTGCGACAAGCGCATCTTCTCACTGGTAAAGCCCGCACCGGACATCCTGTACACATCGACAATTCCGTCCTTCTCGACCGCCGCGAACAGGTGCCGGCGCTTGGCGTCTACAGCAACCTCGTCAACCCGCCCCTGGAGGTTGGGCACCTCCCGCGGGCTGCCATCGAAATAGAACAGCTTGGCCGATCCTCCCACCGAACGGACAAAGAAGAAGCTCTGGCCATCCCACCAGGCAACCCCCGTATCGGCACGATCGGCAGCCCCCCCGAGCGCCTCTACTCGCGAGGAGCGGGAGCCTGGAACAATGGCGTCGAAGGTCGAGGCGCCGTCCACCCAGAGCTGTCGTAGCCAGGTGCGCCGACTCCGATCCGTCACCTGGTGCACCAGTCGGGGAGTGTCTCCGGGGGCCCAGACGGGGCTCTGCGCCTGGAGGCCCTTCATCACGGGGACATCGGAAACAAGACGCAGAGGCAGAGCCTCCGCCCCATGAGCTGCGCCGGCAACGGCAAGCAGCAGCACAGTAGCGAGTCCGACAAGAGCCAGGCCCCCTGGCACCCGGCGGAACTGTAGAGATGGTCTGCGCCGCGTCATCACCGTGAACTCCTCTCGGTCAAGTCTACCGTCTGTCCACCCGCGAGGGAGTGGACCTTGCCCATGATTTCGTACCGACCGGGAAACAGCCAGAATCCCCACGAGCCGGCATCGAGAGGCAGTCCCTTGTTTGCACTCACCAACTTGAGCAGTTCGTAGGTGGGGTCATCGAGGATCGCGCCCAGGTAGCTGATCTCCACCGGGTATGAGTCGGGCCCGGCGGTCTGCAGACGAGCGTAGCTGTCCTCGAAGCGTCGCATCTGCTCGAGGACCCTCTCCCTCTGCTCGCCCTCAGAGCCCGCCCTGCCGAGTGCGGTCCTCAGAGCCCACCAACCCTGGTTGAGAATTCCCATCTCCTCGTAGACTGCCGACGCCAGCACCATGAACTGCAACGAATCCTGGTTCCCCGGACACTCGCGGAGCGCCTCGATGTAAACCAACGCCTCCTCGGGGTGCCCTCTCTCGAGGCGGTTGCCGGCTGTCTTCAAGTCAGCCTCGAGGTTGCGTCCACAAGAGGAACCTGCAGCGCCGCTGCTGGTAATTCCCGCGCCCGTGCCGGTCGTTGGACAGGCCGTCAGCAGGAGCAGAGTGGTACCGAGCAGCGCGCATACCAGCGCACCAACGAACGGCCGAACCTGGCAATCAACTCTCATGGAGTTCTCCTCCCCGAAGCATGATCCGACGATCGGCATACAGTTCAGCAAGCACAGCGCTATGGGTCACTAACAACATAGATACTCCTGTCTCATCCACTGCTTGGCGAAGAAGCTTCAGCACCTCGTGTTGACTGACGGGGTCGAGGCCCGCATCCGGTTCGTCTACAAATGCAAAGGTGGGTCGCGCCAACAGCAGACGCGCCACCCCTGACTTGCGCTGTTCTCCGCCGCTGAGGAAGCGCGGGTAACGGTCCAACAGGCGGGTGATTCCGAGCCGATCGGCAACGGCCAGGACGCTCTCCATCGCCGCTGCACCGCGCTGATTGTCGCCGCCCACATAGACAACCGTCTCGAGAAGCGACTGGCGCACGGTCATGAACGGCGGAAGGATTGCACCCGTCTGCTGCAACAAACCCTGAAAGTGAGCACGCAGGGGCTGCAGGGTCCCGGCATCGAGCTCTGTCACGTCGTGTTCGCCCCACCAGACCCGGCCGCCCTGCACCGCGCGTAACCGCAGGATCATGCTCCCCAGCACCGACTTGCCGACACCGCTGGGGCCCGAGACGGCAACCAGTTCGCCAGCAGCCATCTCTACGTCGACACCACGCAGGATCTCGCCCTCGTCAGGCAGGGCCTGGGGTCGACGCCAGCGCAGGCCTTCCGCCCGGACCACTCTTGCATCGCTCATGGCGCCGCTCCGGAACTGGCGTGCATCGCCTCGACAAAGGGCGCAAAGGGGCCTTCGCCTGCTTCCAGGTCGTCGGTGCGGGCAACGACCACGCCCTCTTCCACCAGCAGCGTCTCGCCCTTGAGGTCCGTGGCCAAGGACACGTCGTGGGTAATGAGCAGGACCCCAGCGCCAGAGGACAGCAGGCTGTCTTCTAGCAGGGAGCGGAAGGCATCGCGGGAACGCGGGTCGAGGCCGGTCGTCGGCTCGTCGATCACGAGCACCTGAGCACCACGGGCCATCGCCAGCGCGACCAGGATCCGGCGGATCATGCCCTCGGACAGGCCCGTGGCAACGGCAGACAGGTTGGCCTCGGACGGCTCGACGCCCAGCGCGTCCATGCCGTGCAAAGCCTGCTCCATGCTCCGGCGTCCGGACGCAGCATCGCCATCCTGGTCGGGCAGCAGCGCGGTGAAGTGGTCGCGCACTGTCCAGCCCGGCACGAGATTCTCGCGTCCCCCCTGCGGCACGAAGCTGAGCTCGTCGCCGCGCAGCGCGGCAAGATCGGGGACGTTCGAACCGGCGGGGTAGTGTCCCAGGTCGATCTCCAGTACTTCCTCGGCGCGGTTCAGTTCGACACGGCCACTCGCCCGCACGGGAGCGCGCGGAAGTTGGCCGAGCGCAAGCCTCGCCAGCAGCGTCTTGCCAGCGCCGGAACGACCCATGAGTACCGTGCGGCGGCCCGGCTCCACCCACAGGTCAAGGCCACCTTCGGGAGTCATCCGGCCCGGCACCTCGACACGCGGCTGCTGCAGGTGGATATGGAAAGACTTCACGTCGCCCCTCCCCCCTGCTGTCGCGGCTGCGACAGCAGCAGCAGCCCACCGAGCAGCGACATAATGATGAGCAGGAGCAGAGCGGCGTGAAAACTGTTGACGGCCTGGTCACAGACAAGGTCCACCTGGCAGCCGTAGCACTCCCGCCAACCCAGGTGCAGACACTCCTCGTCACGCGCCGAGGCACCAAACAGGTCCATCAGGAATCTGCGCGGCGGCATCAGGAAGGGCGCCAGCTTCTCGAACTCCGAGCCCCAGGAAATGGCGATGCCCGCTCGCACGGACGAGGCCCCGAACACGTAGGCCAGCGCAATCTGCGTGAACGCTACCTGGGTGAACAGAGCCGCACAGTGCCGACCGATCAACTCGCGCAGGTAGCCCACCAACAGGTACTTTCCGAGCACCCGTCGCAACGGCAGGCCGTGGGCCATGGCTCCAGCCAACACCTCCTGCTGGCGCAGCGCGCTGAGTTGGCTGACCAGTTCCTGCAGCGCGACCGGCAGGTACAGGAGCAAGACGATCCCAGCAGCGACCAGCGGGCTCGGCTCTTCGAGCAGCAACATGCCGACCAGGACCAACAGCAGCCGCGGCGGCGAGGCGGCGGCAAGCCCGCCCACGCGATCCCTCTGGTTTCCTTCGGGCAGGACGGGCCGCTGCAGAGCCAGCCAGGCACGCGCTGCCAACACGAGCACCAGTGCGGCCACCGCACACAGACCGGGCAGGACAAAGTCAGCCACGCCGCCGGCGACCACCGACAGGAAATCGCGCCCAGCACTGTCGAGACCGAGGGGGTGTGCCATGGAAGGCCACGCCGCACCGGGCCCCACAGGCTTTGCCTCGGCTCCGAACCAACCGATGCCAGCAAAGCCGATCAGCAAGATGGGGCTGAGCACCTCCATCCGTCCCGCGACGGCGCTGCGCAGGCCCTGCAACTTCATCTTCGGCCCAGTACCTTCTCGAAGGGGATCTGCTCAATCATCAGCACGATCAGCGCAAAGACGACCAGGACGTTGGCCAGCATCAGCGCATCCAGTCCCTGCCTGTCGCCCCCCAGGTCGGTAAGTGTCTCGCCCAGACCATCGACGCCGAACACCCCCTCGACCACCAGCAAGCCGCCAATCAGTGCGAGCAGGCCGCCCCGCAGCTGGGCAGCGCGCACATAGCGCGACACCTCTGCTATCGCGGGCCCCGGATCACAGCCCCACATGCTGAGGCTATCGGCGTAGGAGCGGCGCGCCTCGGTCGAAACCACGTGCTGCCAGCCGCGCATCAAGATGGAAGCCGCACCATCGGCGAGGCTCAAGGCGAGACCCGCCCACAGGATCCCGGCGCGATCGAAGTCCAACCAGTGGTTGTTGCCCATGGCATCGGGCTCGGGCACAAGACGCAGGACCACGCCGAACACCAACAGGCCAGCAATGGGCAGCGGCAGTCCACCGGGAGGCATCAGTCGCGCCAGTCGCGCCAGCAGACGCTCGGAGGCACGAGCCAGGCTCCCGGGGTGCTCTCCCCGGCTGCGAGTCTTCTGGTTCAGGTCACTTCGGCGGCGCGCCAGGCGACCGGCGAGCCCCTGCAGGAAGTAGCACAGGGCGAGGGCAGCAACAGCCACGGCAAGCACGCCCATGCTGCGCAGGCCACGCTGCGCGAGAATCTTCGCAAGGGGGGTCTCCGCGTACTGACGACTGCGCCCGGAACGGAAGGTAGCGGAACCGTACAGGGCGCGTGCATAGAATCCAGCCGCACCGAGGAGCCGTCCCATCGCTGCAGTAACGCCGGATTCTTCCACGGCAGCGTCGCGGCAGTCCGCCGCGGGGTCACTCTTGTAGCCGTGGCCCGAGTCCCACACGTAGCTGTCCAGACACATGGTCTCACGCGCTGAGTTCACACAGCAGAAGATCAGCCCTGGTACGAGCAGTACGAGGGCGATGGAACGAAGCGCGCGCGCTCCCACTGAGCCGCGCCCCTGTCCCGGGCTCACTCGCTCGCCGACTCTTTCCAGGCGACCCGACCCACCTGGGTGAAGTAGTAGAAAGGACTCGGCCGGAAGCCGGCGACTCGATCGCGCCGGTACACCGACTGCACCTGGAGGGTCCACAGGAAGAGGTAGGGGCGGTCGTCGTGCAGGTGGCGATGCAGCTTCTGCATCAAGGCCTCTCGTCCAGGGCCGCTACTCTCCTTGTAGAAGTCCGAGACGATGCCATCGACATCCTTGCTTCGATACTTGAACAGGTTGACCTGTCGACCCTCAGTGGCCTGGCTGGAGAACAACTCCAGCACTCCTTCCTCGCGGTCGAGGTTCCAGCGGCCCAGGATGACGTCCCAGTTCTCGGCCGCCTTGCCAGACTCGACCTTGCTGCGCCAGTCACTGGGCCGGATGTTCTTGACCCGCACACGGAAGCCCAGCGACTCCCACGCGTCCTGGAAGCCGTAGACCACGTCGGAATAGTCATCCGAGATATCCGACTGGACTCCCAGACGCAGCGTAAAGCCCTCGCCGCCCTTCACCCAGCGCCCCCCCTCTCGGCTGTAACCGGCCTCTTGCATCAGCGCGACCACCTGGTCTCGGTCTTCGGCTGTCACGTCGACATCGCCCGGTGACCAGGCGGAGCCTGGCAGGAAGGGGCCGGACGTCGGCCGTGCAGAGTCGCCGCCGAACTTCTCCACCAGTTGCCCTCGAGGAATCGCCAGGTCGAGTGCCTTGCGCACCTTTGGATCCGAGAGCGCGGGATGGGCATGGTTCAAGGCCAGGAACCACCACTGCATAAGGTCATAGGAGCGGATGCCGTAGCGCTTGCTCTCGTTGCGGAAGGGCGGCAGGACAGCTGGCGGTGGCGCGACCCACAGGTCGGCACGCCCGCCTTCCATCAATTCCTTCTGCCGGGCAGCATCCTGGTCGTAGTACAGCCGCACAGCACCCACGGGCGTACCCTTGCGCACCTTGGCGGGGCGATGCGGATTGCGATGCAGCAACACGTCGTCGAAGGACTCGATGGTTTCCTTTACATAAAAGGGCCCGGTACCGGTGGGCTTGCGCTTGCTCGACTCGAGCTGGACCTTGCCATTCGCCCCGCCGCCCAGGGCCTTGCGGGACAACAGCACGCTGGTCATCAGGTAGCGCTCGGCGCCGTCGTCGGGCATCGACACCTGGAATCGGACGCTGCCATGGAGCGGCGTGATCTGCTGCGCGTCGCCGAACACCTTCGCATACCAGCCGCCCACTTCGTGGCCGACATCGCTGCGCCGATAGACGTCATTGAGGGTGAACGAGACATCGCTGAAGGTGACCGGTGAACCATCGGAGAACTTCAGCCCGTCGTTCACTGCAAGGTTCAGGTTGGGTGGGCGAGCGGTCCAGCCCGGCTCGAACACGGTACTCACCAGGTCACCACCCACATCTCGCGTGAAGAAGCGGTCGAACAGCAACTCAGCGAGGCGAGACTCGCTCATCGTACGAGCGAGGAAGGGATAGGTTGCCTGGGGCTCGTCCTCTTCGAGGACCACCAGCGCACGGACGTCATCAGCCACCGCAGGAGCGGGTCCGGCAACCAGGAACGACAACCACAGACCGGCGCAGAGCGCAGAGAAAACCACAATGGGGAGAAGTCGGTCTGGCCTCATCGGTTCACCTTGGCATCGGCGCCCGAGCCTACCACGGCTACCCGTGCGATGGTTCGCGCCACCGGCGCCGCGAACTGCCAGCCCTTCACCGCCGCCATGTCGTCCAACAGTTCCACGGCCCGCTGCAATTCGTTGCACTCGTAGCGGGCCCGGGCAAGGGCGGCGAGCAGCAGCGGATCGAGGCCGGAGCCCGGACGCACCCGACCGCGCGCTTCGGCGGCCTCCTCGAGGGCCAGCAGCGCCAACTCGGAGTCCCCCTCGGCCAGTGCCCGCACACCGAGGTCCCTGTACAGCGCACGCCGGAACCAGCGTGCCAACAGGGCCCGGCCGCCGGCATCGAGAGACAACGCTCCGTCGCGGGGGAGCTCGGATAGTCCTCGTTGCCAGAGGCGGATCGCTTCCTCGATCATCGACTCCACCTCGGCCAGGCGCCCCGGGCCCGGCTTGGCGGCCGTCAGCACTGCCTGGGCGGACAACAAGGTGGACTCGGCGCCGGCCACGGGACTCATCGTCCAACCAGTGGTTGCAGCCGAAGTGGCGAGGAACTGTCCCAGATCTTCCGCGGCAGCGTTGGGCTGCGGCGTAGCCTCCGCCCAGCTCTGCAACAGCGCGATCGCTGCCGCGAACTGAGTCGGCTGCAGCAGCAGGTACTCGAGACGTTCTCCGCGCACATCCAGGACCCTCAATTGTGGGCTCAGCAGCGCTACGACGTCGACCGCCGCACCCGCACCAGAAGAAGACCGGCCGGGCGCCGATCCAGGGTCCGCTCCCGCCGACCCGACATGTGAATTCGCCACCTGCTCGCCCGCGGCGTCACCCAGGGATGCGCATGCGGCCGCACCCAACTGGTAGCCTTCCGGCAAGCTGCTACCAAAGGCATTCGGGTCCTGGGCAAGACGACAACTTGCCTGGGCATGCAGAGAGCCGAGGTGCTCCATGGCCTGGCGGTCTTCGCGCAATTCTCGCAGCGCCAGCAGGCGCTCAGCGGCCGTCGCCCCATCGGCCGCCAGCACGGCACGCGAGTGCCCCGGGACAGGCCAGCCGCTCTCGTCACCACCGAGCCAGCGACCTGCCATGCGGCTGAACAGGTCTGCGCTGAGGCCCTCTGCGAAGGCGGCCTGCCAGGGCCAGGTCGATTCAATCTGCTGTGGACTCAACAGCGCTTCGCTGGGTGCCGCCGCGCGCTCCGAGCCACGGCATCCGACAACGAACAGGATCGAGAGGACCGCTGGGGCGAGCCACTGCAACCGCCGGAACGGCAGTGATGGGCGCGGGATGAGGGCGATCAAAGACGGCGCAGACATCACAACAGACAGGGCTCCAGCCTCAATCCTCCAGTTGGTCGAGAATGTCATCCACTTCACCTGTGGAGCCGCCAGCCTTACTCAAGCGCGACTGCCAGCGTTCACACCAGGTGAAGCCGGCAGGATCGGGCCTCTGCATCAGGTGCAGTTGCAGCGCTGAGCGACAGGCGAACTCTGTAACGAAGGTCATGTCGTTGGCGCTCAGGTTGTAGCCCTTCTTGAGGTTGCGCCAGACAATGGTGCTGCGCTTGACCACGCGCGCATACTTGCGGCCGTCATAGGCTGTCTTGATGCCTGCGAAGTTCAGTAGTGGGCTATTGCCTACATTTCGTTGTTTCAGCGCCTTCTCGACAGCCTTTTCCCAGCCCGAAGACTTGGTGTTGTACAGCGTAATCGCGGCCACCTGGACTTCGGGGTCGGACACGTCGGCCTTGCCCGTCGCTGCGGCCATGAGGCAGTCCTTCTCGCCACCGCTGATGCTGCTGCTATTCGCCAGGGACGAAATGTCGATGCCGGTACAGGCACCCCGATCGGCAGGCGCCACGGCTACCTTCTCCTCCTTCGGCTCCTCCTTCGGCTCCTCCTTCGGCTCCTCCTTCGGCTCCTCCTTCGGCTTCGGCTTGGGCGCCGGCGCCGCCGCAGGAGCCCTCGGGTTCGGAGCAACGCCAGCACTCGCAGCGGCAGCATCCGATCGACTGGCTCGCGGTGGATCCGCTACACCTTGGCGGCCAGGAGCCTTGTCCGCAGCAGCAACAGAGCGGCTGCTGGCGGTCTTAGAAGAGGACGCCGGTGGCGACGAGGACGGAGCAGAGCGAGATTTGCTCCGGCGCTCTGGCTTCGTCGTGGCTACGACCTTGCTGCAATCCACAGGATTGTTGCAGGGCAGCCCGGCTGCCAGCGCCGCCAGTTTCACACCATCAACGTCGTGGCCCAGGGCACGCAAGACGCGGCTCTGGGTGTCCTTGCACTGATCTGACCCCTGCCCCCAGCAATTGTCGACCAGCAAAGTCAGGCCCTCCCCGGCACAGCCAGCACACAGCAGCACAGCGGCCAGAGCCACTGCCGGATGGATGCGGAGGCTGGTCGGGCGCGACATCATGATCCTGTACGCGGTCCTTCAGTGGGCAGGCTCTCGAGCACCTCGGTGCGGATCCGTTCGGGAACTCGCTCGTCGTCCACTTCCGTACGACGGAGCTCCACGGAAATCATGTTGTTCCCTCTCCTGAGCTTCTGGTCGATGCGCTTGAGTTCGTGTCCGGGGCTCCAGACCATCAACGCAGCAACGACACCAGGAGCAAACTGCAGGGCGTAGCCGCCGCCCTCGCGACGGCCGATCCCCGAAAACGACGCCTCTGCACCCGCCCGTCCCTGGGCGACGTTGTCGTAATCATCAGGCATTTCGACGGGCCACACGGTGGCCGGCAGCGGATTGCCCGTGCCGGCTTCGTAGATCTCGAACGACACGAAGCAATTCGGCTGATCCGAACCACTCCCCGCCACGGCGCCATCCTTGGGGCATCCCTGAAGCATCAACATTGCGGCAGCAGTCATCGCGACTGCCATGGTCCTGGTTATTGTGGTCAAGGCTGACCTCCTACTGCAAACAGATCGCACTGCTCCGCGCTACGCGCCGATGGCTTACCGGCAGCATTGACCCGCGCGCGCAGGTCCTGGTTCAACGATTGCTCTGACGCCCAGCGCGCAAGAACGGAATTTTCCAGGCAGCCACCACTCGGCTTGCCGAGGCCAAGGGCCTCCGTCAACACCAGCTGGGCCCGGTCGGCATGGCCATCCTCGAGCAGCACGAGCGACGCAGCAAGGCGCTGATCGCGCTCGCCCAGCGCGGACATCCCAGCACAAGCTTCAGCCGTTCCACCCGCCACCATGCAGACCTCAGCAAGGGCGCTCGCGGCGCGGGCCTGCAGCGGCTGGCAGGGCTCCAGGCTGCAGGAACTCACTCCGGCGTAGGCAACGGCTGCTTCCTGGTAGCCTGCCGGCGACGCAAGCCGCGAGGCTGCGGCAAACACCAGCTTCGCACGCGCCCCCAGCTCCCCTTCGAGGAGCTGCAGCGGCTGGCTCTGTTTCCGGGCAGAGGCAGCGTCGCCCGAGAGCAGCGTGTCCAGAGCTATGAGCACCTTGCCTGCTTCGAACTCCGCAGCAGCCGCAGGCAAGCTCCCGGCGGTCGACTCTGCCGTAGACCAGAGGCCCTGTGCAGCTGCGGCGTCGTAGGCACGGAGAGCCATCATCGTAGCCTCGGGAGAGGGCGCAGAGCCTTTCGACATCATCGCGGCCAGCCCGGCGACGGCGCCCAGCGCCACGACGAGCGCAGCGATCATCAGCCCCTTGCCCCTGCCGCTGCCCCGCACGGCAGCGAGGGCCTGGGCGGTGGTCTGGCCGCCGCTTGCAGCCTCCTGAGCCTCGGGCAGTACGCCTCCATCGGTGGTCGTAAAGGCGCGAGTCTGCCCTACGGCCTGGGCCGCGGCCATCGCATCGGCACCCTCGACACTGCGGACGCCATCCGTTGGTCGCTGGGGCAAGCCCCCGGGGGCGGTCGTCGCTCCCTGACCGAGGCGGGTCTCGAAGCCCGTACGCACACCCACTCCTTCAGCGTGTTGATCCGAAGCAGTCTGCTGCTGGTTGCTGTCGATGGTGGTCAGATCCATCGTGTCGCCGAGACCCTCGCTCGCTGCCGGATCCCGGCGTGCCAACTCCGCCTCGAAGCCGCCGGTCGGAGCGGGCGCCTCGATGCTGCCTGAGTTTGCGGTGACAAAAGCGCCCGATGGCAGCGGTGGCAACTCACCGGGCAGCAGCAGCCCGCGGTCGTCGCCGCCAAAATCGAGGCTGTTCAGTTGCTCGAGGACCTCGTCGAAGGTCGTGTAGCGATTCTCGAGATCCGGCGCGGTGACCTTCTGCAGGAAGTCGACCACCGACCCCGAGAGGCCCTGCCACGCTTCGGGGAGGATCCGACCCACGGGGATGGCGTTGAGCTCCTTTTGCGGCGGCAACCTGCCAGCAAGCAACACATAAAAGGTGATGCCAAAGCTGAAGATGTCCGATTGGGGACCGGGCAGGCCGGCCAACTGCTCAGGCGCCATGAAGCCCAGGGTGCCCATGGTCTGACCCATTTCGGTGAGCCGGATCGCGTCGGGGCTGATGTCCTTGGCGATGCCGAAGTCCGTGAGCTTGGCGACCCCGTCATGGGCAATCAAGACGTTGTCGGGCTTCACATCACGGTGCACCATCTGCGCTCCGTGCACCGCTCGTAGCGCAGCCGCCAGCGACTGGCCGTAGTAGCGCACGAATGGGTACGGCAGGTGCCGACCGGATTTTCGAGCTCGATCGATGAAGCCCACCAGGTCGCCGCGATCCATCCACTCCAGCAAGACGTAGGGGGCTCCCCCTTCGAGCTCGCCGCAGTCATAGACCTGCAGGACATGCGGATGGCTGACTCGGGACGACAACTGCAACTCGCGCTCGAAGCGCTCGAGAAACATCTGCTTCTGGCGCGTCTCGTGGGCAGTAGAGACCTTCGCCGCTGCCAGCCGGTCGAGGCGTGTGTCGCGCACCCGGAAGACCATGGCCTGGCCACCAGCCCCGGCACGCCCCTCAACCAGGAAACGACGGCCGTTAGAACCCCCGAACCGGTCTCCTTCTTGGAGCATCCGCGGGCCTTCGCCCTCTGACTTGATTTCCGGGCCGATCTGTTGAGCCATAAAGCCGGCGCACCTCTCCATTAGAGTAGAGACCCTTGGGATAATAATGGAGCGCGCCTACGCGCGAAACCCAGGTACGTGAGAGAGCAACCGAAGCGAAGTCCGATCGCCGCTTCAACCCGCTGCAAACAAAGCGTTTTCTCGGCACCAACCCTGGAGACGCTCGAAGCCCTCATCGAGGGACACCAATGGCTCGTAGCCCAGGTCCCGCTTTGCGGCGCTGATGTCGAACCAGTGGGCACGGGTCACCTCGTGCACGAGGAAGCGGGTCAGCCGGGGCTCTCCCGATAGACCAAACAGGCGGTGACTCGTTTCCATCACCGACGCCAGCGAAGACGCCAGCCAGCGCGGGACCTGGCCGCGAACAGGCGGGACATCAGCCGCCGCAAGCATCCTGTCCACCATCGTCCACACGCCGATGGGCTCGCCGTTGCTGATGAAGTAAGCCCTTCCGTGCACCTCGGCGCCGGCCACCAGCCGGTCGACCGCCAGCAGGTGCGCCTGTGCCGCGTTGTCCACGTACACGGTATCCACCAGGGGATCACCCGCGCCGATGCGCCGCAGTTGGCCGCTGCGCGCCTTCGCTACGAAGCGCGGCAGGAAGTGCGGGTCGCCAGGTCCCCAGATCAAGTGTGGCCGCAGGGCCACAGTGCGCAGGTTCGCCTCGTTCGCGGCCAGCACACGCCGTTCCGCCGCAGCCTTGGTGCGCGGGTAGTCAGCCAGGAACTGCTGCGCATAGGGAGCGCTCTCGTCCTGACCTTCCGCATCGCCGTCGCCGGCCACCACGCTTGGCGTGCTGGTGTAGACCAGGTGCCCGACTCCGGCAGCGCGACAGGCGTCCAACACCGCCTGGGTACCGCCAACGTTTATGGACTCGTAGTCGGCGCGGAGACCCCAAGGCGGCGGCTTAGCAGCCACGTGAAAGACTGCGTCGCAACCACCACAGGCTCGGGTCACGGCATCGAGGTCGCGGATGTCGCCGCGCACGGTGTCGACGCCGAGCACCGCCAACTCGGGGTACTCCCCGCGCGCCAGCACCCGCACCTCGTCACCGCGCTCTACCAACATGCGGACGATGGCGGAGCCCAAGAAGCCGCCGCCGCCGGTAACCAAGGTCTTCATGAGCTGCGACCCTGCGCCCAGAGAGTGAGCTCCTCGCGGTTGATCTTGGCGTTGTGGCGCACATCTACGGGGAAGCTACCGGGGTACAGCATGAACTCGTCGATAGACCTGCTTGGCTCGTACCTGCGACCAAGTTCGCGGAGCTGCGAGCAGAGTGCATCGAAACCGAGATCGACAGCGAGGCCGTTCTGCTCGACCAGCAGAAGGGGCCGCTGGCTGCCGCGTGGGCCGGTCCCGACCAGCGCCGTGCGCGAGAGCCCGGGATGAGTGTCGAAGATGCGTTCGATAGGGATCGTGAACAGCGCTCCCTGCTCGGTCTCGACGCGGTGATTCTTGCGTCCACACATCCACAGCCGCCCCTGCGGGTCGAGCCAGCCGAGATCTCCCATACGATGAACGACGGCGCCGTCGTCGCGGCGGATCTTGGCAGCAGCGGTCTGCTCGGGCCGGGCCCAGTAGGCAGCCGAGACCACCGGACCCTGCACGGTGATCTCACCGATCATGCCATCCTCGACCAGCAGGTCCTCGGACCAGGTCGCGATGGGTTCATCGCTGATCTTGATGATCCGCACGCTCATCCCGTCGACGGGCCTGCCGACACAGATCCCCTGGCCGGCCGCTGTCGCGGCGGCGGTCTCAGCGAGCACTTCCGCGCTCCCGATGTTGGCGACCGGCAGCGACTCGGTGGCACCGTAGGGAGTGAACACCTGGGCGCCTTCCGTCAGCATCGCCGTGATCCCCCGCAGAACCTCGTGAGAAACCGGAGCACCGGCCGACAGCACCCGGCGCAAAGACGGCAGCTTCAACTCTTCTGTCCGGCCATACTGAGCGAGGTTTCGTAGCAACGCGGGCGAGCCGAACATGTTGGTGCAGCCGTAGTCCGTGATCGCCTCGACGAGCAGCGCCGGGTCGGCGCTGCCCGGCTTGGCAAAGTCCATCTCCGGCAACACGGCGGTCATGCCCAGCGCGGGATCGAAGAGGGCGAACAGCGGGAAGGTGGGCAGGTCGATCTCATCGTCGGAAAAACGATACATGGCAGCCAACATGTCGACCTGGGCCGAGAACATGCCGTGGCTGTAGATGGCACCCTTGGGCACCCCCGTACTACCCGAAGTAAAAAGAATGGCCGCCGTCTCGTCGGGCTCAGTGTCTGCCATCACGTAGGCGGGCCCGGACTCGTCCTTGAGTTGCCGTAGTCGGTAGCCACCCCAGAACCAGCGTGCGCCGACGGTCACGTTGACCCGAATCGAAGCCAGTGCGCGACCCATCAGCAGCCGCGCCACGTGGGCGACAGACAGGCCAATGAACGCCCCGGGCTCGACTTCCTGCAGACAGGTACGCAGCTTCTTCAGGCCAATTGCCGGGTCGACCAGCACGGGCACTGCACCCACCTTGAAAAGGGCGAAGACGAGCGCGAAGAACTCGAGGCTCGGCCGCACCATGAGCACAGTGCGGACTCCGCGGCAGATGCCTACCCGTTCGAGGCCCCGCGCATAGCAGTCACTGGCTTCATTGAGTTCGGCGAAGCTGAACTGCCGATAGCGTGCCCGGCCATCGGCACCGCGTCCTGCTACCGCGACGAGCGCTGCCTTGTTCGGCTGCCGGGCGGCCATTGCCGGCAAGTGGCTGGCAATGTTGCAGGTGATGCCACTCAAGCCGCGTGCCCGGCCAGGGGATTGCGGGCCAGGAAATCTCGTACCAGGGGTGTCACCTCTTCGTGGGCGTCCTCGAGCAGGTAGTGGCCGCAATCGGGAAAGGTGTGAAACTCGGCCTCGGGAAGGCGACGGCGCCACTCGGCCAGGAAGTGCTGATCGAAGACGAAGTCCCGCTCGCCCCAGAGGATCTGCACGGGCAGCCCGCGCAGGGCCTCGAGGTACCCCTCGACTCCCTTGACGAGATCCCATGCGGGGTCACCCTTTCGCATTGGGATGTCCTGCACGAAACGATGCACAGCGATGCGATTTGCCCAGGAGTCGTACGGTGCCAGGTAGGCGGCCTTGATCTGCGCAGTCATGCGCCCGGGACGAGTCGAGCACAAGCTCAGCGCTCCGCGGCAGAACGCGTTGAAGCCACGCACCGGCACGGCAAAGGGCAGGTGCTTGATGAGCCAGAGTTGCCAGGGCAGGCCGCGACCCTCTGGCAGCAGGAAGCCGGCGGTATTGGTGAGCACCAGCCGCTTCACGCGCTCGGGATGCCGGGCCGCAAAGGCAAGGCCGATCATGCCGCCCCAGTCGTGCAGGACCAAGGTGATGTCAGAGCGGATCTCAAGGTGCTCGAGCAGAGCTTCGAGGTCGTCCACGCGGCTGCCCAGCGTATAGCGGTAGCTCTCGTCGCCGGGCTTGTCGCTGAGCCCCATACCCACGTGGTCAGGGGCCACCGTGCGGTAGCTGTCACTGAGTCCGGCCACCAGCTTGCGCCAGAAAAACGACCACGAGGGGTTGCCGTGCACCATGACCAGGGGCTCGCCGCGGCCCTCGTCCAGGTAGTGCATCCGCAGGCCGTGGCGTTCGAACCAACGACTGTCCCAGGGGTACTGATCTCGAAAGGGTTCGAGATCAACAGGCATTGTCACCATTCCAGGCCAAGAAAGACACAGTTCAGTCCCGTGCCAATGCCAAGAAAGCCGACCCGATCGCCCTGGCTGAGGAAACCCTGTTCCTCGGCCTGCGCTGCGGTCAGCGGCAGAGAGACTGTGCCAATGTTGCCCAGATCACGGTAGGTGGAGAACTCGCGCTCCTGGGGGATCTCCAGGGCCTGCAGGATCGCCTTCTGGTGCGCCGAGCCCACCTGGTGACAGATCACCTTGTCGACCTGGTCACTGCTCCAGCCCATCTCGGCCAGGAATCGCTTCCAGGTGCGTTGTCCCAACTCTACGCCGTTGTCCAGCACTGCAACGCCGTCGGTCTCCATGACCCAGGAACTCTCACCCAGCATTCCACTGGCGGGTCCCCAGCGGGCAATCCGGTGGTGCTCGGGCGCGGCAAAGGCGACACCACCGACAAGCTGCCGCTGGCTGTATGACAATTCCCGGTCGGTAAGCAAGACCGCGGTAGCGCCGGAGCCTCCCGTGAGGCTGGCGAGGCAACTCTTCCAGGTCTCCAGTGAGTTCTCGCCCAGCATCCGCTCGATGGTCGCCTCACCGATCTCACGGGCGCTCTCCGCCGAGACGACCATGCCTGCACGTACCTGGCCGAGTTCGATCATGTTGGCGACCGTAACGATGCCGTTCAGCACGCCCAGGCAGGCGTTGGCGTGGTCCATGACGACCGCTTCACCACCGACCCCCAGCTGCTCAGCAACCGCGCAGGCAGTCGCAGGCTCGAGGTTCTCACGACACACTCCGCCGTAGATGAGGACTCCGACGTCCCGGGCCGCCACTCCGCCTTTCTCCAGCGCCGCGCGGCCCGCTTCGGCAGCGATCCCCGAAAGGCTCGGGGAACTTGGCCAGAAGCGTCGTTCTTCGACGCCTGTCAGGGTCTCGAGTTGGCCCATTCCGAGATGAAAACGCTCGTACAGGGGGGCCAGCCGCGACTCGAGATCAGCCGAACTGACCCGCTCCTCGGGGAGCAGGTAGTGGATCGCTTCGATACAGACGCGAGACCAGCGCATCAGCCCACAGCTTCTGCAAAGACTGACGGGATGTAGAGGAACTGGTTCATCTCGTAGCTAATCTCGCGACCCCGCGGTAAGAAGCCAGCGTGGTGAATTCTCGAAGAGGCGCGCATCTTTAGCACTCCGGCAGACAGGAATAAAGCGCAGATACGCGAAACCGAGGGGTCTCATGACGGCAGGTGGACAGTCGCTGGTCTTCGTGTACGGCACTTTGATGCGTGGTCAGCGCAATCATCGCTACCTCGATGGCGCCCAGTTCCTGGGCTCGGTGCGTACTGCAGGGGCGTACACGTTGGTATCGCTGGGCTCGTTTCCGGCACTACGGGAACACGGGAGCTCGTCGATTGCGGGTGAACTTTACTCGGTCGGCTCTGCAACCCTCGCCACCTTAGACCACCTCGAAGGACATCCGCACTTCTACCTGCGCGGCTCCGTGCAGCTCGACGACGGACGAACGGTCATTTCCTACCTTCTGCCCCCGGACCAACACACAGAAGCCGAGCAGATCGCAGGCTGGCCATAGGTGTGTGAGTCCATTCCGAGCGGACCCGGATCGGCAGTGGCACCGACAAGCCGGCGGGCGAATTGCTGCGCTCGCTGGAGAGCCGTCGCCGAGCTCAGGCGCCCGCTCTCAGCAACTGCTCCTGTCGGCGGCCCTGCTCGATGAGTTCTTCGCTGGCGTCCAGTTGCATGCGCAGCAGCGCCGAGCCCATGGCCTTGCCTGTCTGGTCGTAGCGAAGCGTCGTGGTCGCGCCGCCGCCGAGCGCACCACGCAGGACGACCGAGACGCTGTGAATGTTAGTCATCGGGTACACCTCGACCTCGCCACGCACCATCTCCCCGAAGTGCGCAGCGATGCGTTCGCCACTGAGTTCGGCCAGCAGGAACTCGTAGATGTCCGGCGTGCGGGCCATGACACCGATATTGCAGACGTCGCCCTTGTCACCCGAGCGGGCGTAGGCGAGCTTATCCAGGGTCACCATCGGCATCAGTTCACCACCAGTTGATCGGTCCACGGCGTCACCGCTTGCCAGGGAATGAGCGTTGGCCACAGGGACACCACCGGCCGCACCCGCGCCGGCACGCCAATGGACGAGCCCACCGGTCCCATAGTCCACAGGTGGGTAATCTCACGTCGGATCAGCTCGGCGCTCTGCCGATCGTCGGCGCGCACCGCGAAACGTAGACCCACCTCGTTGGCGTCGTAGTCGGGCTCGGGCGCCGCCTGGCCCTGCAGCATGTTGACACCGACAAAGTCGACCCGTCGGTCTGCAAAGGCCACCCCCAGTCGCTCCATGCGCTGCTCGAGCCAGCGCGCGGCAAAGCGCGCCTTCTCCAGGGCGCAGGGCCAGGGAAAGAAGGCCATGCCCTCTCCGATCCAGCCGTTCTGGTAGGCCAGGCAGGCCTTGGCGTGCTCGGGCCGGGGCGCTCCTCGCATTCCACTCAAGCGGACACGGTTCGCACCCTCGTCATGGACCTGTACCGAGGTGAAATCCGCCACCCCATCGGGCATGACATAGCGGCGCGGGTCCTGGATCTCGTAGAGCAGGTGCTCCTTGACCGTCCACTCGTTGACCACCCCGCCCGAATCCGGCGTCTTGGTGATCACGGCCTCGCAGTCCTCGCGGAACTCGGCGATGGGGAAACCCACCTCGCGTCCCTGCTCAGAGATCCGCCACATGCTCGACATGCCACCGGTGACGCACGACGCACACTCGATGACGTGACCGACCGTGATCGCCGCTGCCAGCTTGTCGGTGTGCTCGGGCGAGTAGTGCCAGCCGAACTCGTGCATCAGCGGCGCCACGTACAGAGCGTTGTCCGAGACGCGGCCAGCGATGACCAGGTCGGCATCGGCGCTGAGCTGCTCACAGATCCCCTGGGCACCGATGTAGGCATTCGCTGCCACCAGCCGATCCCGGATCCGGCCGATGCCCTGCTCCCCGGTGTCCATGTTGGTGAAGTCCCATCCTCCAGCCTCGAGCTCAGGCAGACGACCGAGCACGTCGTCTCCACCGACGATGCCGATGCGGAGCCCGTCCAGACCCAGGTCACGGGCCACGGCAGCGACCGCTTCCGCGCAGGCTCTCGGATTGGCCCCGCCGGCGTTGCTGATCATGCGGATGCCGCGCCGCCGGGCTGCAGGCAGGATGGCACGCATCCAGGGCACGGCATCGGGGATGTAGCCCTGGCCCGGATCCTTCGCCCGCCGTCGCGACAGGATCGCCATGGTCAGCTCGCTCAGGTGATCAAAGCCCAGGTACTGGATCTCGCTGCGCTCAGCCATCTCCACGGCGGGCTCCATGAGGTCTCCCCAGAAGCCGGAACCCGCTCCCATCGACACGGTCTTCACCTCTGCCCTCCTTATGGTTCGCCGCAGCTTGTAAACTATAACGTGACACCTTACACTTTGCACTCTCATGGCGATCACTTTGGATCGCGCGCGGGGAAGACCGACCGGCGATGACGCAGAACCCAGCCTCTGACGACCTGCTCTCGCCCGAGGTGATCCGCGATCCCTACCCCTACCTGCGAGCACTCCGCGAGCAGGCGCCGATCCACTGGAACCCGCGCTGGAAGGGCTGGGTGATGACGTCCTATGACGGCATCGCCGAAGCACACCGGAACCCCGCCCTGTCCAACGACAAGTACCAGCCCTTTGCGCGGATGAAGACACCCACCGAGGATCAGCAGGCGGTGTTTTCCTGGCTCGGCCTGTGGCTCGGCTCCCAGGACCCTCCCCTACATACCCGCCTGCGCAACGCCGTCGCCGAGGCCTTTACCTCCCGCTCCGCTATCGGTGGCCTCGAGCCAGTCCTCTGCGAGCACATCGATAAGCTGTTGGCAGGCGCACTGGAAGGCGGCGAGTTGGACCTCGTGGCGGACTTCGCCTACCCCCTCACTACGGCGGTGATCGGATCCATGCTGGGCCTGCCAGCGGCCGACCTGCACCGCGTTCAGCCGTGGGCCGACGGAGTCGCCCCGATCATGTTCATGACCCTCGGCGAAAGCGACCGCTACGGCCGCGCTCGAGCCCAGCTGGACGACATGGCCGAGTACTTCACCGCGCTCCTCGAAGAACGCCGCGAGCACCCGCGGGACGACCTCATGTCCGCCCTCGCCAGGGCCGAGGCCGCCGGCTTGCTCAGCGAGCGGGAGGTCATCGCCACCGCCATGGTGGTCATCTTCGGTGGCCACGAGACGACCAAGGACATGCTGGCCAACGGCATCCTCGCGCTGCTCCGCGATGATCCGGCGCGCAGACAACTGCAGGCCAAACCGGAACTCATGGATACAGCCATCGAGGAATTGCTGCGCTTCGACAGCCCCGCCAAGTCGACGGTGCGCTGGGCGCAACGCGACACCGAGATCTGCGGTCAGCGAGTCGAGCAGGGCCAGCGGATCCTGATGTTCTGGTCTGGCGCCAACCGCGACCCCGCACACTTCAACGAACCGGACCGCCTGGACCTCGCCCGTAGTCCCAACCGCCACCTCGCATTCGGCAAGGGCATCCACTACTGCGTCGGCGCCCCCCGGGGGCCCCCCCCACCC
>CAZBDA010000003.1:0-76519 GCA_964490445.1 uncultured Rickettsiales bacterium | reverse complement strand
GGCGGCGGCGCGCCGGGGGCGCGCCTCGAAGCACGCCTTGCCTTCCGCGCCCTGCTCGACCGCTTCCCGGCCATGCGCCTCGCTGTGCCCGACAGCGAACTGCAGTGGCAACCCACCATCATCATGCGCAGCCTCAAGGCGCTGCCAGTGGCGCTGGCCTGAACCATGAATGAGTTCTGCCAGGAGGCCCGGCGCTGGATCGCCGACAACCTGCCAGAGAACTGGCGCTCGGCCTCCGCCGAGACCCACGGCGAGCAGCAGTTCCTCACCATCCGCAGGCAGTGGAGCCGCATGCTCTACGAAGCGGGCTGGCTCGGCCTGTCCTGGCCCGAGCAATACGGTGGGCAGGGCCTGACCCTACTGGAGGAGGCCGCCTTTGCTGAAGAGTTCGCCGCGGCACGCGCGCCAGACTTCATCAACCGCAACGCCGTCGGCTACATCGGCCCGACCCTGATTGCGCACGGCAGCGAGGCGCAGAAGCAACACTTCCTGCCGCGCATCCTTGCCGGTGACGACCTGTGGTGCCAGGGCTACTCCGAGCCGAAGGCAGGCTCCGACCTCGCCGCTCTGCAGACCACCGCCACTGACTGCGGCGACCATTGGCTCGTCAACGGCCAGAAGGTCTGGATCACCCTGGGCAGCGAAGCCGACTGGTGCTACCTGCTGGCCCGCACCAGCACGGATCGCCCGCGCCACCGGGGCATCTCCGCCATGGTCGTCGACATGAGGAGCCCCGGCATCCAGGCGGTGCCCATCACCACCATCACCGGCTCCCACGAGTTCTCAGAAGTGTTCTTCACGGATGTAAAGGTGCCCAAAGATGCGCTGCTCGGCGAGCTGCACGGTGGCTGGAAGGTCGCCATGACCACCTTGGGCTACGAGCGCAGCATCAACTTCTTCGCCCGCACCGCAGACTTCCGCTACCAGGTCAGCGAGGTGGCCGAACTGGCTCGCCGAACGATGCGCGGCGCAAGCCCAGCCATCGAAGACCAGGACATAGCTCAGCGCCTGGCGCGCTGCTCCGAGGAGGCCGAGGCCCTGCGCCACACCATCGGTCGCTACCTGCCGACCTGGGCGAAGACACGCTCCCCCGGTGCCGAGTCCTCGGTGATCAAGGTGATGTGGTCGGAAGCACACCAACGACTCATGGAGCTGGCCCTGGACATCCTCGGGCCCTACCAGCAGCAGCGCACCGGCGACGGTGCCGAGGGCGAAGGCAAGTGGCCACTCGGCTACCTGTTCACCCGCGCCGAGACCATCTACGCCGGCACCTCCGAGGTGCAACGCAACGTCATCGCCCAGCGTTTTCTGGGCCTGCCCCGAGAGGAGAGACCCCGTGACTGAACCCGTGATCCGCCTCGACAACAAGGTCTGCATTGTCACCGGATCGGCGCGCGGCATCGGCCGCGGCATCGCCGACGAGATGGTGCGGCGCGGCGCCAGGGTCGTGCTCAACGACATCGACCCAGAGCCCCTCGCAGAGGCCGTCAGTACCCTCACGGCAGCCGGCGGTGAGGTAGTCGGCGTGCCCTGCGACGTATCCACCACCGAAGGAGGCGCATCCCTGACCCACGCCGCCCTGGACACCTGGGGAAGAGTCGATGTGCTGGTCAACAACGCAGGGGTCTGCCGCGACGCGATGTTCCACAAGATGACCGAGGCCGCCTGGGACGAGGTCCACGGCATCCACGTTCGCGCCCTGTTTACCTGCACCCAACCGGTGGTCCAGCACCTGGTCGCACGCAAGCGGGAAGATCCCGAGGCCCCGGGCGGCAGCATCATCTGCATGACGTCGACCTCAGGGCTGGCCGGCAACGTCGGACAGTGCAACTACGGCGCCGCCAAGGCTGCTGTGTGCGGCTTTGTCCTGTCGCTGGCCAAGGAGATGTCGCGACGCGGCACGCGCGTCAACGCGGTCGCTCCCACCGCCTGGACACGGCTGGTTTCAGCCATTCCCGAGAAGGTGCTGATCGAACACCTCGGCGAGGACGGAATGGCGGACATGAAGGCGCAGCGACCCGAACACATCGCGCCGCTGGTGTGCTTTCTCGCCTCCGATGCTGCCGAGGGAATCACCGGCCAGATCCTGCGCGCTTCGGGCGACTCCATCGGCCTGTTCAGCCACCCCCACTCCAAGCTTGACGCGCGCAGCGAGGACGATTGGAGCGTCGAGGGGGTCGCTGCAACCTTCGCTGGCTGGCGTCCATCGCTGGAAACCCTCGGCAGCCTGGGGGACCTGTGAAACTCCAGGGCCAGGTCGCATTCATCACCGCAGCAGCCGGCGCGGGCATCGGCCGGGCCACCGCCCGTGCGCTCGCCGCGGAAGGTGCCGAGGTAGTCGTCACCGACCTGCACGAGCGGCGCACCCAGGAGACTACGCAGGCACTGCAAGAAGAATTTGGTCGCGACTTCCTGGGATTGGCGCTGGACGTCACCGACGAGCAGGCAGTCGCCGAGGTCATCCGCACGGTGGAAGAGGACAAGGGCCGCATCGACATCATCGTCAACAACGCAGCCCGCAACCTTCCGGCGCCCATCTGGGAGATGAGCACAGATTCCTGGAACGCCACCATGGACGCCTGCCTGACCAGCCAGTTCTACATCCTGCGCGCTGCTCTACCGGCCATGGTCGAACGAGGCAGCGGCTGCATCATCAACATCAGTTCCGGGGCGGGCTGGGTGCCCTTCAGTTCGGGGGACTCGGCCTATTCCGCCGCCAAGGCCGGCGTCATGGCACTGACCCGTGCCGTGGCCTCAGAAGTCGGCCCCCATGGCATCCGCGTCAACTGCGTCGCCCCGGACCTCATCTGGAACGAACATCTCGCCCGCATCTACCCGCCCGGTTATTTCGAAGACCTGCGTTCGCGCTCGGTCACCGGCAAGACCGGCAGTCCCGAGGACATGGCGCACATCGTCACCTTCCTCGCCACCGACAGCTACCTCACGGGCCAGGTGATCAACGGCTCCGGTGGCTTCTACATGCACCCCTGAGCTTGGAGCCGCCGTGTCCGGTCGTATCATCGATTACTTCTGCAACGTCTTCACCGCCGCTGGCCTGAAGAAGATCTTCGTCGACAACCCCGATGTGTACGAGGTGATGCAATGGTGGGGGATTGAGGAGCGCCTCACCGGTCACACGGCCGCTGAGTTCCTACGCGAAGTGCTGGTGCCGGCAGGCATCGGCAAGGTCCTGATCCCCATCTCGGCGCTCGGCTCCTACGACCGGCCCGGTGCGGTCCACTCCGTCGACCCCGAGGACGTGATCCCGCTCATCGACGAGTTCCCCGACAACTACTACGGCGTCGCCCGCATCAATCCGTACGAGCGGATGAAGGGGGTCGCCGAGATCGAATACCTGGTCCGCAACCACAACTTCAAGGCGGCCTTTTTTCACCCCTACGGGTTCGGCACGCCGTTGAACGGGCGCGACGTCTGGCCGTTCTACGCAAAGTGCCAGGAGCTCGGCATTCCCGTCACCGCCCAGGTGGGGCACTCCGGAGAACGGATGCCATCGGCTTTGGGTCGACCCATTCTCGTCGACGACATCGCCCTGTACTTCCCGGAGTTGAAATTCGTCGCCTCCCATACCGGCTGGCCCTGGTGCGAGGAACTCATCGCCCTGGCCTGGAAGCACAGCAACGTGTTCATTGGCACCTGTGCCCACAAGCCCAAGTACTGGGACCCGAAGCTGGTGCAGTTCATCAATAGCCGCGGCCGGGGCAAGGTCATGTGGGGCACCGACTACCCGATCCTCATGCCCCAGGAGTGCATCGACCAGGTCGACGAGCTGGGCCTCAAGCCCGAGGCTCGCGAGCAACTGCTGTGGGGCTGCGCCGAGAAGGTATTCGGCATCTGATGGACCTCCTGCTCAGCGACGAACAGACGGCGATCCTCGACCAGGCGCAGGCCTTTGCCCGTAGCCTGCGCAGCGCCACCCGCGACATCGAGAGCGACGGCGTTGGTGATTTTGCCGGCAGCTACGATCAGCTGGGTTTCCTGCAGATGGACTGGCCCGAATCAGCCGATGGCTTCGCCCTGGGACGCCGTACCAAGACCCTGTGCATGGAGGCGCTGGCCTTTGGCGACGCCGCGGCGGCGCTGTGCCTGGACCGCCGCTCGTGGGTCTGCTCGCCTCTACTGCACTGTGCCCCGGTAGCGGAGAGGGTGGCCAGCGCGCTCGCCGACCGACACTGGTCGCCGACCTTTTTTGTCGACCAGGACGAGCGCATCAGCGAAGACGGCGGCGCGCTGCACGGCCACATCCCCTACCTGCCCACAGGGTCTTGCGACACGATCTTCGTGCTGCAGGGAACGAGGCTGCATGCTGTAAATACCGACCAGGCTTCGCTGTGTGCGGCAGTGCCGGGCGCGCTGCATGCGGTCGGCGCCTGCTCCGCAAAGCTGGACGGCGTCGAGCCGAGTTGGACGACCGATCTCAGCCGCGACCAGGCGACGGCGCTGCGTGGCAGCTGGCGCCTGTACCTCGCCGCAGTGCTGGTCGGCCTGTCCGAGGCAGCCTCCACCGAGACCCGCGCCTTCTGCCTGGACCGCGTTACCTTCGGACGCAAGGTCGCGCACCACCAGGCCGTGGCATTCCTGCTCGCAGACATGGAGATCGCCGTGGACGCGGCACGTCTGATGGTCGCCGACGCTTCGCTAAGCCTCGACCAGGGCGACGCGAGTGGCTGCCATGGCGCCTTTGTGCAGGCCATCGAGTGCGCCCTGTTCGCCACCGATCTCGGTGTCCAACTGCACGGCAGCCACGGCTACGTCGAGGACTACCCGGTAGAAAAGTGGATGCGCGAAGCACGGGCAGTCGCCCTGCTGGCCGGCGGAGTCGATGGCGCGAAGGCCGACCTCGGCGACGCCATGGACAGGCGACTTCGGGAGGCTGGAGCATGAACTGGATCCCAGTCCCCGGACACCTGCTGGACGTACTCGAACAGGCCCGCACGATGGGCCGAGAGCACCTGCGACCCCTCGGCCTCACCGCCGATGCACAAGGCGGCCCACACCCGGCCGACCACCCGTTTTACCAGTGGTATGCGAGCTCCGGCCGCATGAGCGAGATCGTCAAGGCAGACCTCAGCGGCGACCGTTTCGCGGGCGACCGCTGGGCAGCCCGGCGCACCGTACTGACCATGGAGGAGCACGCCTACTGGGACCGGGGCATGGCAGTCAGCCTGCCGGGTCCGGGCCTGGGCGGGCCAACGGTCATGGCGATCGGCACCGACGAGCAGCGCGAGCGCTTCCTGCACCCCTTCCTGGACCCCTCGCGGCCACGCTGGGCAGCCTTCGGCATGACTGAGCCAGGCGCCGGCTCCGATGTCGCCCGCATCGCCACCCGCTGCACCAAGACCGACGGCGGCTGGCTGCTGAACGGCGCTAAGTCCTTCTGCTCCAACTCGCCTCGCTCGGACTGGGTCATCATCTACGCCACCATCGACCCCGAGCAGGGCCGCGCCGGGCACCGGGTCTTCGTCGTCCCGCCCTCAGCCGACGGCTTCACCACGCCGCGACTCGAGAAGAAGATGGGACTCAAGTCCTACGAGACCGCCAGCTTCTTCCTGCAGGACTGCCTGGTGCCGGACGACGCCCTGCTGGGCGGCGAAGCCGCATACCAGGGAACTCGCGCCCGGGACGGCTTCAAATCCGCCATGAAGGCCTTCGAGGTCTCCAGGCCAGGCATGGCAGCGATGGCGGTCGGCATCGGTCGCGCTGCCTTCGAGCACGCCCAGAGCTTTGTCCGTGAGCACTACCTGGTAGGCCGGCCCATTGCGCGCTACGACCGGATCCTGGATCGATTGGCGGACATGGAGAGAAGGCTGCGTGCCGCTTTTCTACTCTGCTGGAAGGCAGCGGCGCTGCTCGATCACGACAAGCCGGCCAGCCTCGCAGCATCCATCAGCAAGGCCTACGCGCCGCCCGTCGCCCTGTCCGCCTGCAGCATGGCCATGGACATCCTGGGAGACGCGGGCGTGCTCCGCGACCACCTGTGCGAGAAGCTGTATCGCGACGTGAAGGCCCTGGACATCGTCGAGGGCACCGGCCAGATCCAGCGCCTCGTCATCTCCCGTCACCTCGTCGACCTGCCGCGGAATTGAGATGAGCGAAACCTTCGAGCAGGACCTGCTGCAACAGACCCTCAGTCGGCTGCTACGTGACCAGCCCGAGGCATTACGCGAGCAGTTCGGCGAGCTCGGCCTGCTCGAATTGATCGACGGCAATGGCACGTCCCGCAGCGCTGCCATGACCGTACATGGCGAACTGGGTCGGGCCCTGGGCCGGGTTCCCTACCTGCAGTGTGCCGCAGCCCGGCTGCTCCTGCTGGATCTCGGATTGGCAGCGCGGCCGGGCTGGTGTTCGCTGCTGCTGGACCCGACCAGCTTCTCGTGGTCTGTCACCCCCGGAGCTGCGCTATTGCCCTTTGCAGAGCAGGTAGACGAGGTGCTGGTCTTCGCACAGGGACACCTGCGGGCGCTGCCCACGGCAGAGCTGCAGGCCCACATGCTCGAGGTGATCGACCCTACCTTCCCGCTGTCCTCGGTCGAGGTGCCCGCCACCGGCGAGGCAATCGCCGAGGTGTCCGCAGATAGGATCGCCCAGGCCCTGTGCCGGACCGAGAGCTTCGGCCGCGCCGCCCTGTGCGCCGAGATGCTGGGCAGTTCCCAGCAGTGCCTCGAGACGATCCTGGAGCACCTGCGTCTTCGCGAGCAGTTCGGCCGCGCCATCGGCACGATGCAGGCCGTTCAACACAAGGCAGCCGACATGGCCATCCGCATGGAAGGGATGCGCGGCTTCGTGGCAGCGATGGACAGCGATGACGACCACCGAACGGCGGCCATGGCCAAGGCCTACGTGTCCGACGGGGCACGCTTCGTAGCCGAGACCTGCATGCAGTTGTACGGCGGCATGGGCTTCACCTGGGAGTGCTCGGTGCACCGACACCTTCGCCACGCCCACCGCTGCGGCCAGCTACTCGGCTCGCCGACCCACCTGCGCACTCAGCACATCGGAGGCCTGTGATGTCGATTACCGTAGAACGCAAGGGCGCAGTGGCCTGGATCACCCTGAGCGCGCCACAGCGACGCAACCCCCTGACCGTAGACTTCCCGGCGCGAATGCTCGCCATCTTCGACGAGTTGGAGAGCGACCCCGACTGCCGCGTCGTCGTGCTCTCGGGCGAAGGCTCGGTGTTCTGCGCCGGCGCCGATCTGGGCGCTGTCCTGCACCCCGACGGAGTGGAAGCGGAGCGCCAGTACCTGCTGGTACGTGGCTTCAACCGCGTCGTGCGACGCATGCGCGAACTGGACCTGCCCATCATCGCCGCCCTCAATGGCCCGGCCGTCGGTGGAGGCGCTGCCCTCGCCCTGGCCTGTGACTTCGCCATCGCCACCTCCCGGGCGGACCTGCTGTTTGCCTTTGGACGCGTCGGCGGCAGCAGCGCAGACATGGGCTGCACCTGGCTGCTGTCCCGACTCGTAGGCCCCGCCCGCGCGAAGTGGCTGCTACTCACCGGAGCGCGAGTCGAGGCGCACGAGGCCCGCGAACTGGGCCTGTTCACCGAGGTCGTCGCCGACGACGAGTTGCGCGAACGCGCCACGCAGATCGCCGAGCAGATCATCGTAGCGACGCCTCGCCGGGCGGCAGCCGCCACCAAGATGGCGCTCAATCTCGGCGGCGGCATCGAATTGAGCACAGCCCTGGACTACGAAGCCTACGTGCAGAGCTGGGCCTTCCGCACCGACGAGCACCACCAGCGGTTGGCGAAGTTCCTCGCCGAGAGGGATTGAGATGGCTTCGATCTACCTGACTGAAGAACACGAAGCCCTGCGCGCCCAGGTCCGGCGCTTCGTCGACGAACAGGTGCGTCCCTACGGCGACCAGTGGGAAGAGGACGGCAAAGTGCCGCGCGAGTTGCTCCGGCGCATGGGTGAGATGGGCCTGTTCGGCATCATCACGCCCACCGAGCTGGGTGGAGTCGGCATGGGCATGATGGGCCTGGTCGTGCTCGCCGAGGAGCTCGGTCGTTCCACCTTCGGCGGCGTCACGGTCACCGTCATGGTGCACGCGGCAATGGCGTCACCGCACCTGCTGCACGCCGGCACCGAGCAGCAACTGCAGCGCTTCCTGCCCGGCATCCTCAGTGGTGAGCGCATCACGGCCATTACCGTGTCGGAACCCGACGCCGGCTCCGACGTCTCGGCGCTGCGCACCCGCGCCCAGCGCGACGGCGACGAGTGGCTAGTCAATGGCGCCAAGACCTACATTTCCAACGGCGTGTACGGAAACCTGTACTTCGTCGCAGCGGTCACGGACCCCCAGGCCAAGCCCTCGCGCGGCATGTCCATGTTCATCGTCGAGGGCGGAACCCCTGGACTGCGGGTAACACGCAAGCTGCACAAGACCGGCGACCTCTGCTCAGACACCGCGGAGTTGGTCTTCGAAGACTGCCGCATCCCCACAGCCAACCTGCTCGGAGCCGAGAACGAGGGTTTCTACGCGCTGATGCACAATTTCCAGCGGGAACGCATCTGCCTGGGCGCCGTCGCTACCGCCGAAGCCAGCCATGCGCTCGACCTGACCCTGCGCTACCTGCGCGGACGCAAGGTGTTCGGAGCACCGCTGCTGGAGAAGCAGGCAATCCGCCACCGCCTCGCGGCGCTCCAGTCCAAGCTCGAGGCTGGCCGGCAGCTCGTCTACCACGCCGCCTGGCTGCTCGACCAGGGCATCGACTGCGTCGCCGAGGCCTCCATGGTGAAGGCCTACTGCCCCGAGGTCGCCAACGAGGTGATGTACGCCTGTCAGCAGTTCCACGGCGGCATGGGCTACATGCGAGAGAGCCCCATCGAGCGCATGGTGCGGGACGCCAGGCTGCATGCCATCGGCGGCGGTGCCACCGAGGTCATGCTCGACCAGATCGCGAAGCAGTGGACAGCTTGACCGACGGTCTCAATCGCAGCTGCATCGGCCGGACCTACCAGGGCCCGACCCTCCGCGTCGACGCCGAGACAATGCGCGCCTTTGCCCGCGGCGCCGCAGACAGCAACCCGCGCTACAGCGGCGACGATCCAGTCGCTCACCCGCTGCTTGCAGTCCGGCTGCTGCGCGGCCTGATGCCCGCTGTTCTCGGTGATCCGGAGTTGAACTGCGACCAGAGCAGGCTGGTGCACGGCGAGCAGCTCTTCGAGTACCGACGACCCATCCGAGCGGACGACTCAGTGCAACTCCGTGGCGAGATTCTCGCGGTAGAAGACAAGCGCTCCGGGCAGTTGCTACGAGTAGGCCAGCAGCTGCTGGTGGACGGCACCCTGGTGGTAGAGGGTCGCTCGACTGCCTTCATCCGGGCTTTGGCCCCGCCGCCCGCAAACACGGCGGGACAGACAGACGAAGGCAGCAAACGTGGTGACCTGCTATTCACCGAAGCCACTGAGGTCACCAGCGAGCATGCTCAGTGCTATGCCGAAGCGTCCGGAGACCACAACCCTATTCACCTGGACCGCAGCGCGGCGCGCGCCGCTGGCTTCGACGACGTCATCCTGCACGGAACCTGCACCCTGGCCTTTGCGCTGCGCGCAGTCGTCAACGGCGTATTAGATGGCGATCCGGAACGCTTGAAGTCGGTCTCGGTGCGCTTTTCGGGGCCGGTCATCGCTGGCGACACCGTCACCACCTATGTGCGCGACGCAGGGCCCGGCCGCTTCCTCTTCGAGAGCCGCAACAGCGACGGCATCCTGTTGCTCAGCAGGGGGTCAGTCGAGTGCTAGCCCACGGCCTAACGTCCCTTCCACTTCGGCGTACGCTTCTCGGCAAAAGCGAGCGGTCCCTCGCGGGCATCGTCACTGTCATAGACCGGGGCGTAGAGCCGATGGGCCTGCGCAAGTCCGGCAGCACAACCGAGATCGGTCCCCGCGCGCAGAGCCGCCTTGCCGGCCTGCACCGACAGGGGCGCCGCTTCGGCAATGGTCGCCGCAAGCTGCTCGGCGCGCGCGCGCACCGCATCGGCATCGGCTTCGACAAAGTTGACGAAGCCGAGTTCCTGCAACCGCTCGATGGCCAGGGTCTCGCCGGTCAGCATGAGTTGCGACAGCACGGGCTGCGGCAGCATCCACAGCAGGGGCACTGCCCACGGCGAACCACGCCCGACCTTGACCTCGGTGATGCCAACCCGTGTGCCTGCCATGCCGACCCGCAGATCGCAGTTCAGCGACAGCATCATGCCGCCAGCGAGCACATGGCCGGTCATGGCCGCGATGACCGGCACCCGCAGCGCACGCATACGGTCCTGGTAGGGATCCTCCACCCTGCTCAGAATGTCCGTGCCGGCTGCCCTGCACTGCGCCGCTTCCTTCAGGTCCAGTCCCGCACAGAAGGTGCCGCAGTCGGCCGATGTCAGGATGGCCACGCGAATGTCATCACGAGCATCGATTTCCTGCCAGGCGCGGCTCAGCCCCGCCATCACTTCCAGCGACAGCGCGTTGCGCGCCGCAGGCCGGTTGATCGTGACCGTAGCGATGCCCTCTTCCACGGACAGCAGCAGCGCCTCGGCGGGGGCAGTCTCAGACACGGCTTCACCATAGCAACTCAGCAGGTGCGACGATGAGCGGACAACTGGCAGGACGGGTAGCAATCATCACAGGCGGCAGCCGCGGCATTGGCCTGGCCACGGCTCGCGCGTTCGCAGAGCAGGGCGCGAAGGTCGTGGTCGCGTCCCGCAAGCAGGAAGGCGTGGACAGCGCCGTCCAGGCAATCAACGCCGAGTACCCCGGCATGGCCTTCGGTCGCAGCTGTCACGCGGGCCGCGCCGAAGACATCACAGCCCTGGTCGACTGGACCCGAAGTGACGTCGGCCTGCCCGACCTGCTGGTCAACAACGCCGGCACCAACCCCTACTTCGGCCCCATGCTGGACACCCCCATGGAGGCCTGGGACAAGACCTTCGAGGTCAACCTCAAGGGCTACTTCGAGGCCACCCGGCTGGTCGCAAAAGGCCTGTTGGCCGAGGGCAGAGGCGGTTCGATCATCAACGTCGCCAGCATCGCCGGAATGCGCGGACTGCCGCTGCAGGGTGTCTATTCCATGACCAAGGCCGCCATCCTGTCCATGACCCGGACCCTCGCCATGGAGCTGGGCGCGGCTCGCATTCGCGTCAACGCCATCGCCCCAGGGCTCATCGACACCAAGCTGGCCACAGCCGTGGTCTCCGACGACACCCTGCGCCGCCAGTTCACAGACCGCGCCGCACTGGGACGGGTCGGTCAGCCCGATGAAGTCGCCGGCCTGGCGCTCTACCTGGCCTCGGACGAGTCCTCCTACATCACCGGCCAGTCCTTCGTCGTCGACGGGGGCTGGAACATCGCCTGAGGACTTGAGATGGACTCTCCCCTGCCCCTGGTTCCCTACCTCACGGTCCGCGAGGGCCGAGCACCCGTGCTCGAGGGCAAGCGCTGCAGCCACTGCTCGGCCACCTTCCTGGACGCGCGACAACACTGCGCCGGCTGCGGAGAGAGGGACTGCCTGCAGAGCGTAGAGCTCGGCCGCACCGGGCGACTGCACGCGTTCTCGGTGATCTACCGATCCTTCCCCGAAGTGGCGGTGCCCTACGTCTCGGCGGTCGTCGACCTGGATGGCGGCGGCACACTCAAGGCCAACCTGCTCGGCATCGAGCCCGACCCGCAGCACATCGAAGTGGGCATGGCCGTCGCGCTGGACGTGTTCGTGCCGGAGCAGCGCGACGAACAGGGGCGAGCCTACCTGGCACCCTGCTTCCGGCCGCTACAGGAGCAGCCATGAGCACCAGCTGGATCGTCGGCGCCGGGATGATTGGCTTCGGGCGCTTTCCCGAGCGAACGGTGCAGGACATGGGCGCCGAAGCCGCCCTGTTGGCCTTGGACGACTGCGGCCTCGCGATCCACGACATCCAGGCGCTGTACTGCGGCAACGTCTGGCAGGCCAACGGCATGATCGGCCAGAAGATCCTGCGGCACATCGGCCAGACCGGCATCGAAGTGGTCAACACCGCCAACGCCTGCGCCTCGGGGGCCACGGCCTTCCGCCTCGCCTGGACGGCCGTGCAGGCAGGCATGCACGACGTAGCGCTGGTGGTGGGCTGCGAGCAGATGGGCCGCGCCGGCCTGCTGCGTCCCCGCGGCCAGAGCACAGCGATTCCGACGGAAGGCGTGCTGGGCTCCGGACTGATGCCGGCAGTGTTCGCCGAAGCCGGAGTGGCGCACATGGCGCAACACGGCACGACGCTCGAGGACTTCGCCCTGGTCAGCGTCAAGAACCACGAGCACGCCAGCCGCAACCCGCTGGCCCGCTACCAGGACGAGACGCCTCTGCCAGTGGTGCTGGGTTCCGAGATGATCGCCTACCCGAACACCAAGCTGATGTGTTCGGTGAACGTCGACGGCGCCGCAGCCGTAGTCCTGGTGTCGGAGAAAAAGGCGCGCGCCCTGGGCCTCTCCCGAGCCGTACGGGTACTTGCCAGCGCCCTGCGCACCGACTCCTGGACACCGCAGAACCTCGCCATGCCCGACGTCAACACCTGCACCCGCCAGGCCGCCGAGCTGGCCTACGAGCAAGCCGGACTGGGACCCGAAGACCTGGACCTTGTCGAACTGCACGACTGCTTCGCCACCGCTGAGCTACAGCACTACGAGAACCTCGGTCTGTGCGCGGTCGGTGCAGGCGCGAGCCTGCTGCACGACCGAACGGTGTGGGCCGGCGGCCGCACGCCGGTCAACCTGAGCGGCGGCCTGCTCAGCAAGGGGCACCCCCTGGGCGCGACGGGCGTCGCCAACCTGTATGAACTGGTGACTCACCTGCGCGGCGAGGCAGAGGCGAGGCAGCGGGACGGTGCGCGAGTTGGACTGGCGCACGTGGTCGGCCTGGGCAGCTGTGCGGCAGTAACGGTCCTGGCGGCGCCATGAACTCCGCCCATCAGTCCCAGGCAAAACTGCTGAATTTGCCACCTCGGACCCTTGATCGACAGGCAGGATTCTACTACAAGGTAACAGGTGACACATTACACTAGGTGGGCCCCGCAAAGAGCCCCGTGGAGTACCCCATGATCGACTTCGCCATCACCGAGGAGGAACAACTCCTCGCAGAAACCGCGTCCCGTTTCGGCGACGAGCACCTGCGCGGGGAGCGGGAGCGCGAGCACGAACAGGCCCGCGAGTATCCCGAGGCCCTGCACCGCAGCTTCACGGAGATGGGACTGGCCGGCATCAACCGGGCTGACGCCGGACTGAACGCCGCACAGCGCCTCGCAGTGTGGACAGCCCTGGCCGAGTGCGACCCGTCGGCGCCCTTCGGGCTGGACCCCATCGGCCCAGGGGCCGCGGCGCTCGACACGGTCCCCGAGGGCCACGGCATCCTGGTGGTGGCTCCGGGGATCCGGATCGAGAATGGCAAGGCAAGCGGAACCATCCCCTGGCTACCCCGCTCCCAGTTGGACTGGCTGGTTCTGATCAAGGACGACGGCCTCTTCCTCGTCAGCAAGCCGACCTGCGAGGTGCTCGAGCCCCGCCCCTGCGGGCTGCAGGCATGCGGCGGAATCGAGGTCACCCTCGACGGCGCGGACTGCGAGCAGGTGGGCGACGCTGCCAGGGCCCAGCAGAGTCTCGATGAATGCCGCCTGTTGGCGGGTGCGGTCATCCTCGGCGGCGCCCGTGACGCCCACAACGCCGCCGCAAAGTACGCCCAGGAGCGCATCGCATTCGGCAAGCCCATCGCACACCACCAGGGTCTCGCCTTCCAGTTGGCTGACGCCGCCACCGATCTGGACGCGGCACAACTGCTGCTGGGAGCATCGATTCGCAATTCGGCCTTGATGGCAAACGCTCACGCCCATGCCTGCGAGGTGGCGATGCGGGTCTGCGAGCGCTCGGTGCAGGCCCTCGGCGGGCACGGCTACCTCTATGACCACCGGGTCGAGAAGCGCATGCGCGATGTACGGGCCATCTCCGCTCTGTACGGGGGCGCAATTCTCAGCGAGCTGCACGCGTCGCTGGCCATCTTCGACCTTCCCGACCCGCTGGAGTTCGCATCGTGATCGACACCACACTCGACCCAGGCTTCACCAATGTCCTGATGATCATCCGCCACGTTGGCGAGACGCTGCTGCGTCCTGCCGGATTGGAGGCCGACCGCAGCGGCAAGCCCATCCCCGAAGACCACCCGATGTTCGCCGCGTTCAACCGCACCGGGCTCAGCTTCGGCGCCGTGGGAACCGGCAGGCACTCGGACAAAGAGGGGCCCTCCCGCGTCAACCGAGCCGCCATCCTGGCCGCAGAAGAGATGGCGTACTGGTGCCAGGGAGCCTGCATGTCGCTGCCCGGCCCCGGACTGGGCGCACCGCCCATTCGTATCCTCGGCACCGACGACCAGAAGCAGCGCTTCCTCGAGGCTCCCTTCGCCGACAAGGACAAGCCGGCCTGGGGTGCCTATGCCACCACCGAGGCCGCCGCCGGCAGCGACGTTGCGCGGATCCGAACCACAGCCCGCAAGGAGGGCGACCACTACATCCTCGACGGCAACAAGATGTTCATCACCAATGGCGGGCGGGCCGCGTGGGTCGTGGTGTTCGCCACTGTCGACCCCGAAGCAGGACGCGCCGGACAGCGCGCCTTTGTGGTCGAGAAAGGCACCCCGGGCTTCAGCATCGGCCGCATCGAGAAGAAGATGGGCCTGACCGCGTCTGAGACCGCGACGCTGTTCTTCGAGGACTGCCGGGTCCCCGCGGCCAACATCCTCGGTGGCGACCGCGACAAGTCCGGGTTCAAGGCTGCGATGAGCACCTTCGACATCACCCGCCCGATGGTCGCCGCCATGGCGGTAGGCATCGGCCGCTCCGCCTGGGACCGGGCCAGCGAGATCGCCCGGGCCGCATTCGGCAAGCACCCGAGCTCGCCTATCGAGCACAAGATGCTGGACCGACTGGCAATGTCCCGACGCCACCTCGACGCCGCCCGCATGCTGTGCTGGCGCGCCGCCTGGCAGATGGACCACAAGATGACCAATACCGTCGAAGCGTCGATGGCCAAGGTGCACGCCCCGGCTGCCGCCCTGCTCAGCACCAACGTCGCGATGGACGTCTGTGGACTGGCCGGCGTACGCAACGACGAGCTGGTCGAGAAGGCCTTCCGCGACGTGAAGGTGTTCGACATTTTCGAGGGCACCGGCGAAGTGCAGAGGATTGTCCTCGCCCGCCGCCTGTTCGGCTACCCGAGGACTTGAGAAATGAATGATGCATACATCTTTGATGCGGTGCACACGCCGCGCGGCCGGCGCGGCGGTAGCCTCGCCGAGGTGCACCCTGTCGACCTGTTCACAGTGCCCCTGACCGCGATCCTCGAGCGCAACCAGGTACCCGCCGACCAGGTGGACGACGTGGTGGTCGGCTGTGTCTCGCAAGCCGGCGAACAGGGCGGCTGCCTGGCCAGGTCTGCGATTCTCGCTGCCGGCCTTCCGATCTCAGTGCCCGGCCATACCCTGGACCGCTTTTGTGGATCCGGGCTGCAGTCCGTCCTCAACGCAGCCATGGCCGTACAGGCCGGACAGATGGACCTCGTGGTAGCCGGCGGCGTCGAGAGCATGACTCGTCAGCCCATCGGCTCCAGCTGGGCAGCCCTGCCTGACAGCATGACCTCACGCTTCGATCTGTGCTCCCAGTACGAGGCAGCCGAACGCGTCGCCCAACGCTGGGGCTTCACTCGCGCTGAGTGCGATGAGTTCGGCTACGGCTCCCAGCAGAAGGCAAAGGCCGCCTGGGAAGACGGCCGCTTCGCCGGCGAGATCGTGCCGGTGGCGGGCAAGCTCGAGTACGACGAGCACATGCGACCGAATACAACCCTCGAGAAGCTCGGCAGCCTCGACCCACTGGCACCGGGCGGAATGATCACGGCGGGTCACAGCTCGGGCGTGGTCGACGGCGCATCCACTGTGCTGGTGGGAAGCAGGGCGAAAGGCGAGGAGCTCGGCTTGACGCCGCGCGTCCGCATCGCCGCCATGGATGTCTGTGGTTCCGACCCTGAGTTGATGCTGACCGGCCCCATCGATGCCACTAAGCGTGTCTTCCGCAAAGCAGGAGTCACCGCCGACGAGGTCGCCCTCGCCGAGGTCAACGAGGCCTTCGCGACGGTGCCGATGGCCTGGCTGGCGGATACTGGTTTCGATCCCGCCGGACTGAACGTCAACGGCGGCGCCATCGCCCTGGGCCATCCACTGGGCGCCACCGGAGGCATCCTCACTGCGACCTTGATGAACGAGCTGGAACGACGTGACGAGCGCTACGGCGTCATCTCCATCTGCATGGGCTACGGCATGGGCATCGCCGCACTCCTGGACCGCGATGTCGCTTGAGATCCTCAGCCACGACGGGCTGAAGCTGGCAGTCGACCGAAGCGGCGACGGCGAACCGGTGGTGCTGGTCCATGGCCTGGGTTTCTCGCGCAAGCGCTGGTCAGGCTCAGTAGACGTCCTCAAAGCAGCCGGTTACAGCGCCATCAGCTACGACATGCGCGGTTTCGGCGACTCCGAGTTGCCCACCACCGAGTACGGCATGGAGACGCTGACCTCGGACCTGGGCACCATCACGGACGAGCTGGGCGTCGAGCAGTTCCACCTGGTGGGGCACTCCCTGGGTGGCATGTACAGCCAGCTCTACGCGCTGGCCAATCCCGATCGAGTGCTGTCACTGACGCTGGTGTCCACCACCTCGCACAGTGGTGAGCGCGGCTCGGCCTTTGGAGCGGCGCTCAGCTACCTGGCCCTGCACGGCTACGACAAGGCGATGCAGAACGAGACCTTCCGCAACAAGGTGGAGATGGCCATCGTTTTTCTGTCTGATCCCGCGGTGCGCAGCCAGCTGGACGGCACACTGAGCCAGGAACTACCCAGCGGTGATGAACTGCTGGCGCTCATTCGCCGCATGACCCCCGAGGCCAACCCTGCCCGTTCCTATGCCTGGAAGTGCACGGTCGGCTTCAGCACCAGGGAACAATTGACACAGTTGCGTTGCCCGACCTTCGTGCTGCATGGCACCCGCGACATGATCATCCCCTATGTCGCCGGCCAGCTGCTCAACGAAGGCCTCGACGGCTCTCGCTGGCAGAGCTTCGAGGGCGCCGGGCACAGCCTGCCCATGGAACGAGAGGCCGAGTTCTCGGCGGCGCTGGTGGACTTCCTGGGCGGCGTCAGCAACTAGAGAGCTGCTCAGCGCGCCGGCGGCCAGACGTCGTCGTGGGTCATTGTCGTAGTTACCGGAGTATCGTCGCCCAAGCGGACGTCCAACTGGTACTCGGCAATCGTTCCGGTGCAGTTGCCGTACGAGAGCACTACGATCCCGTAACTCCCCGGCCCCATCGTCAATTGCACCTGCGGGCAGCGAAATTCCGTCGGTGCGAAGGTGCAATCAAAGGCCTCGTCATTGTCCGCGAGGTGCGCGCTGCTCAGATCGAGGCCGTCCAGTACCGAGAGAGAGGGGTCAAATGCCGTATCAGCGGCAACCGTGTCTACAGAAACCGTGACCGTCTCCGATGCAGCCAACTCGATGGACCATACATCCACCGGGTTGTAGTTCAACTCGCAGCCCAGGTCGTCGCTGCCGCTGCTGTCGTCGCTGCCGCTGCTGTCGTCGTCGTCGCCGGGAACTCCATCCTCCCCGTCACAGTCCTCGTCGATGCCGTTACCGGGGATGTCTGCCGCAGCCGGGTTGATGCCCGGGTTCGAGTCGTCACAGTCCACGGAGCAGGTGTAGCCATCCAGATCCTGATCGATCAACTCGACGCCGTCGTCGATCTCGCCGTCGCAGTCGTTGTCCTCGCCATCGCAGACCTCGGGATTCCCCGGGAAGTTGTTGGGGTCGTTGTCGTCGCAATCGAGAGGCACGGCCCAATTGTCTCCGTCGATGTCAGCGCCCGGGGTGGAGTCATCGTCATCGTCGCCGGCGGAGTCGTCGTCGTCATCGCCGCCGGCAGGGCGTTCCCCGCAAGAGGTCATAAGCAGCGAGAAAGCGAGGCAGGAAAGCAGCAGGTAGTAAGACTTCACGGCGACACTCCTCGAGATTGGCTGGGGGGACCTCGCATTTGATACACCGGCACCGGGCCAGCCGCAAAGAGATAAGCCCCGCGAGCAAGCCAATGCCACACCCCGACAGCGGGACAGAAGCCAGTGTGGACGCTACAGTGGTGCCCTCGACTTCCAAGAATTGAAGCACGCCCATGTCTGAGCCAAGCCTCTCCTTCGAGTTGTTCTTGAACGCCTCGCCAGCTCAGGTCTGGCCGCTGGTAACCGATACCGAGCGTCTCAATGCAGCCACGGGACTGCCCCGGGTCAACTACCGGGACGAAGCCCAGGAAGCAGGCCTCAGCCGACGCTTGTTTTCCTTCCAGCACATGGGGTTCGAGTTTGTCGGCGAGGAACACCCCTCGACCTGGCACCAGAACCAGTTCTTCGAGATCCACCGCAGCTACAGCGCCGGCCCGTTCGTTGACCTGCGCTTTCGAGTCGAATTGGAGCCGGACCCGGCACAACCGGACTCGCGCTGCCTGTGCCGCTACCTGTACTGGATCGAGCCTCGTGGCGAGCCAGGCCAGAGATTCGCAGCCGGCTTGAAAGAGAGCCAGCTGGGCCCCATTCAAAAACTGCTCCTGGAAGCCGAGAGCAACCTCACCGCACCAGGGCTGACCTGGCCCGGCTTACCAGTCGCGCCGCACGAGCCCAGCCCGAGCACGGTGGACTCTGTCGAGCGGCTGGCACTTGCGACCCGCGAGTTGCACGACTCCCCCGTGCTGGACCAGTTGGTCGAGTCCCTGCTCCGCTCTCCCGACCTCGACCTGCAGCGGATCCGGCCGCTTCGTTTCGCACGCGACCGAGAGCTCAACCCCGACGACACTCTCTCTACGTTACTCGCGGCCACCCGAGGCGGGCTGCTCCGGATGTCGTGGCAGCTTGTCTGTCCACACTGCAAAGGAGGCGAGACAGGCAACGATGACCTGGGCGACATCGCCGCGTACGGCTACTGCGCGGCGTGCGACATCGACTTTCAGGTCGACCTCAGCACGGCGCTCGAGTTGGTCTTCAGGCCGCATCCCCAGGTCCGCGAGATCGACGACTTCCCCTATTGCCTGGGCGGGCCTGCCTCGACCCCCCATGTCCTGTACCAACGTCGCCTCGACGCCAATGAGAGTTGCAACACAACCCTCAATCTACCTGCCGGCGCCTACCGGATCCGCGGCGACGGCATCGAGGGGCATGTCCTGCTCGAGTTGGCTTCCACCAGCAGTACACTCGAGAGCATGCCGGTCCTGGCAGACATGTCCCAGGGCATCAAGCTTGAGCTCGCCGGCGGCCTCGACCCCGAAACGAGGTTGTCGTTCTTCAGCGGGCCTTCGTTGCCATTCTCGGTCCACAACGACAGTGGGCAGGAAGTCGTGCTGCGTATCGAAGACATGAATTGGCCCTCGGACTCGCTGGTCGCAGCGGACGTGATCTCCCTGCAGCTGTTTCGAGACCTGTTCGATAGCCAACTGCTGGCGACCGGTGTGAGCCTCGGAGTCGAGAACCTCACGATCATGTTCACCGACCTCGTCGGCAGCACCGCGATGTACGAGACTCTGGGCGACTCCCGGGCGTTCTCACTGGTATGGGACCACTTCGACGTCATCAAGAAGATCCTGAGCGAGCACCGGGGGGCACTGATCAAGACCATCGGCGACGCAGTCATGGCGGCCTTCTCGAAGCCGGAAAGCGCGCAGCTGGCCGCCTGCGCCATGCAGGAGCAGATTACCCAGGCCATGGCGGAGCAGGGCTATGACTACCCCGTCTACCTGAAGATGGGCATTCACACGGGAGCCGCCATCACCATCACCGCCAACGGCCGACTGGATTATTTCGGCTCGGCAGTCAATCTCGCTGCGCGCACCGAGTCCAGGAGCGAGGGCCAGGACATCGTCATCACGGTGCCCCACGCCGAGGCCACCGACAGTGCACGACTGCTGCGTGCGCGCGGCTGGACAGCCGAGAAGTTGACGACTGAGCTGAAGGGCTTCGGGCAGCCAACCCAGCTGCTTCGCTTCACACGGGCGGCACCGGCAGACTGACCAGGAAATCGACACCGAGGTCGCAAACCTCGTCGATCAAGGCCTCTGCCTGCTCCTCCTCACCGCGTCGCTTGAGCAGGTTGGCCTGTAGAATCTTGCCCTGGGCAGCGGCCTCTACCGCACCGGCACCAAGAGCGAGATCGATAGCCTCATCGAGTACTGCATCCCCCTCGGCCACCTCGCCATCGAGGGCCTTGAAGTAGCCGAGGTAGACCAGGTTCATGGCCTGGCCGCTCTGCCAGCGCTGCTCAAGAGCCCCATCGAGACTCTCCTGGAAGCAGCGCGCAGCCTCCCCGTAATTGCCCATGCGAAAGTAGATGTCACCGATGTTGTGCAGGTTGACAGCTATGCCCCGCCGGTAGTCGATCCCCTTGCGGATCTCGAGAGCCTCACGGAAGCAGGCCAGCGCCTGGTCGAGATCATTCATGTGGGTGTAGTTGACGCCGAGATTGTTGAGCAGCCGACCCTGCAGGATCCGATCGTCCGTCTCGGCCGCCAACTCAGAACCTGCCAGCAGGTGGTCACGGGCTCGCTCGAGTTCCCCCTTCTTGGTGTAGCAGCCCCCCATGAGATCAAACAAGCTCGCCTGGCGTGCCTCGTCACCGGCTGAGCGGGTCCTGGTCATGGCACATTCCAGGGATGCCAGTGCGGCCTCGTAGTCGCCGCGGTCCATCTCCCAGCGAGCGCGCTCCTCGTCCACCTCTGTAAGCAGCAGTGCATCGTCCAGGCGCTCGGCCATGGCAGCGGCCTGGTCGAGCAGCAGGCCACCAGAGGCGGCACTACCCAGTTCCTTCTGCGCCTGCACCAGGCGAATCAAGGCGCTGGCCTGGAGCTGTTGGTCCTCGGCCTCGCCAGCAAACTCCAGGGCGCGGTTGGCAGCTTCCTCAGCTTCCTCGAAACGGACCTCCCGACCGAGAAGTTCGGTGACACGCAGGTACAACTCCGCCAGGTGAGCCTGAACATCTCGCTCCTCGGCGGCGGGCACCTTGCTGGTCATCAGCAGGTCGATTGCCCGACCGAAGCATCGCAACGCCTCACGAGCGAAGTACTGGCGCAGGTAGGACAGGCCAGCCTGCTCGGCAAAGAACGCGGACCGCCGGAGCAGGCCACCACGCTCGTAGTGCACCGAGATCCCCTCGTTGTGCGGCCGAAGGTTGTCGGCCTTGAGCCGCTCCAGGGCCTCGCCGATACGATTATGGAACTCGCGCGAGCGGACCTCGAGTACACCGCGACAACACACCTCCCAGCTGAGGTTGTTGCGAAACACGTAATCACTGTCGCCACTTTGCTCGTCGTCACGGGTCGGGCGCAGAAGTTTCAGTTCCCCCAGTCGGCCGAGCACCTCGCCCAGCAACTCGTCTCCGATGCCGGTCACCTCCGCGAGGACCACCCTCTCAAAGGCCCTACCGCAGCTGGCGGCCACCTCGAGCACCACCCGGTCTGCAGGGCTCAGGGTGTCGATACGAGAAGCGATGAGGTCCCCCGCCGTAGCGGGGATGCCCGCCTTGTCGAGATCGCCATCGACCACTGCCCTGTTCTCCTCGACGACCACCAGTCCCTGGCTGAGCAACTGGCCAACGATCTCCTTGGCGAACAGCGCGTTGCCCCCGGAACTCGCCACCACCAACTCCAGGACCTCCTCGGGAACGTCCTGCACGCTGAGGGCGTCACAGACAAAGGCTCGCGACTCGTCACGACCCATAGGCGGCAACTCGAAACGATGGCTCTCGATGCCCTGGACCTGGGACAGGGGGCAACCGCCTCGGTGGGTCGCCAGAAACAACATGCCGCGATCCGCCAGCGACTGCTGCAGGTGCTCGAACAGGTCAACGCTATAGGCATCGAGCAGTTCGAAGTCCTGCATAGCCAACACCACCCCTGCTTCCCGGCACAGCGTGTCGAAGACCTTGCAAATGGCGGCGCCGGTCCCCACCTGGAGTTGGTCGCCAGACAGGTAGCGCAGGTTGCTTCCGTCGAAGTCCAGCTCGAATAGTTGGCCGAGGATATGAATATCAATGGGGTCCAGGCCGCGGCCGGTCAGGCCGAGCAGCTTGGCCCGCTGGACCTCGGCGTCGTCGTCTTCGGCGAATCCGCACAGTTGCTCGACGACTTCCCGAAACGCGAGGAATGGGGTCTCCTGACGATAGAACGAGCCACGGCCAACGAAGTACAAACGTTCGCTCTCGCCGGCAATCCGCCGCACCTCGCGCAGAAAACGCCCCTTGCCGGAACCGGCCTCTCCCGAGACCGCGACCAGCACGGTCCGGCCCGCGGCCGCGGACTCCAGCGCTTTGCCCAACACCTCGAGTTCTGATCCGCGCGGCACCCAACGACCGCTATGCGTACCCTGGGCATGGCGATGGGTGCGCAACAGCCGATAGGCCTGCACTTCGCGGGCAGCCCATTTCACTCGCAGCGTCGTCGCCGTCTCGAAGTCGCACCAGGGTCGCAACAGTCGAAACACCCACTCCGAGACCAGGACCTCACCCAGGCCGGCCTCCTGGCACAGGCGATTGGTCAACTTCACGGTGTCGCCCCAGGCGGTATAGACCGGCAGCCGCCGGTGACGGGGCCCACCAGGAACCAGTACAGAGCCCCGGTGCACTCCCATGGACAGGGCGATGCGCACCTTCCTGGCCGCGAAGAACCGCTCGGGTAGTTTCAGCAATTCCGCCGCACAACGGACACACAATTCGAGGTCGCGACTGGAGTTTCGCTTGAGGCCCCAGAACACCATCAGCCGGTCGCCGTCGATGCGGGTGATCTTGCCCCGGTAGCTGCGGACCACCTTCGCGATCCTCTTGTTGAGGCTGTAGTAAAGGCGCAGCAAGACATCCTCGCCGACCTGGTCGGCAAGGTCGGTGAGCCCCGTCACCTCGATCCGGAGCGCCTCGACCTGGCGACGCTGGCCCTGTCGTAAGCTGCTGTCCAGTTCCGATGTGCCGGTACCCTGGGACAGGCTGGAGCCGGTCCCACCGATGTCGTGCCCGGTGATGACACTGATGGCCGACAGCTCGCGGTGAGTGGTCGGATCAGCCTGCCGAGACAGTTCACTGAGATCCCGGACGATGGCGTTCAGCACGGAGCCGGAGTTCTCGCGCCGGTAGTCCTCGTCGAAGCTGTCTTTCATGAACTCGGCAAGGTCCGAACGCGCCACTCGCAAGCCTTCCTCGTGAAGAAAGACCAACAACTCCTCCTGCAGCTCGGCGGCGCTCTGGTAGCGCTGATCGGCCTCCCGCGAGAGGGCTCTCATGACAATCTCGCTCAGGCGCTCGGGAAGTTCCGGGACCAGGCTGCGCGGTGCCGGAATATCGGCTTGCAGCACCATCTTCCGTTTCTTGTCAGCATCCTTCTCTTTGTACGCGCGGGCACCGGTGATGAGCTCGTACAGCAGCACCCCGGCGGAAAAGATGTCAGAGCGGCTGTCCAGTGGATCACGGGCGGCCTGCTCAGGGGACATGTAGCCAACCTTGCCACCGGCAACGCTGCCACCCTCCGACTCGACCGCTTCACCGACGCGGGCGATGCCGAAATCGACCAACTTCACATCACCTTCGTACGAGATGAGCACATTGTGGGGCGAAACGTCCTGGTGCACGACCTGCAGGGGCCGGCCGCCGGGGTCGCTGAGGTGGTGCGCGTAGTCGAGGCCGCGAGCGACCTCGGCGATGAGGTACACCGCTGTCGCCAACGGCACGCGGGTCTTGGCCTTTCGGGTTGTTCGCAGGACGCGCATGAGGTCCTGGCCGTGGATGAACTCCATTGCCATGTAGTAGTCGGCATCGACCATGCCGAGGTCATAGACCTGGACAATGTTGGCGTGGTTCAGCGAGACGGCAATCTTGGCTTCGTTGATGAACAACTTGACGAAGTCGGGGTTGCGGCTCAGGTGCGGCAGGATCTTCTTGATGACGAGCAGCTTCTCGAAGCCCGCGACGCCGTAGCTCTTGGCCTTGTAGACCTCGGCCATGCCACCGGTGGCGATCTTCTCGATCAACTGGTACTTGCCGAAGCGAATCGGCTCGAAGACAGCCATGGATTCGACTCCCGCCCGCTGTTCGCGGCTGCGCGGGCCGAGTCTAGCAGCCCCTCGATCGACCCGCCTCCACGGAACGTCGAGCCAAAGCCTGCACAGTTGAACTCAGGCTGCGGTGGCCAGCTTGTAGCGGTTCTGGATCAACCGACGCAGCTTGAGCAGGGCGCGGTTCTCGAGCTGACGGACCCGCTCGCGGCTCAGACCGAGGATCACACCGACCTCGCGTAGAGTGCGGGACTCCTCGCTGCAATGACGCAACTCAATGATGGACCGCTCTCGGTCGCTGAGCTTGTTCAGGGCTTCGCTGAGCAGACGGGCACGGAGTTTATGGTCCTCCTCGGCGACAGTCCTCAGTTCAGGACCCGGGCCTGGGTCTTCGACACGATCCATGAAGGTGGCATCGGACTCCCCGGGACGGAGCGGGCTGTCGAGGCTCAGGTCGCGACCCTTGACCACACCGATCATGAGATTGACGTCGCGCGGGCGAGCATTGAACTCGGTCGCCAGCCGAGCGATGAACTCGTCGTGGCCTTCGCCGTCCCGGCGCCCCTCAGCCAGCGCCCTGGGCAGCTTGTGGAAGAGCCTGCGCTGCGCCTGCGTGGTGCCAATCCGAACCAGGGACCAACCGCGAATTACGTGAGCCTGCATGTAGGCCTTGATCCACCAGACGGCATAAGAGAGGAAGCGGGTGCCACGGGAGGGATCGAACTTTTCGACAGCGTGCATGAGTCCGAGGTTGCCTTCCTGTACCAGGTCGGCGATGGGCACCCCGTAGCGAGCGTAGCCGCGCGCCACCTTGACGACGAACCGCAGGTTGCGGGACACCAACTGCTCGGCAGCAGCCTCGTCGCGACTGGTCTGCCAGCGGCGCGCCAAATCGGCCTCCTGCTCCCGAGTGAGCAGGTCAAGTCGACCAATTTCGTGGAGATAAGTAGAAAAATGGTTGCCCTGTCGGTCTCTGTTCGTCATGAAAAAGGCCTCCCACTGTGACCCTGAAGAGGGTTCGAGATGCTCTTTAGACGGGGCGGTTTCGGATCTATTCGAAAAAAAGGCAAAAAAAGCTGCTGAGTGCAGTCGATCCAGGCGTTGACAGGCATCCTGCCCCCCTTATTCTTCCCAACCTCCAGGGGGTACCAACTCCCGCGCGGGGAAAGGCTCGGCTTCGTTCATGGAACACTCTGAAGATCCGGCGCAGCAACGTCTGCCAGAGAACATCTCCTTTTCTGGAGAGGCACCACCCGAAGCGCTGGCAGTGCGCCCGGTGGAGTTTCAGCCAGAAGACCCGCTGCCAGCATCGCTGGGCCTCTTGCCCCTGCGCGGCATGGTGCTCTTCCCCGAGATGGTGACGCCGCTGGTGATCAGCCAGCCGCGCAGTATCAAGGTAATCAAGCGAGCAGTGAGCCTCGGCAGCCCGGTAGTGTTCGTGGCGCAGCGCAGCGCCGACCTGCTCAACTCGGATCGCGACGACCTCTACGATGTCGGCACCGTCGGCCGGGTACTACGGGCCCTACGCTTCGCCGACGGCACTCTACGTGTGCTGGTCCAGGGTCTACGCCGGGCACGCCTGGGTGCGGCGACATCGGAGGAGCCGGTCTACCAGGGCGCCATCTCTGCGGTCGAAGACCTCAGCACCGACACCCCGCGCGCCGAGATCCTGCGCCGGCACCTGCGCGACGAGTTCCGGTTCTGGTGCCGCACCGTGGGCAAGGGGCTGCCTGAGCTGGAAAATGTGATCGAGTTCCTCGATGAGCCCGGCCGGCTCGCTGACTACGTCGCCTCGAACCTGCCCGTCAAGACTGAGGAACTGCAGCAGATCATCGAGGAAACCGACGTCGAGCGCCGCGTGGTCATGGTACGCAAGCTGCTCGACCGCGAGCGCGAGATCGCCGAACTGAACATCACGATCATCGGCAAGGTACAGACCGCGCTCGATAAGAACCAGCGCGAATACTGGCTGAAAGAGCAGTTGCGAGCTGTCCGCGAAGAGTTGGGCGAGTATGACCCCAGCGTCGGCGAGACCGCGCGCCTCCGCAGCAAGGTCAACGACTCGGCCATGCCCGATGACATCATGGAGGAGGCCATCCGCGAGATTGAGCGCATGGACCGCATGCATCGCGATGCCGCCGAGTACACCGTCGCTCGCACCTACGTCGATTGGCTCCTCGACATGCCCTGGGCCGTGTTCAGCGAGGACTCCAGCGACTTCGACCAGGTGCAGCAGACCCTCGACCGTGACCACAGCGGACTCGAAGAGATCAAGGAACGAGTGCTCGAGTACCTGTCGGTTCGACAGCTCAACCCAGATTCGAAGGGACCGATTCTTTGCTTCGTCGGTCCTCCAGGAGTCGGCAAGACCTCGCTCGGTCGCTCCATCGCCCGCGCCCTCGGCCGAAACTTCCAGGGGATCTCCCTGGGCGGAGTCAAGGACGAGAGCGAGATCCGCGGACACCGTCGCACCTACATCGGCTCCATGCCCGGCCGCATCATCCAGGCCCTGCGCCGGGCCGGCTCCAGCAACCCGGTGATCGTCCTCGATGAGATCGACAAGGTCGGCAACGACTTCCGCGGCGATCCGGCCTCGGCATTGCTCGAAGCACTCGATCCCGAGCAGAACAGAGCCTTTGTCGACCACTACCTCGACGTGCCCTTCGACCTGAGCAAGGTGATGTTCATCTGCACTGCCAACATCAGTTCGACGATTCCTCCGGCGCTGCGCGACCGCATGGAGACCATTGACCTGAGCGGCTACACCGAGGAAGAGAAGATCGGCATTGCCCGAGAGCACCTGGTGCCCCGCATCGTCAAGGAGCACGGCCTCAAGAAGCAGCAGATGAAGTTCACTGACAAGGTGCTGCAGTCGCTCATCCGCGACTACACCAGTGAAGCCGGAGTGCGAGGTCTGGACCGCGAGATCAGCAAGGTGGCCCGCAAGGTGGCCCGCAAGGTCGTCGCCCGCAAAAAGGGGGCCGGCACGATGACTGCGAGTCGCCTGGTGGACTTCCTCGGCCCGCCCCGCTACCTGCGCGACCACGCCGAACGCACCGACCTGCCCGGAATCGCCGTGGGGCTGGCCTGGACTGCTGTCGGCGGCGACATCCTGTTCATCGAGGCTACCCGCATGCTGGACGGCAATCGCACCTTCAAGATCACCGGCCAGGTTGGCGACGTGATGAAGGAGTCAGCAGAGACTGCCCTTTCGTGGGTCCGTGCCAACGCCACGGAGTTGGGCATCACCGACCTCAACTTCAAGGACTGGGACCTGCACCTGCACGTCCCGCAGGGCTCCATTCCCAAGGATGGTCCCTCGGCAGGGGTCACCATGGTCGCCGCGCTGATATCGCTGCTTACCAGCCGGAAGCTCAAAGACGAGATCGCGATGACCGGCGAGATCACGCTGCGCGGCAAGGTGCTGCCGGTGGGTGGCATCAAGGAGAAGGTGCTGGCGGCACGACGCTCGGGCATCAAGCGGGTCGTAATTCCCCGCCAGAATGAAAAGGACCTCCTCGACATCCCTGAGGTCCTTCGCGACGCCGTCGAGATCGTCCTGGTCGACACTGTCAAAGACGTACTGAACGAGGTCCTCTCGGACTCCGAAGACCAGCAAGGGACAGTGTGACTGCGGCCTTTTTCGACCTTGACCGAACGCTGATCACAGTCAGTTCGGGACACCTGTGGTTCCGTCGTGAACGGGCGCAGGGTCGCCTGAGCCTGAAGCAGGCGATGGAGGCCGGGCTGTGGGGCCTGCTCTACAACGCGGGGCTGATGCATAGCCACAGCGGCCTGGCACGTGCGGTACGCGCCCTCGAGGGCCAATCGGAAGCGCAGTTGGCAGCCCGCAGTCGAGAATTCTACGACGAGGAGATTGCCGGGACCGTTGCGCCCGGGGCCCACCAGGTGCTCGCCCGGCACCGCGAACACGGCGACCGCATCGTCCTGCTGACTTCCTCTACCAACTACGTGGCCGACTGCATCCGTCGGGATCTGCAGTTGGACGCCGCCCTGGCCATGAGACTGCAGGTTCGAGATGGGCTGTTCACCGGCGACATCGAGCAGCTCTGCTTCGGCGCCGCCAAGGTCCAGATAGCTGAACAGTGGGCGCAGCAGCAGGGCATCGACCTCGCCGACTGCAGCTTCTACTCCGACTCCTACACCGACCGGCCGATGCTGGAGAAGGTCGGCACAGCCGTCGCAGTGAACCCCGACCGGCGCCTGCGTAAGCATGCTCAAAAGCAGGGCTGGACGATCCTCGACTGGCGCAGCAGCCAGGCTGCCTGACAGCCATCCTTTCCTGGCAGCCCGGCAGGCCGAGAATATCGTAGTACCCAGGCACAGCAGACACGGCCTGCAGCGTCACTCCAACGCTCGCCTGGTACACAGCAAAAACCGAACCCAGGGCGAGGCCCCAGCACCGCTGCTACACTTCGGTCGTATGCGTGTATCACTCGTTGCAACTCCCATCTGGGCGATGAAGACTCCGCCGCTGACAACGGCGTACCTCACGGGTTGGTTGAAGAAGAAGGGCCACGACGCCTTTCAACTCGATTGGAACATCGAGTTGTTCCACCACGCCCCGCTCAAGTTGAAGGAGTACTGGGACCGCACTCACCTGCACCAGTGGCAGGACGAGGAGCACTACGCGCAAAATGTCATCCCCAACATCACCGGACCGACCATCCGCGACTACGCCGCTCGGATCCTCGCCAATGACCCGCAACTGGTAGGCATCTCGACCTACTCCATCGAAGCCACCAAACATTTGAGCCGGGTCCTCAAGGAGATGTCACCAGAACTGGTGGTTGTGGTCGGCGGCCAGGTCTGCGACCCCGGCTTTTACGGTTACAACCTCGCCTGGGCCGACAGCATCGACCTGGTTGCCTACGGCGAAGGCGAGGGCCCGCTGCTCGACATCATCGACACCATGGAGTCAGGTTCCCGGGACTTCTCGCACATCGCGGGCCTGTTGATTCCGGGCGACGGCGACCAGGTCCTCGACACCGGGGTGCGGGAACCCATCGCCGACATCACCGAGCTCAGCTGGCCGGACTTCGAAGACCTGCCCATGGACTACTACACGGCCATGGACGGCGAGCCCTTCGAGCCGTCGCGAGCAGTGTCGACGCTCATGTCCAGGGGCTGCGTACGCAAATGCGACTTCTGCCTCCAGGCGGAGATCTGGCAGACCTTCCGCTACCGCACAGGCCAGGACATCTACGACGAGATGGCCGAGCACAAAGAACGCTACGGACTCACCAACTTCCACTTCAACGACCTGGTGATCAACGGTTCGGTGCGCCAGCTCGACGAGCTGTGCAACCTGCTCATCGCCAAGCCCCTGGGCATGCCCTGGGGCGGCAACGCCATTGTCTCGAAGTACCTCAAGCGTGGCCTTCTCGAGAAGCTGCGAGCAGCCGGCTGCGAGTTCCTCGGCTTCGGCTTCGAATCCTTCAGCACAACCGTGCTGCACGCGATGGGCAAGAAATACGATGCCGCCGAGGTCTCCCGGCTGCTACAGGATATGCACGACGTCGGCATGCGCTTCTTCAGCAACCTGATCATCGGTCACCCCGCTGAGGGCCGCAAAGAGTTTGCCGAGACCATCCGCTTCCTCATCGAGCACCACCACCTGTTCACCGAGGCACCGACCTCCTCGCTGCTCATCGTCCAGAAGAACACGCCCATCTACCGGGCACGAGAACGCTGGGGCATCGAGATGGAGGACGGTGATGCGCTGGGCTGGTGGCTGCGCGACGGCGACAACGACCTCGCAGAACGAAAGCACAGGGCGCAGGTGATGAACTTCTTCTACGAGTCCCTGTTCGATGTCGGGCTGAAGATCACCGACATGGATACCCGCAAGGACCTGACCCTGGGTGACGGCGACCTCATTCCGCGCACTGCTCAGGCCAATTGATCGTAGCGTTTTCCACCGCTGTAAACGGCCCGTTCCATGCTCCAGCGGAAAATAGCTGGACCTTTTTTGCACGCTGCAAGTAATGTGGCGCCGCTGCTGTTTCACGGTGTTGATGATGTCTCGCTATCGCATTGTTTTTCTGCCCCTGATCGCCCTCGCGCTCGCTCTTTCTGGCTGCGCTGAGAGCAAGCTTCCGGACGACTCCGCCGAACCCAGCGCCCAGTTCACGAAACCGCTCGTCCAGGATGCGCCGCCGCCCGCGCCGCCTTCTCCCGCGCCACCGCCCGTGGCGCCGCCGCCCCCTCCCCTGGACCCATGGCTGGAAAAAACGATCACGGTCCCGAAGGGCACAAACTTCGCACGAATCCTCGCGGACAACGGGCTGAACTACAATGAGGCGATCGGCCTGGTCAACTCAGCCAGGGACATACACGACCTCGACAAGATTAAAGCCAACGAACAATTCACCATCCGCGTCCGCCCGACCGATGGCAGCTTTCACAGCCTGCTGTACCCACTTGACCGCCACGGCGAGGGCACGCTCCTGGTAGAGCGGGTAGAGCACCCCGATGGCCCCAGCTTTGCCGCCACCAGGCTGGTCCGAAAGACCCACAGCACTCTCGTCACCAAGGGCGGCCCCGTGCAGGGCACCTTGTGGGGCACCGCAGAAGCCCTCGGACTGTCGCCCGACTGCATAGACGAGCTGGCTGACATCTTTGAGTGGGAAATCGATTTCAACACGCAGCAGCGAGTTGGCGACTCCTTTCGCATGGTGATCGAAGACGTCAAGGACGCAGAAACCGGCGAGCACATCCGCTACGGCCATGTCCACGCCGCCGAGTACATCAACTCAGGAAACCGCTACCGAGGCTATCGCTTCAGCGATTCGACGGGACAGATCAGCTACTTCAACGAAGACGGAATGAGCGCCAGGAAGATGTTCCTCAAGTCGCCGCTGAAGTTCTCCCGCATCAGCTCCGGCTTCAGCAAGCGACGCTTCCACCCCGTGCTCAAGCGATGGCGGTCCCACAACGGCGTCGATTACGCCGCCAGCCGCGGCACCCCCGTGCGCGCCATCGGCAACGGAAAGATCAAGTTCACCGGCAAAAAGGGTGGCTACGGCAAGCACGTGCGCATCCGCCACGACGACAAGTACGGCTCGTCCTACAGCCACCTGAGTCGTATCGCCGTACGACGCGGACAGAACGTATCCCAGGGCACGATCATCGGCTACGTCGGCTCGACGGGCCTGGCAACAGGTCCACACCTGCACTTCGAGTTCTACATCCACGGCAAGTACAGCAACTTCCTTGCCCAGAAGTTCTCGCACACCGAGCCGATCACCAAAAAAGAGCGTGCAGCCTTCAAGAAGCAACGTGCTGCGCTGCAGCCGCTACTGGACGGCAGCAAGCCAACTGTGGCGACAGCCTCCCGCAAGACGGTGGCAAGCACGCCGAGCACTGGGGGTGACCGGCAGGTGCTGCGCTAGCGCGGCAGGCCTCGCGAGCTACCATGCAAAGCGGAAACAATGCGTGTCATCGAATCCATAGGCTGCGAGGCAGCACAACTCTGCGATGAGGTAGCCCCATGACTCGCAAGGCGGAATGTCGCACCCCAGTCCACCCGGTCGTCCGGGCAAGCCCTTCCTGCACACAACACTGCCTTGCACGTGCCGCCCTGTTGATCCCCTGCGTCGCGCTCACCCTGACTCTCGGCGTCGTCACCTCCCCATGGGCACAGGCGCCGGCAAGCGCAGACAAAGCAGGCCCGCAAACCTCAAGTTCATCGACTGGCGGCGACCAGCAGAGCAGCCAGGCTGACCAGGGAACAGGTCGAGGTGCCGAAGAGCAGGCGAAGCGAAAGAAGGCGCAGGAGCTGGTGGTTCGAGGCCGAGCCCTTCAGCAGGACAAGAAGACCGAACAGGCTATGGCTGCCTACAGCGAGGCTCTCGAGCTCGACCCGAACCTGGTGGCGGCTTCCTGGGAGCTGGGCTGGTCGCACTGGGTTCGAAAGGAATATGACAAGACGGTGGCACTGTGGGAAACGGTCCTGAGGCTACAACCGGACCACGCAGAAGCCCCACAGTGGCTCCCCAAAGCCCGCAGCAGGGCAGCAAAGAGACGTCCCTTCGAGGGCGGGGGCGCATGCGCTGAGCTCTCCGAGGGGAACCCCTATGTCCTCTCGGGTGACTTTGTAGCCATGCGCCCTGACCACGTAGACAAGGAACAGACCACCCCGTTCCGCCAGAAGATGCTGGACCAGTTTGCTGGCGAGGACATCCCCTCGTTGCTCGGCACCACGGTGTTCGTGGGCGACTCGATCACGCAGATGTTCAACCTGCCACGGTTTTTCCGGAAGCAGCGAGTGGTCAACCGCGGCATTGGCGGCGACACGATGGGGGGGATCCGACACCTCGGCATCCTCGACCGATTAGCGGACACGATTTACAACCTGAAACCCAAGAGGATCATCCTGATGATCGGGGCGAACGACCTGGTCTGGAGCAAGGGCACCTGCTTTGAGACCAAGCTCGAACAATACGAACTGCTGGTCCGGACCCTTCGACAGGATCTCCCCGACACCGAGCTGTGGTCTGTCTCAGTGCTCCCGGTACGTAATGAATACGCCAGCAAGAACGGGGACATCCAACAGTTCAATGAGTACGGCGCCCGGGTCGCAGCACAGCACGGCGCCCGGTGGCTCGACGTCTATGCCGAGTTCCTCAACGAGGAAGGTCAGCTCAGTGAGGCCTTCTCCGATGGCAACATCCATCTCAGCACCCCCGGCTATCGGCACCTGAGCGCGATCTACAAGCGCGAGATCTTCGGCAAACGGTGAGAGGGCGCTGAGAGAGCGGGCCCTCCCCAAGCAGTCACGGCACCCGTCCGCCCACTGCCTTGAGTGCAGTGTAGAGCGCCTTGCCGAGGCGGGTGTAGCCGTCACGGGTCAGGTGGATCATGTCTGAACTGGCGAGTTGCGTTTCGTTGCAGGTCCACTGTGTGAGGCTTTGCTCGCCGCCCATCCAGCCGAAGGTGTCGAACACTGCCAGGCCCATTTCCCCAGCGACCTTCTTCTCGATCTCGACGATCTCGACGAGCTCCGGCACCGTGACTGGCACACACCTGGCCTTGTGCAAATCCCAATCTGCCTGCGTCTCGACATCTTTGGCTGGATAGACGAGCTTGCCCGGAGCTCCGGTCACCAGCAGGTCCGGCGAACAGATCCGCGTACGCCGACTCTTGCGGCGCTGAGCACGCAACTTGCGCCTGCCACGTCGTGACGACACCAAGCTCAACTCTGACTCCGTCATGAAGCAATCCGGCTGTTGCCGCACAAAGTCCGGTGGAGTGACGAGCAAAAAGCTCGCGCCCGGAGCGGCGCCTTGCAGACGCACCAGCAGCTTCTTCCAGCGCTTGGCGTAGCGAACGGGGTCCCAGCGCGCATCGAGGGCGAAGTTCGTGCCGAACAGGATCACCACCAGGTTCGGGCGACGCCACTCCAGGAACTGTTCGAGGTCCTGGTCTGCCCGCGCGGTGATGTTGAAAATGGTGGTGCCACCGATGGACAGGTTGTCCCAGGTCACCAGCGCAGCGTCGTTGTCGACGAGCCAACCAAAGACCCTCAACTCTGCGCCCTTGGGGCACGGACCCTGACAATCGACACTGAGGCTTGCCTTGAGCGTACCCTCGGGCAGCGCGACGGTCACCCGGCCAAGGCTGCCCGCGACCTCGTTCGAATCAGCAGCGCCGCGCTGGCTCTTTGTGGCCACGACTCGGGCCAATGTGTTCCCGCCGGCCTCGATGCGGAATGGCAGGTGGTACCCGCGGTTCGCATACAGCACGGTGACCGAAGTCCCGTTGCCGCGCCGGAAGCCGGGCTCGATCTTCAGCGTCATCCGGGCGCTGGGGTCCTCCGTCGTTCGGGCAACCCCGTGGGGCCCAAACGGCCCCTTGTGGCGGCGCCGCAGCCAGTTGTGGGTCTCCCACTCCCCTTCCGCCCGGACCCTGGCATCCCAGACCACGGGGTGCCCCACCGAGACGAAGCCCGGGGCCGGTGGCACAGCGGCAGCCAAGGTGGCCCGCAGCGCCGCCGCGAACGCACCTTGTGAACCCAGCGGGTGGCCCACCGCGCCGCCGCCCCGGGTCGCCGGCGCGCTGGCAGCCAGGCGGTCTCGAAGCACCGATGCGAACACACCGTGCGCGCTGTGGGAGTCGCCGAAATGCACGACTCGCAGTGGCTCTCCCCCAACCCGCTGCGTTGCGAGGAACTGGTCCAGCCCATGTTCTCCAAACTCCAGGAAATCGCCCGGCACACCCACTGGAGGCAACGGAGCTACAGCCGCGCGCTCGCCGGCACCGGCCTCCACGGGGCCCAGGGAGGCGACGCCAAGCGCCACCAGGACGACCAGCCGGCGGAGCCGCTGCGCGGGCTTACAATTCACTGCGAGCTCCCGTCACTCTTCGGAACAGGAGGTGCCACTCCTGCATCCGCTGGTTTCTGCACCGGATTCTCAGGCACCGAGGGAGTAGGCGACGACCCCGCGGAATCAGCGCTGGGCAGTTCGATGGTCTCGAACAGGCGCTCTACCTGGCGCTGATGGTTGCGGCTGGCCGCCGTCAGCGTCACGTTCATCACCAGCACATCGGTAATCTTGTGCTTCTCGACCAGCGTGTCGAGACGGCCCTCGTAGTATCGATAGTCCACGACGACGACGCGCTCGAAGCTCGACAGCAGAAACACGCACAATGGGTTGCCATAAGAGTTCTTGATAATCAGCACGCGTCGCCCGTTTCCGACGTCGGTCTCGGCCTCCATGAGTGGCCAGTCGGCACCCAGGAACACCCCGTAGCCTTTCGACTTCTCCTGCAGAAACTCGGTCTCGACCACCTTCTTCTGCCTCTTGAACGGGCGACGCGTCGCCGTGTAGTTGACGGGGGGCAGCCAGTATTCGACGTCCTCGCGCACTGTCTTGATCACTTCATCCCGGGTGTACCTGAACATCGACCCCTGGAAGCGGTGTTTCACCCTGCGCTCCATGTCTTCGAGACTCGGTGCCACCAGTCCAGCCCGTTCACAGAAGGCTCGGTAGGTGTAGTAGGCGCCGCGACCGGTCCAGTGGTGGTCCGACTTGAAGTACAGCGGCTCGTCCCGGTGCGCCTGTAGGCTGGTGAACGCATCGACGTGACGGACCGTAGGTGACAGGGCAAGGCCGATGGCATCGAGAAACGGCCGCTCTTTGCCCGAACGGGGATGACCTTCGGGCAGCATGAACGAGATGGCGGTCGGCACAACCACCGAATACACGTTGATCTCGGGTGCCACACGTGTGCGCAGGTCGTTGATGAGCTCTGCATACTGTTTCGCTCGGCGCAGCGACCCACCAAAGACCTGCATCGCCCGATCCTTGTAGATCAAGATGCCCCGCGCGATGCGCAGCCTGGCGGTCTTGCCTTTGTCCGATTTCTTCTCGGCTCGCTTCGACGAGTCGGCAAGGTCCTCGGAGCCCGCGGCAGGGGCTGGAGCGGTCTCGGGATGGCTGGGTTGCGGGCCATCAACCGGCACTTCACCCTCCTCACCAGGCGCTTCCTCCAGGTCTTTGTCTGTTGAGTTCTCGTCGCCGTCGGCAGCCTCATCGAGGCGCGCGGCGCTACCGACCCAGTTGGAGGTGTCATTGAGACCATCCAGGGCGTCGGCTGCGTAGAACACCTCGTCGGAGAGGCGAAGACCACCGCGGGCGCGGATCCAATCACCGGCGCCGAGCAGGTTCATGCGCCACGGGAAATGATCGCCGACGTAGCTCTCGACGCCGAGCATGAAGGTGCCGTTCGTGACGCTCTCCACGCTGGCGCTCGGGAAGTGCTCCAGGGTGCGGTTCTCATCCCTGGCCTGCTGCAGGCCGAGCCCGCCGACCAGGAAGAGCCCGAACATCCCCAGGAGGATGGGCATCACGATGGCTTCGACTCGAGCGGGTGTAATCATGCTGGGCTTGTCTCGGAATCTCAGAAGCGGAAATACAGGAACGGATTGTAAGTGCTGCCGACCAGCAGCGCTGTAGAGATGGCCAGGAGCGCAATGTTCACAGCAGTCCTCAAGCCTACGTTGAGCCAGGTTCCACCGCGTAGATGCTCGGTTTTTCCGTGCCACCAGGTGGCAAAGATCGACCGAATCGGGGCACATGCGGCCAGCGACGCGACGATCCAGAACATGCGTTCGGACAACGTCCTCGTCAGATCATCGGTCCACAACCCCGCATCGGTCTGGCCGAACAGCAACTGCAGATAAGCACTCAGTTCGGCGAAGTCCGTGAAGTAGAACAGTGACCAGCCCAGAATCACCGCCGTCAGCAGGTACACGTGGCTGACCACCCTGGGTGCGCGCTCCAGCCAGCGACCCAGCCAGAGCTTCTCCAGCACGATGAGCACACCGAAGTACAGCCCCCACAGGCAGAAGTTCCAGCTGGCACCGTGCCAGAGCCCGGTCAGACCCCACACAACCAACAGGTTGCGAATGACGTGCCGACGGTTCCCTCCGAGCGGTATGTAGACGTAGTCCTTGAAGAACGTCCCGAGTGAGATGTGCCAACGGCGCCAGAACTCAGAGACGGACCGCGAGATGTAGGGGTGGTCGAAGTTCTCCAGGTACCGGAAGCCGAACATCATGCCGAGTCCGATGGCCATGTCGGAGTAGCCTGAGAAATCGAAGTAAATCTGCAGCGAGAAGGCCAGCAACCCGACCCAGGCCTCACCAACAGACAAGACACTCGGGTCTGCGTCCATGTACCGCGTCACCAGCTCGCCAGCGAGGTTCGCGAAGTACACCTTCTTGAACAAGCCGATGCAGAACCGACTGAAGCCGTGAGCGAACCTGTTCGCGCGCACGACGCGGTTCTCGATCTGCTCGGCGATCTCCGAGTAGCGCACGATTGGCCCGGCGACGAGCTGGTGGTAGAGACTCACGAAGAGCATGAACTTGAGGTACGAGTGCTGGGCGGCGACCTGCCCGCGGTACACATCGACGACGTAGGAGATCGTCTGGAACGTGTAGAACGAGATCCCGATCGGCAGCGCAAAGCTGGGCAGGCCAAACTGCAGGCCGGTGAGGCTGTTGACCGTACCGACCACGAAGCCTGCGTACTTGAACGTGGCCAGGAGCCCGAGATTCGAAACCAGCGACACCGTCAGGGCGAGCTTCTTGCGCGTTGGAGTCTTCGCCCGCTCAATGGCTCGTCCCACCGCACAGTCAATGGTGCTCGAGGCGAGCAGCAGGGTCAGCCAGATGGGCTCACCCCAGGCGTAGAAGATGAACGAGAACAGCACCAGGACGATGTCGCGGTGAACCCGCTTGGGCACCAGGAAGTAGACCAACAGGTTCAGGGGTAGGAAGACGTACAGAAAGAAGAGACTGGCGAAGACCATCCGCGTTCAGGTCCGTTCCAGCAACGCAGGCCTGCTAGCCAGCGGCCAGCCACGGATAGCTTCGCGGTCGGTGCAGGCGCTCATTCTTCCACTCAACTCAGTCGTTCACTTCAGCACAACTTCTACAGCACCACGGCCGCAGAAAGCGAATGCCGGTGCCGCGCCATTATGGACCAGTCCCGCCGATTTGTGGACTTTCGGAAAGGGCGCCTGAAATGCCCATTCCGAAAGATCCACACGGGAAATTGCTGGATCTTCTTTGCGGGTTGCAAGTAATGTGGCCTTGTTGCTTTTGTAGGATCTTGCTGATGTGTCGCTACCGCGTTGTTCTTGTGTCTCTGTTCGCCTTCGGGCTCACCTTTTCCGGCTGCAGCGAGAGCGAGAGCCCGGGCAACGACTCCGCGCAGAGCGGCGCAGAGTCTGCCGACGCCCTCGCCGCATCGCCGCCCCCTCCCGCGCCCCCTCCCCTGGACCCATGGCTGGAGAAAACGGTCAAGGTCAAGAGCGGCTCGACCATCGCAGGGATCCTCGAGGACCACGGACTGAAGTACTCCGAGGCGCTGAACCTGGTCAACTCGGCCAAGGACATACACAACCTCGAGAAGATCCGCATCGGCGAACAATTCACCATCCGAGTCGACCGGATCGACGGCAGCTTTGACAGCCTCCGGTACCCACTTGACCGCCACGGCGAGGCCGCCTTGCTGGTCGAGCGCCCAGATGGCCTCAGCTTTGCCGCCACCAAGCTGGTCCGAGAGACCCACAGCACTCTCGTCACCAAGGGCGGCCCCGTGCAGGGCACCTTGTGGGGCACCGCAGAAGCCCTCGGACTGTCGCCCGACTGCATAGACGAGCTGGCTGACATCTTTGAGTGGGAAATCGATTTCAACACGCAGCAGCGAGTTGGCGACTCCTTTCGCATGGTGATCGAAGACGTCAAGGACGCAGAAACCGGCGAGCACATCCGCTACGGCCATGTCCACGCCGCCGAGTACATCAACTCAGGAAACCGCTACCGAGGCTATCGCTTCAGCGATTCGACGGGACAGATCAGCTACTTCAACGAAGACGGAATGAGCGCCAGGAAGATGTTCCTCAAGTCGCCGCTGAAGTTCTCCCGCATCAGCTCCGGCTTCAGCAAGCGACGCTTCCACCCCGTGCTCAAGCGATGGCGGTCCCACAACGGCGTCGATTACGCCGCCAGCCGCGGCACCCCCGTGCGCGCCATCGGCAACGGAAAGATCAAGTTCACCGGCAAAAAGGGTGGCTACGGCAAGCACGTGCGCATCCGCCACGACGACAAGTACGGCTCGTCCTACAGCCACCTGAGTCGTATCGCCGTACGACGCGGACAGAACGTATCCCAGGGCACGATCATCGGCTACGTCGGCTCGACGGGCCTGGCAACAGGTCCACACCTGCACTTCGAGTTCTACATCCACGGCAAGTACAGCAACTTCCTTGCCCAGAAGTTCTCGCGCACCGAGCCCATCGCCAAAAAAGAGCGTGCAGCCTTCGAAGGCGAACTTGCCGTACTGCGGCCGCTGCTGGAAGGGACCCAGCAACCCGTGGCAACGGCCTCCCGCGAACCGAGCGGGAATGCACCGAACGCAAAGGGCGAACGAGCGGCTCTGCGCTAGCGCGGCAGGGGCAGCGGCTGGTTCTGCCCGAGCCTCTGGTTGAACCGTCCTGCAAACAGGGTTACAAATCCCCCCCTGCTTCGGCCCGGAGGACACAGCCATGCTTGGAATTTCGACATCTCGCCGAGCCGCTCTCGTCGCGGCGACCGCGCTGTCTGCCCTGCTCGTCAGCACGGCACTGGCGGAGGATGAGGCGTCTATCGCCCCACTGCTCGGGGGCACTTCCGAAGCCTTCGTCGCGGCCGAAGCCTGGCGGGCCGAGTGGCGCAAGACGCCACGCCTCGTCAGCCTGGAGGTCAGCGCTGAAGAAAGCGGTGACACGGTCTCAGGCCTCAAGGCCCACCTCGCCGTTCTCAGCCTGAAGACGTTCTCGAACCGAGAGTGGAAGAGTTACTGGGAGCGTCAAAAGACCAGCGCCCAGGCCCTGGCCCAGGCCCTGGAAGCCGGGGGCGACAGCCAGGCTGGCCTGCGCGTGGCAATGCTGGACTGGGTGCAGCTTGCCGACAGCAAAGTCAGCAACCAGGACGTCTACTTCCACGCCATCGAAGCCGCTCGCGACGCTGCCGAAGAACGGCTCGAGGCCGCCATCGAGTTCCAGGGCAGTGAGCCGACGCCGGTGAGCGGTTCCATTGAACTGCCGACGCCGTACGAACGTCGCAAGCTCAACCTGGCCGATCTCACGCACCGAATCGAGGTGCAAAAGTCGAAACGACGGGTCGCCCTGGCAGAAAACCTGTTCATCAAGCGTCAACTGGAGAGCGAGAACAGTCTCAACAAGGCGCTACGAAAGGACGTCGAACTCGCCAGGACGGAGTTGGTGATCGCCGCTGATCAGCGACGCGGCAACGGCCCCGAGACGTGGCGGACGTTCTGGTCGGAGATCGAGGAGGCCTCCGCTCTCAAGTACCAGCGCCTGGGCAAGGACGCCGAAGCAGGCAGGGACCGCGAGCGCGTCCGCGAAGTAGAGTTGGCCCTGGGTACATCACAGTCGGGCTTTCGCGACGACCGGATCGCAGCCCTGCAGACCGAGTACGACGCCAGCGCCGGCTTCGACGGCTGGCTGGACGCCACCAGCGAGACCGTTGCCAGCTGGGTGCGACAGGAGGCCTGGCGGCTTCTCCTGGGCCTGCTCATCCTCTGGGTCGGCATCAAGCTGGCTCTGCGGGTCGTTCACAAGCTCAGCGAGGTCATCCTCGCGCGCGCCGAGGGCGACCCCGACGACCCCACCGACGTCGACCAGCGCAGCAAGACCTTAGCCTCGGTGTTCACAGGCATCGCCCGGATCGCCATCTACATCATTGGTGGCTTGTTGGCGCTGGAGCAGATCGGGGTCAACACCGCCCCTCTGCTCGGCAGCGTTGCGATCCTCGGATTGGCGATCTCCTTTGGTTCACAGAACCTCGTGCGGGACGTGGTCAATGGCTTCTTCATCCTGCTGGAAAACCAGTACGCAGTCGGCGAGAGGGTGACCATTGGTGGCATGTCCGGCACGGTCGAGAAGATCACGATCCGCTCTACCTGGGTGCGAGCCTGGACTGGTGAACTGCACATCATTCCCAACGGCACGATCGGCAGTCTCACCAACAAGAATCGCGACTGGGCGGTCGCTCCCTGCCATGTCGGCGTGGGCTACAACGCCGACCTCGACCAGGTGCGAGAGGTCGTCAACACTGTCGGAGAACAGGTGTATTCCTCGGAGCAGTGGCAGGACATTCTCGAGGAGGCGCCGACCTACGTAGGCGTGACCGAGTTGGGCGACTCGGCAGTGACCGTGCGAGTCGCCGCCAAGGTGACGCCGGGCAACCAGGCCGGCATTACCCGCGAACTGAACTACCGGCTCAAGATCGCCTTCGACGCTGCGGGCATCGACATCCCCTTCCCACAGCGGGTGATCCACAACGCGCCAATCGCCGAGTAGATCAAGCTCAGCAGGCTCGGCTGCTCAGTCTGAGCGGCGCGGCACGAACACCAGGGACAGACTCAATTCGACACCGTCACCGATGGACTCGTGTGCGCAACGCTCCCGCAGCGCCTCACTCTCCTCCGCCAGGCTCAAGCCCTTCAGCGAGAGGGCGATTGGCTTGCTGCTGGTAACCAGCCAGCGATCGGCTTCGGGCCGCGAGATTGTCACAGCAGCCTCGCCGGGGACAGCGCCAGACGGAAGCCCGAGATTGTAGGACACGGTCGCTGCGGTGGAATCGCCCACTTCCAGCGCGGCCTTCTCGGGTGTCACCTTCTTAATCTGAACCGAGCCGAGGCTGGGGGTACCGGCGATGACGCCGAACAGCAGCTCGCTGATGTTCGTGTCACGAACCGGGTTCTTCGAGTCGATGGAGTCCAGGTGTGCTTCGATGGAGCCGTCGACCTTCGCCAGGTCCGCTGGATCGAGGAACAGCCCGCCCGTGATCCGCGTAAAGTCACCAACCACCTTGGCATCGCCGTTCTTGATGGCAGTCCACGTGACCTTCGAGGCGTGCTCGTCGGTAACCAGGGTGAAGTGTCCGCTGGGCCCCTGGCTCGCGAGGGGGGCGGGTGCCGCAGTATCGGCAGGCGGACCCTCACCGCCGACAGGAGGCTTCTCCTCGAAGCCGGAACTGGGGGTGGGAGAAGAGCAACCAAGCGCCAGCACACAAAGAGCGAGGGCGGGGAACACGAACTGCTTGCGATAGAACACGAGAAAGGCTCCTGGACGCCGTCGCTCCAACGCGGGCGCGGCAACCACAGAAGGCTACTCGCAGAGCCAGAGATCGTCCAGCAGCAGCGCCTCCTGGGCTGTCTCCGGGTAGAACACCACCTGGTCAAAAGCCATGTTGATGTTGCTGAACAGACCGCGGAAGTTCCACCCCACGGAGGCGGGGTTGGCAGTGCCAAACAGCGGTCCCGAGATCTGTGACTGGCCGGTCCAGAAGTACTCGGCCACGTACGAGGTGCTCTGCGCCGGGTCCACGCCAGACACAGAGAACAGGATCATGGTCTGGGCTGAAGTGAAACTGAGGGTCAAGGGCTGACCGGGTGATTCCGGCCGGACGTAGTAGCTCCCGCCGGCTGCAGGCTGGGAAGAGCTCGCCTCGGTAAACAGGTACTCCAACTCACCCGCTGCCACCTCGACACCGGGCAACTCGGATGCCACAGCGGTATCGACAACTCCCCCCTCGAAGTCCAGGTGCACCGGACTTCGTAGGTGCTCGGCGCAGACAATCTCCATCATTTCGAGCAGCAAGGACGGGTCGTCGTCCAGCGGGCTGAAGTTGGGCGAGTCGTCCGGCTGGCCGTTGCAGTCATCATCCCGCAGGTTGTTGTAGAGCTCATAGGCGTTCGGGTTGACGGTCTCGTCCTGGTCGTCGCAGTCACCTCCACAGGGAGTCCAACCATCCCCATCGACGTCGGTGAGCTCGCCTGTACCGGTCTCTTCGTCGAAGAAGTAGGCGCCGTCACAGTCGTTGTCGTAGCCGTCACAGACCTCCTCGGCATGAGGACCGAACTCAGCGTCCTGGTCGTTGCAGTCAGGACCACAGGCCAACCACCCGTCGAGGTCCTCGTCCACTTCATCCTCGGGAATCGAACCATCGCAATCAGTGTCTTCGGCATCGCACTGCTCGAAGGCCCCCGGAAAGATGCTGGCGACACCCGGATTGCAGTCGCCATCACACTCGGTGTAGCCGTCACCGTCCTCGTCGGTCTCGTGGGCAGGCAGCACCCCATCGCAGTTACTGTCCTCGTTGTCGCAGACCTCCTCCGCACCGACGAACACCTCGGGGTTGTCGTCGTTGCAGTCGTGGCAGGCGATGAAACCATCGCCGTCGCCATCCAACTCGAGCTGCCCCAACTCACCGTCGCAGTCGTCGTCGAGGAGATTGCAGGTCTCCGTGGCACCTGGGTAGCGGACCGGGTCGAGGTCGTCACAGTCGGCACACACAGGGGTCCCGTCGAGGTCATCATCGGTGAGTTCGTGTTCGGGTTGTTCACCGTCGCAGTCGCTGTCGAGGCCATCACAGACTTCCTCTGCACCGGGATAGATACCCGGGTGGGAGTCGTCGCAGTCCACGTCCGCGCAGTACCCGTCGCCATCGGCATCCGTCCCCTGCCCGCAGGATTCCTCATCGCAGCCGGCCAGCAAGGACGCCAGCAGGACCCCGGTGAATAGTGGGACAAGGGCTGAAGAACGGGACAAAACGCAAACTGCCATGAGACAGAGGGTAGCCGATCTGGGTAGATCGGCGCGCTATGATGACAGCCAACCGTGCCGAGCCCCCCAGACAGCCCCCTGCGCGTCGCTCTGCTCCTCGCTGGAGCCATGTCACTGTGGGTTCTGGCCGGCTCTGCCGTCGCCAGGGCCGACACCGAGCACTGGCAGATCGTCTCGGTCACAGCCGACCCGGTGATCATGGAGCAATTGCGCTCCCTGCCAGTGCTGGTGGAAGGCGGAACCGCAACTCGGCTTCACCTGCACCTACGCGCGGCTGACCGGCAACTCCTCGATGAACGGAATATCGAATACCAGCTGGTGGTGGCGGACAAGTCCGCCGCCCGGCCGCCCGCCAGGCTCGCTCGCGAGCCTGGCTATCACAGCGCCGAGGAAGTCACGGCGAGGCTGCACGAGTTGGCTGCAGAGCACTCGGACATCGCCCGAGTCCTCGACCTGGGAACCTCCTGGCAAGGCCGGCCGATCACCGGCCTGCTGGTCAGCGATCAACCCGGGCTGCGCGAGCCGAACGAGCCTGCACTTCGGGTCCTCGGTACGCACCACGGTGATGAGTGGTCGGCCATGGAGGTAGCGCTGGCGGTCCCCGAGGCAATTCTCGCGAACTACCCGAACGACCCCCGCCTGAGAGCCCTGGTCGATCACAATGAGCTCTGGTTTGTCCCGGTCGTCAATCCCGATGGGCTGGCAGCCTTCAGCAGGCGAAACAGTCGCGGAGTCGACCTGAATCGAAACTACTCGTACCTCTGGCAGCCGGGGCCCTACGCCGGGGAGCAGCCATTCTCCGAAGTAGAGGCAGATGCCATACGAACGCTGTCGATGACCCGGTCGTTCTTTCCCGGCCTGTCGCTGCACTCCGGCGCCTCCCACCTCGGCTGGGTGTGGAACCACCCAACGGATCCCAGCCCCGATTCCGGGTGGATGCAAACGATCTGCGAGGACTACCTGGCAGCCACCGAGCAACCAGAGTTCTGGATCACCAACGGTGCCGAGTGGTACATCACCTACGGCGACACCAACGACTGGTCCTACGGGGTCCGCGGCGGGCATGACTACACCCTCGAAGTGAGCATCGAACGCAGCCCTGAGGCCGCGCTCATCGAAACCTTCGTCGACTACCACCTGCAACCGTCCATCGACTTCCTGCTGGCAGGCTTCGAGCAGGGGATCCGCGGCACCGTCACCAGCAGCAGTGGCCGTCCCCTGGAAGCTCGAGTCCTGCCCAGCGACCCCGCCTGGCCCACCTGGACAGACCCCGAGACGGGCGCGTTCGCGCGGCCCCTGCTGCCCGGCAGCTACCAGGTCACGGTCAGCGCCGAAGGGCACCAGAGTCAAACGCTGCCAGTACTGGTACCCGACGATGACTCCGGCGCCGTGGAATTGCTCGTGGAGTTGGCGGCAACCGCAAGCCTGGTAGTTCCTGAGGTGTCCGGACTCGAGCACAGTGCGGCGCTCGGTGGGGAAGGCCGCATCTGCGCCGACGACCTTGTCGCCGTGCTCACGAACCAGGGCCGGATTCTGCTCGACCGACCGGGGCTCGGGGGGCCATATGAGCTGGACTGGTCCGAAGCAGCGGGCAGTGACGGGCGCTGTGTCAGCGTCGAACTGGACCCCACGGCCATCACAGAGCCCTGGCTTCGTGAGGGAGAGTGGCACCTGTTGGCCGAGGATGGTTCGGCGCAGACGCTGGTGCTTCTGCCCCTGGCCGTGCTGCTGGTGAGCACAGCCCCCGGTTACTCCGTCGATTCCTTGCAGATCCAGGGACAGGCCGCTGCCCTGCAGGTCGACATCGAGGGTAAGGACCTGCCCGTAGGAGCCGCGATTCGCTTCACGGGCCCATCGGGTCAACGGGCTGCACCCAGCCAGCGCCTCGGCAAAGACAGTGCAGAGCAGATCAGCATTGCAGTCGATGCCAGTGACTGGAGCGAAGGGCTCTGGAGCATTCGAGTGTTCGGCAACGGCCACTGGGCCGCCTTGCCTGGAGCCATCCGAGTCGACCCGACCGGCATCGCCGTCAACAGCGAGGCAAAGCCGCCAGCGCAGCCCATCCCCTGGCCCGACAGCGACAAGGGCGCGCCCCCCGCACCCGCAGGTGAACTGCCCCAACCGGACCCCGAGGACGCCGGCTCCGGCTGTGCATGTAGCAGCGCGGAGTCCGGTGCTTCAGCTTCGATCTTCGCGATGCTTGTCCTCGCGCTCGGAATGGGTTACTTCCGTCGGGCTGAGAGCGGCGCGGGTCGTCGCGAGCAGGCTTAGGAGTCCCACTGTGAGCAACGCCCGTTTCAATCGCTTCTTCTCTGGCCTGGCTCTTTTCGCCGTCCTGACCGGCTGTGCCGCTGAGCCCAGTGCCGACAAAGACGAAGACGAAGAGTTGAGCCTGCACGACGCCATCAAGGCCGTCTACACGCCCTGCGACGTCGCTGAGATCAAGCTCAGTACGGCCGCCAAGGGGCTGAAGCTGATGTTCAAGCCCTGTGGCTCCAACAACTTCTTTCACTACGGCTGGGCCCCCACCGGTACCACGCTCTACTACCAAACCACCCAAGGGCTCTGGATTCTCAAGGACACCGGCGAAAATTACCCGCTGAGGGTGGGGATCCCGGGCGCCGGCTCTGCCTGGCTGAACGACGACCTCCTCGCCTATCCCGAAGGCAACGGCCGACAGATCGGCGTCTACACGGTCGCCAGCCACGTGCTCCAGTTGCTGGAGATCGAGCAGAGCGAGCCCGAGCAATTGGCCCATGGTCCTGGGGCAGACGAGGTCCTGTTCCTGGCAGCGGACGTTCCCGGAGGGGTCAAGGACATCTTCCTGTTGCACGCCAACACCGGGGCCACCGAGAAGGCCTTCTCCTGGCTCAGCGGCGGCGTCGAAAGCTTCACCTACCAGCGCGCGACAGAAAGCGTCTGCTACCGGAGTCTGGGCAGTACCGATGTCGTCTGCGCGCGCGCCGCAGACGGCAAGGTCCTGCGCAGGGTCAAGGACCGCAAGCGCGGCGTCCTCAGTGTGGACGGCCGCTACCTTGTCACTGAGGGAGACGGCAAGCCCGTCGCCAACTTCCCCGACCGCAAACCCGGCGAAACGATCCCCGACTACCTGGAGTTGGAGACCATTCCGCCTGCTCTGTGGATCCTCGACATGGACAGCGGCGAGGAGCTTCTGTGGGAGGGCATTCACGGCTCGAACTTCCAGTGGTACGAGGCGACCCCCTACTTCGGCTCGTTCCTGCTCTGGGGACTCGACGGCAAAGAGCTGAACGGAAATGTCACGTTGGTGGACCTGCGAAACTTCCTCGAGAGCAAGGGCTGGCAACCGCCGCTGGGACGGGACGGCAAGCCGATGCCGCCCCGCAAAGAGAGTAGCGGGCGACTCCAGTAGCGAAATCGAGCGCGGCTTACAAAGAACTGCGCAGCGCCGAGCTGAGTATCTTGCGAGCGCGCTCCGAACCGCTCAGCGTCGCCGGCCAGCTCTCCCCGGTGCGGCACATGCGCAGTGACTCCTCGCCGACGGCGCTGCACTCAAAACACTCTGCCAGCTGCGTGCCGTCGAGATCGCCGTCAAGCTCTCTGAGAGTGCAGTGCGAGGAGCTGTGCGGATCCCACCAGGAAAGGCGCAACGCGAAGGATAGAAAGCGAAGATCGAGACGAGCCGCGAGATCGGCACGGTAGGCGGCCAGTGCAGCCAGCAGGGGCTGCACCTGCCCCATGGATACCTCGCCGCCGGCAGCGACCGCCTGGGACAGGGGCTCGAAGCGCTTGTCCCGCTCCGGCATGTGCAGGGTGATGGTGGCAGACACGGTGCGCTGATCCCAGACCACCTTGAGCGCCACCACCGACGCCTTGAGCCGACCTGCGAGTCCCCTGCGCAACACGGAGATCGCGCCGGGATCCGCCATGAACCCCTCGTACAGCGGCGACAGGCCGACTGGCTGGAACTCGATCTGTGGCGCGTCCAGCTCGCCCCCCACGGATACCGGCGGGGCGGCGACATCAACCTCCGCCGCAGCGGGTGTCGGCTCGTCGATCACGGGCTGGGACTCGGGCTGGGACTCGACCTGCAACTCGAGGGGCGGCTCGGGTGCCGTCTCACGGCAGCCAGACAACAGCAGGGCTGCAGCCGAACACAGCGCGACGAGAGGAGGCTGGAGCAGGGCCCGGGAAGCAACCACGGACGGCACCACGCGGTCTAGACCAGGCCTCGCTTGCGCCGAACGTCATCCATGACGCGGCGGTACTCGATGTCCCACTTGTCCGTGCCAGGACGCATGTTCTTGATCCTGCTGCGCACTTCTCGATCCAGGTCCGCCTCTTCGACCAGGTGCTTGCGAAGCAGTCGCATCATGGTCTTGCGCATGGTGCGATCCTCGCCGAAAACCTCGTCGACGTAGTTACTCATCATGAAGTTCTCGAGGATCTGGCCGACAATCCAGCGGATGCCATCGTCACCGGTGGGATGGCCCCTGGTTTCTGCCACCTGCCCCTTGATCCGACCGAACTGGTCGTAGGTGATCTGGCGCTGCTCCATGATCTCGCGGGTCTCCTGGACGACGCGATGTTCCTGGCGCAGGTACTCCTCCATGATGGCGCGGATATCCTGCTCAGCTTCTGGGCGGGCAGGCACCTCGACGACGATGTCGCCTTCGAGGGTCAACGTGCCGATGATGTCCTCGGCGAGACGGGGGATCTGGGAGCGATAAAGACGCATGAGAAAACTCCGAAGCGTGTGAGCTCAGAACATGAACTCGAAACCACCGCCGAAGCGGAACTGGGAGAGCCGGTACTCGAGGTGGGCGGCCTCGAATTCACGATCGGGCGAAATCGAGGTGGCCTTGTCCAACGCCGCGAGCGGTACGTTGACATTCTGGTAGCCGAACTCGACGACGAAGCGGAACATCTTGGCGGGATTGATGTGGAATCCACCGTAGACTTCCCCGCCGACCTCGGGGCCTTGCTTGCTCCACGGGTCGAGGTTGTCGGGGTCATAAGGGTTGTTCTCGGCGTTGTTGATCAGAACGAACTCATCGGCGCTGATATCCGAGTAGGTATGCACCCACATCAGCAGCACTCCCCCACCTACAAAGGGCTGGAAGATCTGGAAGAAGCGAATGTGTGGCAGGGTCAACTCGTAGTTGCCGCCAATCGCCAGCGCGAACTGCGCGACGTGGGAGGGGCGTCGGTGCTGGACGAAGTCGTCGCCAGCCAGGGCATCGCCATTGCGGCCCGCAGCTTCGAAGATCTGCGTGGTGCCATCCTCGTCGAGCAGGTAGGGCTCCCGCCAGCGGTAGTCGACCCCGCCGACGTGCCCCTGGGAGCAGATCGGATCCGGGCCAATGCCACCACGGTCGATGCAGCCATCGCCGGGGTTCCAGGCGCCGATAAAGGCAGCGCGCACGCCGAGTCCCATGAACAGGTCGGTGGTGACGGGCACCATCACACCGGCGCCGACATCCAGCGCGGCGTGCTCCTCGACCGACGGCAGGTAGCCGTGAAAGCGCAGACCAACGCGCACCCAGCGGTGCTCCTTCTGCCAGGCTGCGAAGGCCTTGTTCTTCTGGAAGCGATCCACACTGGGGACGCTGCCGTCGACCAAGCCTCGGGTCTGCGCCTCGCCCTGGGCGGGCTTCTCAGCCAGCGCAGGCAGGGCCCATACAAGCCCCACAAGCAGGACCAGGACGCGAATTAGACTGCGGGAAGTCGCTGAGTGAACCATTCGATGTGTTCCCTTCTCCGGGGGGCGCAGACACGCGGAGGACGCCTTGGAATCAAGCGCCCGCTCTCTAGCATAAACGCCCGCGAGAGGTCCACCAGGAAACGGACTTCGAACCGAGTTCACGGGCGGCTGCGCACGCTGGAGCCCGGCCGCCGGGCTGCCCGTACCGCTCAGGCCGCCGGGCTGCCCGTACCGCTGACCTCGACCGGATCCACCGTGCAATCCACCTCGCCTTCGACACCACTGCCGGGCAGGTCGACGTCAATGACCAGGACGGCGTCGAGTTCCCAGTTGCTCCCATAGGGACTGATCGTGCCAGTGAACCGAAACTCGCGCGCCATCAATGCGTCGTCACAGTCACCATTCAGCGAGAAGGCACCACCCGCCACGATGCCGCCCGTGAGGACGCAACCGCTCGGCCCCAGAGTGGCCTCCAGCCCCCCCTCATCCTGCTCGATCTCCGCGGTGATGACGGGCAGGTTGTTGCCGTTGTTCTCGGCGAAGGCAAAGACCTCCCAGAAATCGAAGTCCGGCGGCAGGCAACCCGAATCAAGTTGCTGCAGAGCCAGGGTGTACGAGCCGGCCACGTGGGGCGGAACTTCGGGTTCCTCGTCGCCGCCGCCACAGGCAGCAGCACACAACCACAAGGCAACTGCACAGAAAACAGGAAGTCTACGAGTGTAAGAAGTCGAGCGAGTCGAAGTCGGAACGTGTCGGTGCATGGCCTTCCCTCCGCAGACCCTGTTGCCGCGGAACGGAAGGATAGCTGCCTCAGCGGCCCGGGCCCAGCCTTGCCTCGATCCGATCCAATTCTGCCGCAGGAAGGTCAAGCGGAACGGACAACAGCGGTAGACGCAGGGGCCGCTCCTCGCTCAGCACCATGGGGTAGGGAAGGTTGCGTACAGCATCGCCGGTCGCATGCAGGACCACCGGATAGGAATAGCTGCCCGGCGGGCCGTCGTGTTCTCCGAAGTCGAGCTCGGACAGCACAGAGAGCAAGCACAACTCGAGCCCATTGGGCTCTCCCTCGCGGCGGGTAGCGGCCGCCATCGCCCGGCCCTGCGGCCCCACTCCGAACACCAGCCAGGTGGGTTCGGCAGAACTCAGCGGCAGCGCATTGCCCGAAGCACAGGCACTGATCTTCGCGGCGGCGGCGTGCAGAACAGCCGCAACTTCATCGCCGTCGAGGTAGCGGTCGGTGGCAGACCCTGGCCAATCGAGCCTGTCGGCGACAGAACCTCGCAAGCCATTGGCAGCAGTGGATACAGCCATCAGCACCAGCAATGCAGGCAGTACCGTCAGCAGCATTCGCCAGGCGCGTTTTCTGCGCGACCAGGCTCCGGCGCCTTCCCGGGCCCTCATCGACTCGGCTCCGTGGCTGTCAGCGAGCCGCTCGTCGAGACACTCTGCCGGACCACGTTCTGCGGCTGACCCGCAGCGACTCGGACCTCCAGTTGGCGCTGCCAGAGGAGCCGCCAGTGATGGGAATACAGGGACACCTTGCCTCCGACCCGTTTCAAGGCAAGACGACCGCCAGCCTCCGCCTCGCCAGTCCGCTCCATGCCGCGCTGCAGGTCGCGGCAACTCTCCCGAACCGTTCCTGCGTATTCGAGCAGCATGCAGCGACCCGGGCAGGGCTTCGGCGCGAGCCCCTCGGTCGCTTTGAACGAGAGGACCCAGGTCTGATCACAGTGCAGCCCATCTTCCACCGGCACCTCAAGCCGGAAGGTCATTGCCGTCGGCGAACCGACCTGGGGCACAACGGGCGGTAGGCGAACCATAGACTGCAGAAAGGCATCGTCGAGCAACTCTCCGACGCCCGCGGCACGCAACTGCCGCCAACCAAAGGAGTCGAGAATCTCACCGGTGCCGTTGACGCGCAGGGATACTGAGCGCCCATCGACCGCAGCCAGGTCGTGGGTTGATGGCTGCTCGCCACGTTCGACCACGGCGTCCAGGGCCCGCACTCGAGAGACCAATCCCAGGGTCCCGTCACGAAAGACCCTCGCCACGTAGCGCTGCAACTCGCCGCGGACCCGGGTGGTGACCGCTCCGCTACCCCAACCCGTGTCCGGCGGCGGAGCACCTTCGAGCTGGTCACTGGCGAGTCCCTCGAAGTCAGTGGATACGACCTGAGTCAACTCGAGCGAAAAGGCCTCGAGGCGGTCGGGCTGCAGGCTGTACAGGAGGCTACGTCCCGGCGCTGCCAGCAGGGTCGATGCAAGGACCAACACAACTGCCGTGATGGCCAGGAAGAGCCACGATTTCGCATTGCCCGTCTGGACTGAATCCATCGAATTGCCCCGTCTGCCCAATCCGGCACAATCTAACCTATCTGATTGTTTTTACAGTTTAATTTGCACGTTTTGTCGGATTTCCCACAGACTTATCCACAAGAATCTGTGGGCATTTACTTGGTGACCGGTCTGAGAGGGCTCAAGTGGCCTATACGGCCTCTTTCGACCAGCACGTTACTGTCAACTCACTGGTTTTACTTGATAATCTCGGACGCACAAAACTCCGGCATAATGGAGAGGTCACCGATAACAAAGAGGAAAATGGCTCCTGCTCCCAAGCCTTCCACAACGTTGTCCACAGCCTCCGGGGATAAGAACGCCGAGGCGACGGGACTCGGCGTAGTCATCCTGGCTGCCGGCCGCGGCTCGCGCATGGGCCGGACCAAGGCATTACTGCCCTGGGGTGACCGCTCTCTGCTCGATGCCTGGATCACCCGATTTCTGGCAGCCGGAGCCGAAGAGATCGCCGTCGTAGCCGGAGCCGACATCGATGCCATCCGAGCGGCGACCACCCCCCATGATGGTCTGTTGTGGGTATGCAATTCGGATCCCGCTGGCACGGGCCCGCGAGAAAGCCTGCTGCTGGGCCTCGACGCGCTGCGCTCCCAAGGCTGCCTTTGGTTCGTCCCGGTGGATGTTCCGGTGGTCGGCGCGGCGGTACTGGAGCAGGTTCGCAGCGCCTACCTGTCCGGTGTCGAGGTAGGCGACGGCCAGCCCCTCGCCGCCCTACCCAGCTACCGCGGCAACACGGGGCACCCCGTTCTTGCCGGCCCTGACTTCATCAGCCGACTGTACGAGGGCGAGCCCGGCGATCGCATCGATGAGCTCCTGTCGTGGGCAACTCGACGACTGGTGGTGGTCGAGGTGCCCGACGTGCGAGTCGTGGGCAACATGAACCGACCCGAGGACTACCAGGCCTTCGTGCCACCAGTTGGCTCTGCCTGGGACCACGAGGAGGAAGAGGCGCTGAGCCCACTCCCCCGCAGCGGCGAAGACACGGACCCCGCCGCGGGCGGCGCCGAGACCCTGCGCACACCGAGTGCGGACTAGCTAGCGCCGGCCCTCTGCTGCACTCACCAGGGTGCGTGCACGCTGCGGATCGACGGCTGCAGCAGTCACACCATCCTCCTTGATCGAGGTACCGACGATGACACCATCGGCCAGTTCCAGGAGCGCAGCCACACCCTGGTGGCTGACACCGGATCCCACCAGCAGGTAGGCGCCTTCGGGCAAGGCGCGGCGAACCCGGCCCAGCTCGGCGAGATCGACGGCCTTGCCGGTTCCACTGCCGCTGACGATGACAGCATCCGCCATGCCACGGACCACCAGTTCCTCCACCTCTTCTGCGAGAGGCCGAGGAGAGCCGAGGGGGGCGGAATGCTTCACCGCTACGTCCGCCCAGATCGCGACCCCTGTGGCGCCGAGAGAGTCTCGCAGACGCAGAGTTTCGTGGGCGCGGCCGGCCAGGAGCCCCTGGTCAGTGACCCGGGCTCCGGTATGAACATTGACTCGAATTGCATCCGCCGAACACGATGCGGCAATGGACAGCGCCGACCTGGCATCGTTTCGCAGCACGTTCACCCCCACCTGCACACGCTCACCCACCGATGCACGCAGCTCACTGACAACCCGCGTCATAGCGGCCACGGTGACCGGGGGCACGGCATCCGGGAAGAACGGTGAGTCACCGAAATTTTCCACCATCAGCCCTTCGAAGCCCGCCTCGACCAGGCTCCGCGCATCCCGCAATGCGGCTTCCAGGACATCTCGCATCGCCTGCGCCCCCGGCGAGCCGGGCAAAGGCAGCAGGTGAACCATTCCGCACAGTCTTGGTGGTCGCTGGCGCACGGCTCCTGTATAGCAGGTTCAGGCCCCACGCCCGCAGCGACTACGCTGCTCTTGGAGGAGTCCCAGCTTTGGCCAGAGAATCAGTCATCTACCGCGCCGACAGCGACGAGCCACAGCCTCCCTGGGAGGTCGCCTCGGGTCTTCGCTGGCTGATCGTTCGCGAGGTGCTGATCGATCCGATCTCGTGGCTCCTGCTGGCTGTGTCTTGCTGGTTCCTGCTGCGAGTCGCGACGCCCCTGGCGAGCCCCGGCACCTGGGGCTGCGTGCTGGTACCCGCCGCAGCTCTCTGCACGGCCACCGTCGTCGCGATGCTCACTGCCGACCGACTGCTGTTTTCGGAGCGGGACAACGAGGTGCTGCGGGTACAGCCCCTGGGCGAGGACGGCTTCTACAAGGTCCGCAGCCGGGAGCTTCACTGGTGGGCCTGGCCCCCTGCGCTGCTCGCCGCGGCAGCAGGTCTGAGCGTCGGAAGTTGGACCGTCGCTGCCGCGACGCTCGCCGGCAGCCTGGCAACGGGCGGCATCGGCATCGGCGGGGCCCTCCTGCTGCGCGGCTGGTTCGGAGCACGGCGAGGCCTGGTCGCGGCGACACTGGTTGGCGTGCCGCTGGCGGGCCTCTGGCTGGGCTCAGCGAGTCCCCTGCCACGGCCCGACCTCGGACCCTGGCTCGCGATTGCGCCGGGCTTGTTGTGGCTCCTGCTGGGCACGGCCGCAGTGCCGATATCCCTGCGCATGTTCCGACACAGCTTCGAACGGTTGGCATCGGATGCTGCCGTTCGCGACCGCAGCGAGCCGGGCCGCATGTGGCATCTCATGATGGCGCTGGTTCCTGCGCCCCTGACCCTGCGGGCGCGACTGACCCGCGACCTGGTCCTGCTCACCCGCGGCTGGGACCCCCGGGGGGCGCTACTGATCGCACTCTCGCCGCTCAGTTGCCTGTACCTCGCCGACCTCCTCGAGCAGTCAATCCGCGAGGCTCCCATGACCTGGAGAGTGCTCGAGGCGGCCGCCCTCGGTGCTGCCGCAATCGCCTACGCAGTCGGCCCGAACATCCACGTGCTGCGCAACGAGGCGATGGCGTGGAGCAGGACTTCGCCCAGGCCGGGCCGCAACTCGCTGCGTGGAGCCCTCGCCTACGGCCTGCTGTTCGCGATAGCCCACGGGGGCCTGGTGCTGCTCACCGTGGCGCTGGTCCGCGACGGACGCTACCTGGATCGAGTTGCCGACCTTACCTTCCCCGTGCTCGCACTGGAGGCGGGAATGGTGCACTTCGCAGTGGTCTACAGCATGGCGGAGAGCCTCGGTCGGCGCGTTGCCGGCGAGGGCGCGCTGATCCTCGCGCTGGCCTGTATTGCGGCAGGACTGGCCGTGGTCGGCTACCTCTATCCGCTGGCACTGCCCCTGTACCTCGTGCTCATGGTCGGACTGGTCGCCCAGGCAGTGCAACGCTACGAGTCCCTGGAGGTTACCTGGTGATCAAGATCAGTGAAGTGAGCAAGAGCTACGGCGCGATCCAGGCGCTACGCTCCGTCTCCCTGGAAGTGCAGCCCGGCGAGGTATTCGGCCTGCTGGGTGCCAACGGCTCCGGCAAGACCACCCTGAATCGCTGCATCACGACCCTGGTACGAGCCGACAGCGGCCAGGTCGTCGTGAACGGCTGCAGCCTAGACGAGGATCCCGAGGGGGCCCGCCGTGCCATCGGATACCTTGCCGAGTTCCCGGTGATGTACCCGATGCTCACGGCCGAGGAGTTCCTGTCGTTTGTGGCGGGTCTGCGCGGACTGAACCGCAGCGCGGCCCGGGAACAAATGGACCGGTGGATCCAACTGTTCGAACTGGACGATGCCCGCAGCCGACGCATGTCAGGTTTCTCCCAGGGCATGCGCCGCAAGGTAGCGCTGGCCGCAGCGCTCATCTCCGAGCCCCAGGTCGTGCTACTCGATGAGCCGACCAACGGACTGGACCCGCCGTCGGTCTACCTGTTTCGCCAGGTGATTGCCGACCTGCGTGCGCGGGGCCGCACGGTTCTACTGTCTTCGCATGTCCTGCCACTGGTCGATCAGAGTTGCGACCGGGTCGGCATCCTGGCCAACGGAGAGGTCGTCGCCATGGGCACAACCGAAGAACTTCGGGCCCAGGCCGAACGTCCTGGGGCTGACCTCGAGGAACTGTTCATGCACTTCTCAGGACTGGACCGGGTCATGCTCCAGCGGCTCGCCGAGGCCGGGCTGGGTGCTTCCTGAGCGCCAACGCAGCGCGCCGAGCACTCCGAGCACAGCACCACACGACAGAGCAACGGGTGCTGCCCGCCACAACAGCGGCACCCCTGCGAAGCCGGCGGCGAGGCCCGCAATCACCAGCGTCGGCGCCAGCAGGGAAACCAACCACCCGGCCGCGTTGCGGCGCCCCCAGCGGTCGACGTCGGCACCCAGGATCAGGCCGAGCAGGCCCGAGGCTGCAGTCGCCCCCAGGGCGAGAAAGACCGCCCGACCCGCGACCGGAAATGCCCACAGGGCCGAATTGGCAAGGCCTGCCGCACAAGCCGATGCGCCCAGAGCAGCCAGCAGTGCCGCGCGCAGACCGTAGCGAACGGCACGCATGACCGGTGGCACCGTCGCCGGCCGATCCGCCAGGGCCTCGGCATCACCCGGCCAATAGGGATAGAAGTTGAACCACTGCTGGGGTGATTCGCGGACAGCAGCCTCCAGGTCGACAGCCCAGGCCGCAAGCAGTTCCTCGACGGAGCCGGAGGCCACTGGCAGCAGCCGAGCCGAGACCCGGAATCGCCCAGCACCAACCCGAAACACCGACATCGAAAGGGCACGTGCCCCGCTCAGCATCACCACGTCCCCCGGCCCGCGCGGCAGGCGAACCGGCTCACCGCACAGGGGAACTTCGACCACAGAGTCGGGCCCAGCCCCTGGCAGAACGCGGTCCGACTTGAAGGCAAGCACCTCCCCCGTCCGCAGGCTGCGCAGGATCTCAAGACCCACCTCCATCGAGCCATCCGCGATGATGGGCGGGCGGCTCGCACCGACCTGCTGCGAGGCATCGCCGACGCCAACAAGCAGCGCTTCAGCACCCGGATCCTGCCTCGCCACAGCGCGAATCGAGCGACCCCTGGACTCCAACACCGGCACCGCCATCTCGAGGGCGCCGCAGTGACTCCCCAGCAGAACCAGGGCCGTTGGATCATCGAAAGTCGCCTCGAGGAACCCCCGGTCGTCGGGCTCCATTTTCGGAACCAATCGGCCCGCTTTCCAGTAGTGACGGTCCACCAACGTAAAGGCGTAATTGAGATAGACCCGCGCGGTGGCGAGCAGCGGCCACGAGCAGCCGAAGCGGCCCATGGCACGAGCCACCGCGAGCCGCTGCACGTTGTAATGCATGAACCAGAACACGACCATGGGCAGGGTCAGGACATAGCCCACCCGCAGCGGCACTCGCGAAAACAGCGCGGCCAGCACTCGGAGACCCCACTCGGGACCGGTGCTCTGACTGCGCCAGGAGCCCTCGGCGGCGGCGCTGTGGCCGTGATCCGTAGCTGGCACCGTTGCTGCTCTCAGCCCAGCAGGCGGAGCTTCCAACCAGTGATCCGGTCGACGATCGACTTGCGGATCTGTTTCCAGAGCAGGGCCGGGGTCATTTGACCCCACCAGTCGACCAGTGCGCCGGAGTGGTTGAAAATCTTGCGCCCCGCGCTGCGCCAATCCGACAGCAGCGAGGGCTTGAAGACATGCCAGCCCGACAGTAGGGCGACGTGGTTGATGAGGGAGCCCGGCGCCAACAGCTCGAGTCGCACCGGGAAGCCGAGCGCCGCGCTGAGACCGCGCTGCACCTCGCGACCACCGGTGCGCGGTTCGCGGGTCTCGACACGCACGTGCAGGCGGCGGGAAGTCGCGACGCAGAAGAACACCGGGCTGCGGTATGGCTCGATGTGTTCGAGAATGGTGGTCTGCAGATCCAGGTCGTTCCAGGCTCGACCGCGGAACTCGAAGGCACTGGCACGGCGGCCAAGCAACTCGACGACACGGCCACTTCGCCCACAGGGGCAGGTCTCGCCAGTCAGTCGCGCACCGTCCTCGGTGACGTAGCGAATCATCGGCTGAGCACGCCGCCGCAGGGTGGTCACCACGATCCCCTCGTCAATCACCTCGAACAGGAAGTCGTCGTCATGCAGGTGCAGGCGGTACTCGTCGCAGGAGCTCGCCATGGGGCCGACCTCGGTAGAGCCATACAGGATCCGCACCTTGCAGTTCCAGGTCTCCTCGATGAGCCGCTGCATGCGTGGTGGGACCAGTGAACCGGCCACCAACCAGCTACGCAGCTTGGGGAAGTCGCTGGCCGGGTCGAGGCCGAGCAGACGAGCCGTCTCGGCCAGGAAGATCGGCTCCCAGGGCATACAGGGGACAACCTCGGCCTGGTGCTCGTAGAGCAACTCCAAGGCGCGGCGGAAGGCGACATTGAAATTCATGTTGCCGGCGGGGATCACAAAACCGCCCTTGAGCCGGGCTGCGGTCTCCACCAGCGCGTTGGGCACGGGAAAGGAGTAGGGATACCGGTTCAAGATGCAGACGCCCGGACCAAAGTCCTGGATCCAGGGCTCGATCATTGGGATCTCTGCTTCGAGATCGTCGAGGGTGTACCAACCCGGCGAGGGCAGGCCCGTGGTACCGAAACTCTGGTGGTAGCGCCACAGCTCGGTCCTGGGAACAGCGAGGAAGTCCGTGTGCGGATGCTCCTTCAGCACCACCTTGGGCATCAACGGCAAGCCTGCCAGGTCATCCAGGCTTTGGATCGTTTCCAAAGGCAGCCGGTCCCGGTAATAGGGCGCCTCTTTGGCCTGCTGCAACGTTGCTCGAAGGGCTTCCAGACGGCTCATGCTGCGTGTCCCGGAGCTACACCCATACTGCACTACCGTCCTCCCCACGAGTCCGGCTGCGCTGCGCAATGTCACTGCTTGGGCCCACCGGCGTCAACCTCACCCGCCATCTTGACGAGGCCCCCTGCCTCCCTTAGAAGGGTGCACAATCCACCTGGGAGTAACGTGGCAGGGTGGCTCAGCTGGTTAGAGCGAGCGACTCATAATCGCTAGGTCGGGGGTTCGAGTCCCCCCCCTGCTACCAACTCTCCCGGTTTCGTCAGGGGGCCGAACCGCCCCGGGCATCGATCTCCTCCTGCAGCGACTTCACCTGTGCCGCAACGGAGGCGAGGTTGTCCTTCACCCGCTTGGTGTGCTGCGATTTCGAAAAATCCTCGATCAGCGAGGCCAACAGCTCCTGCACCTCCACCAGCGCGGCCATCCGAGCCTTGAGGTCTTTCTTCTTCCGCGCGGCGACAAACATCCGACCGGCGCGAAGCCGTTCCTCTTTGACCAGGGTGTCCCTGGCCCGCGCCGCCTCTTGGCGGCCCGTTGCCTGCAGGCTGGTTCCCTCGAGTTGATCGAAACGAGACAGTGCCGCTCGGTAGTCCATCGCTGCAACCAGGGCCCGCGCCTCAGCCAGTAGCATCTCGAGCTGCTCGGGGGAGGCGCCACTACCGCCATCGGCAGAAATGCCCATGAGGCGCTGGTACCACTCGCGCAGGTGGGTCAGCCTGGCACTGTCCCAGGTGCCGTCCGGCAGCACCTCGATCCTGGCAAGCAGCGGCCCCGCCTCCTGGTAGGGCCCGGGCCCCGAGAGCAGCGCATCGACCTGCCCTAGCAGCTCAACGCCAAGTGCGGCCGCCTTGGCATGCAGTTCATCACGGAGGACTTCAGCCTGCCGCAGCACCTTGGCATCCTCGCTGCGCAGGAACAACAGCTTCAGTTTCGAGTCCGCAGCAGCCCAGTCGCCCGCTGACAGCAACTCCCGCGCCTCGTCCAGGGCAACTACATCGACGCCGTAAGCAAGCTCGCGGGCACGGCGCAACTGCACTCTGGCTTGTTCAGCCAGCACCTCTGCACTGGCCGCGCCAGCCACTACCGCATCGAGTTGCGCCTCGGCTGCAAGTCCGTCGCCGGCTTCCAGCGCCCAGGTCGCGAGCAGGTAACGCAACGACAACGACTCGACTCCCTGGGACTGCAACGAAGCGAGCAACTCACCACCTTCCGCCAGCGCACCGGGCAGGTTCCCCTCGTCGTGCAGGGCGACAGCCCTGGCAAGAGTCGGGTCGCTGGGAGCAACGGGCGAGGGCAAAGGAGCCGGCGCAGCTACCGGCGCTGGCTCAGGACAGTCGACAGAGCTGGGGGCTGGCGAGCTGGTAGCAAGCGGCGCAAGCCGACCGTTGTGCAGGGGGCAGCCTGCCAGGGGCAGACAAAGGAGTGCCAGAGCGATGCCTCGGGCGGATCGCGTTGCCAGGTTGCTCGGGTCAGGGCGTGCCCGTCGCTGGACTCTCACCGGGATCCTCATCGAGGGGAAGGAAGGGGCTGAAACTGCGCTCTCCCTGCCGCTGCATCAGGTTAATCGTATCGGCTGCACCCAGTTCCGAAGGCAGCCCGGTGGTCAAGTCTACGCGAACGGGCGTGAACTGGTTGGGCAACTCCATGGGAAGAACACCGCTGCCGGAAAAGGCGACATCTGCAAGGTCCACGCGGTCGCCGATGTCGCTGGCGTCAACCACCGATTGTGCCGTATCGATCCAGACCGGCAGGCTTCCCGAGGCCCCAGCCAGGCGAATCGAGTCCCGCCTCATCTCGCGGTTGTCGTCGTATCCCACGTAGGCTGCCACTACCAGGCCGGAGTTCCAGTCGAGCCGATCACCGGCCTCGGGCAGACCGGGGACCACCCCGACAAAGGCGGAGTTGCGATACTTGTTGGTGGTACCGGTCTTTCCGAACAGTGGCATCCGCACCCGCAGTTCGGCCAGTTCCGAGGCGCGCGACGGCAGCTGCGACAAGACCCGCACGCTTCCCTCCGCCTTGCGCCCTGTCCCGTAGCGCACCACCCCGCGCAGCAGCACGCTAAGCTCGGCGGCAATCGCGGGGTCCTGAACCCGCCGCGCCAGGCGCTGCGCGCGGTACAGCACCCGACCATCGGCCAGGCGTAGCTCGGCAATAAGCGAGGTGGGGGACGGCTCAGGCCCTCCCGAGGCGAGGACTGGGGTCGGTTCACCAGGGGGGCTGCCGTCCCCTTGCGGCGCGAAGGTCGCAGCCATGGTTACGGGATCGGGCACTACCTTCCAGGTCGCTGCGCTCTGCATCACCTGGTAGAGCTGAGCAGCTTCGAGCAGGGTCAACTCGGACGAGCCCAGGGGCAGCGACAGGACTTCCTGCACCTCGGACCCGACGCCGCTGCGCGCCGCCAGGACGCGAAGGTACCGCAGACCCACCAGCACTCGAAAGTCCCGGCACAGTTCCAGTGCTGCTGGCGAATAAAGCCCCCCAATGTCGTCGAGGACGACCAGGCTCTCGTCGAGACTCTGCCGAAGGCTGGTGATCATCCCGGCGGGCAGCAGGCCGTCCATCAGCACCCGGTCCGGAGCCAGCAAGCGCGCGACCTGCTCCTCGATGGACGGTCCTTCGACAACGGGCGATGCCTCCGGGGCCGCGGCGGCCGGGGCCACCTCGTCGGCAGCGGCCGGTATCCCGCCGCTAGCGAACAGAAGATCTGCTTCGTCGGCAACCTGGGGGATGACCTCCGCTGGCTTCGACGGCGGCGCAGGCGCAACGGGCAGCTCGGCTACGGACGGCGGCTCAGCCGCGATGGGCAGCTCGGCTACCGACGGCGGCGCAGCTACAACAGGCAGCTCAGATACGGGCGGCGGCACGGACCCGACGGATGGCGCGGGCGCAGGCGGTTCCACCACCGGCCTGACGAAGCCGTTCTCGGCGATGGCGACAGCATCGTCGTAGGTCTGTGCATAGCCGGCAACGAGCGCATCGAGCAACTCGGGGGTCAAGGGCAGCGACTCCTCGGGCTGCAGGCTGCCAAAGCTCAGTTGAGAGCCGCCATCGGAACCACGCAACACCGAGAACATCTGCAGTAGCTCCGCGCTTGGCCGGTCACCACCGGCAAAGATCGCGAGCACAGTGGCCCGCCGATCGACAAAGTCTCGGGCCAGGGCCTCCTGGCGCAGGAAGCTGCGCCGGAGTAGTTGCTTCTGCAACCGACGTTTTTCGGGATTCATCGACGTGTTCTCGTCGATCTTCTGATCCTGCTCCTCGAAGCCCAGGCCGTAGTACAGCGACTCCAACTCCTCGGACTCGCGTTCCTGCCCGGAGAAGATCAGATCCACCAGTGCTTCCTTCCGGACCTGGTCGAAGATTCCCTCCTCGAGCTTCGCGCGGGTGGGGACTACCCCGGCGGTCTGGATCCTGAGCGTGTACTCAGCCATCCCCTCGCCCTTCTCTCGAGCGAGGCCGGCCTGCGCTGAGACCTGCCGGAATTGCTCCGAATTGAGCTGATCGGTGAGGTGGTAGACCAACCAGACGGACGCGAGGTTCTCCGACTTGGCCGCTGCCCAGGCCATTGATACGAAGTCTGGGGCGCCCTTGTGGTCAGGCCTCGGGTAGTAGAACCCACTCTGGTACGGGAACACTGAGCGCCGGTTGTCGAGGCGATCGGTGGTGCTCCAACGCAACTGCAGCGCAGCCTCGAAAAGCAGGGGCTTCCACGTCGAACCAAACTGGCGCTTTGCCGTCATAGCGCGGTTGAAGTCGGTGTTCCGGGCGCCACCGACCATCGCGCGCATAGCCCCCTGCTCGAGGACGACCACAGCGCCCTGCAGCTTTGGCCTCCATTCCCAGTCAAGGACAAGGTCACCGTCGCCTGCGTCCCCCCCACGGATGGAGACGGTGACGGTCTCGCCGACGTGTTCCTGCAACTGCTTCAACATCGCCCGGACTTCCGCAGCACTTACCTCGGACCAGGTGTTGCCGTTGGCGGCACGCTTGCGGGCCCGCGCCAGGCGCGCGTTGCCGGACGCATCGATGACCCCTTCGATGCCGCCGAGGTCCACCACCACGCGGCGCTTCACGAGGTCGACCGATCGCAACAGCCCATCGTGGAAGGTACGGGCCACGAGCTGTTCGGGATCTGCCGGATTCAGTTCCGCGCCAGGTCGAAAGAGCACGGCGAGTTCGGGTTCCTCGAGCCAGGTGCCGACCCTCGAGAGGTGATGACGCAATCCGTAGGTAGCACCCCGCTGCACCGTCTCGTCGATCGTAGACACCACCTGCAGGCCCGAAGTGGCGAACGCGGCGATCCCGTGTTCTCCCAGGAGGCTGCGGAAATAGGGACCGTTCAACTCTTTCTCGATCTCATCGAGTACCACCGAACGATCGAAGCGAAAGTGACCGCGCTGAAATGGGATCTCTTCGGCGAGGGCAGCGTCGTACGCCTGCTTGTCCACGCTGCCGTCCGCAAGCATGCGACTGAGGACATAGCGAACACGGTCGTGGGCCGCCTGCTTCGCCCGAGCGCGGCGCTCCTCGCCGGCCACCCACGGGTTGTAGCGGTTGGGGGCCTTGACCACCCCGGCGAGGAAGACGCATTCGAGCAGGCCCAACTGCTCCACGTCACGGTCGAAGAAGAAACGCGCTGCAATCGACAGGCCTCGACCATTGCCATTGACGTAGAACTGGTTGCTGTAGAACTCGAGGATGTCCTGCTTGCTGTATTGCCGTTCGAGGCGCAGCGCGTTGGCCAACTCGCGCAGCTTCTCCTTGTAGGTCCGCCCCTGTCGCTTGTAGAGGTTCTTGGCAGTCTGCTGACTGAGCGTCGAGCCCCCGGCCACCACGCGACCGGCGACCAGGTTCGTGATCATGGCCCTGGCGATGCCCGTCGGCGAGAAGCCGCGGTGGTCCCAGTAGTTCTGGTCCTCGGCCGCCACCAGGGCATCGACAAAATGCTTCGGGATGCGCTTGTAGGGAAGGTATTGGCGGTGCTCGTCGGCAAAGAACACCCCCATGCGGGTCTCGCCATCTCGGTAGAACACCGGTGACTCCTGGCTGATCAACTGGAGGATGTGCTCCCGCTCCAGGTGCTCACCGGGATTCTTGACGATGTAGTGCCGATACAGGCCGCCCAGTGCCAGCAGTCCGACCAGTCCGAGGATAAGTGCGGCCAGCATTGCCAGGCGCAAGAGTCGACGCAGCAGAGCGCCCAACCGAGAGCGAAGCGGCCCCTTGCCCGCTGTCTTGTAGCCACCCCGGGCGCGTTCCCTGCCCCTAGCCACGGCGTTGCCTCTCCCGGCCCGCGACCTGCAGGAAGCGCTCCCAGCGCTCTACCGAAGCCACTACCCCGAACTGTTCGGCGGCGCTGCGCGCGGCACGCCGGCGCTGCTGCACAGCCGCTGGTTCAAGCATCACCGTGATGGTTTCCGCCAGCACATCGGCCGAGGCACCGTCCTCGAGCACTGCCACGCCCGCACAGTCGCCCACCCGCTCGACGGCCCCGTTGCTCCGACTGGTCACCACCGGAAGTCCGCAACTGAGTGCTTCCATCGAGACATTGGCGAACGGATCGTAGCGAGTCGGAAGGACCAGCAGGTCGGCCGCCGCGTACAGTCGCTCGAGCTGCTCGACTCCGCCCACAAACGACACTCGCTCGCTAAGGCCCATGGACCCGGCGAGGCGCTCGAAGTGTGGCCTGCGCCGGTCGTGTCCGGCGACGACCAGGAGGCAGTGTTCCGGCAGCAGCGCCAGCGACTCCAGCACCCGGTCCAAGCCCTTGCGCCAATAGTCGCTGCCAACAAAGAGCAGCACCCGCTCGTGCGGCCCGGCATCGAGAGCCCCACGGGTAGCGGCAAAAAACTGCTCCCGCCCACAAGGGTGAAAGCGCTGCAGGTCGACGCCATTAGGTAGCACCGTGACCGCCTCCGCCGAGGCGCCATAAGCACGGATGAGATCCTGCCTTGAGAGCTCCGAGGGCACCACGACCCGGGCCCCATGACGAAGGGCAAAGGCCTCGTGCCAGAGCAGAAAACGGTGTTTCGGCGACAGGCGCAGCGACCAGCGCTGCAGGCGGCCCCGAGCTCGCTCCACGAGTAATTCGTACCAGCGGCGGTGACAGCCACCACCACTGCGATAGACATCGTGCGGACCGGTGCGCCCAAAGTGCACTACCAGGTCATAGTCCGCGGGTCGCACCGCGAACCGCGCCGAGAAGAACAGCAGCAGGGCACGCCAGAGCGAGCTGGGTCCCCGCGAGCGCAGAGAACGCAGTTCAACCCCTGCGGGCAACTCCGTCCCGGCAGCACGCCCGGCACAGAACACGTCCACCCGGTGGCCGCGCTGACTCAGTCCTCGGCAGAGACCGTCGAGCACACCTTCGGTGCCACCGTCGCGCCCGAATCGCTTATGGACAAATGCCAGCTTCATCGCTGCTCTTCCTGCATTCGAGCGGCGAGACGGTACTTGCTGACCACTCCCCGCGCCCCGTGCCAGGCGACAGTAAGGCCGCGTCGTCCATCGAGCCAGGCAGCCGACAGCACGACCTTGCGGAGCAGGTGCCCCAGGCCCCGTAGCCACGGCGTCCACGGCAAGACCCGACGACCCTCGCGGACAAGGCTGCGCGCACGGCGTCGAGCGTGGGCCAGCGTAGCCAGTCGAAACTGGGCAGAAGTCCGATCCGGGTCGTGGTGCAGGTGACCCGGCAGGGGCACAGGGCTGCCTACCCCTTCGATGCGGTCGTGGGGTTCAGAGCCCGCCCAGTGGGCAAAGCGACGATCGAACAATCGCACCCGCAGGTCCGGATACCAACCCGATGCGCGTAGCGGCCTGCCGTCGAGATAGTTGCGGCGCCGCACCAGCCAGCCACGGCGATCGCTCTCGGCGCGGAGTCGGCATGCCGTGAGGATGCCGCGGCCGAGTTCGTCATCGACGCGTTCATCGGCGTCCAACGCGAACACCAGGTCGTGCCGTGCGAGCTCGGTCGCACGCTGTTTCTGGGGGATGAAGCCGTCGAAGGGATGCACGAGAACCCGTGCGCCAGCCGCCGCGGCGACCTCCCGGGTGTCGTCCTGAGAGCCGCCGTCGAGCACCAACACCTCGTCCACCCAGGGCAACACAGACTCCACCGCCCGAGCGATCCGTGCGCCTTCATTGAGCGTGATCAAAACTGCGGAACACCCCGGCATCGACGGACAATTAGCACAGGCCCGGCATCCCTCCCACCCCGGGAGGTGGCGAGGTTTGTACAACGCAGAGCTGCAATGTACACTCCCGCGCTGCGGCGACGTGGCCAAGTGGTAAGGCAACGGATTGCAAATCCGTCATTCACCGGTTCGAATCCGGTCGTCGCCTCCACCAGGCTCTTTGTAGAACCCTCGACTACGGTCGGGGGTTTTCTCCTTGGATCCAGGCCGGTTCTTGCACGTAGCGCTGCTCACCGCTTGCGGATCACACGCCAGTCCCTACACTTTGAAACGCCAAACTACACCACAGCCAATGAGGAACCACCATGACTGAGACCAGCCCCCTGGTCGAACGCCTACTCCAGAGCGACCTGTTGCAGGCCGAGTGGGTCCTCTATTTCCTGCTGATCCTGTTTGCCATCGCCATCTTCGTGATCCTCTGGAAGACGGTCTACTTCACCATTAACAGCAACCAGGCCAAAGTGACCCGCGGTGCCGTCTCGACCCTGGTGGGGGGCGGCGAGGTCGAGCAATTCCGAACCGAAGTCGAAGAACTACCGGGCATCGAAGCAGAGATCATCAACCATGCGCTTCGCTACCAGGCGAACGGCGCCGGGGTAGTCGAGCAGCAACTGGCCGTCGCGACGGCTAGCGCCCGGCGGCGCATGGAGCTCGGCCTCACCTTCCTGGGAACGGTCGGCTCCAATGCGCCCTTCGTCGGGCTATTCGGCACCGTCCTCGGCATCATCAAGGCGTTCCGCGACCTGTCGCTGGAAACCCAGTCCGCCTCCTCGGCGGTGATGGCCGGCATCTCCGAGGCCCTGGTAGCTACCGCTGTCGGCCTGCTCGTGGCGATCCCGGCGGTGGTTGCCTACAACTACCTCAAGCGCCAGGTATCCAAGACGCTCACCAGCAGCGACGCGCTGAACCAGCAGTTGCTGTTCCGACTGCGGATTTCACCGGACGGGACCTGAGGGCAATGGCCGCAGTCCAGGGCGACGACCAGGAGATCCTCGCGGACATCAACATCACGCCGATGGTGGACATCATGCTCGTGCTGCTCATCATCTTCATGGTCACAGCAGCAACGATCATGGACGACTCGATCCAGATCGAGTTGCCCGAGGCCGCCACCGGCGAGGAGACCGAAGCCTCACTGCTGGGCGTGACCATCGATGCCGACGGTGGCTGGCACCTCAACGGCGAGCTGACCACCGAGGAGGGCCTGCGCGCCTTCATCCAGAAAAAGAAGGCTGCAGACGACGACATGCAGGCCATCATCGCCGCCGACCGAGGCATCGCACACGGCGATGTGATTCACCTGATCGACGTGGTGAAGCAGGAAGGGGTGACGAAGTTCGCCATCAACATCGACCCCCCTGCTCTCGGTAAGACAGCACCGGCCGGTTCTGACACCGGGCTCCCGAGTAGCCCGGAGTAACGGGTGTCTGAGCCGGCTCACCTGAAGGTCCTCCCCGGGGGCATCGTCGACCCGCCGGCACCCCAATCGCCCGCCACATTTGTCCCTGTCGAGCTGCCTCCCGAGGACAGCGCCTGGGACCGGAGCATGGTGATCGGCCTGCTCCTCGCCCTGCTGGTGAACGGGACCATGATCCACTACTTCCTGGACGTGGTGAGCCATGAGGATGACGAGCCAGTCGACCCCATCGAGTTCGCCCTGATCGAACCGCCTCCACCCGAGCCCGAGCCTCCACCCGAGCCGGAGCCGGAGCCCGAGCCGGAGCCGGAGCCCGAGCCGGAGGTGGTGGACATGAGCGAGCCGCCCATCCCTACCGACACCGCCCCAGAGGAAGAGCCTCCCCCAGAGCCGCCGAAGCCTGTCTTCGGGCTGTCGATGTCGTCGACGGTGGACGCCGGTAGCGGCGCCTTCGCAGCACGCGTGGGCAACACGCTGATGAAGGAACCCGAGGCCGAGGTCACTGCCCCCGGTGACGTAAAGCCACTGCAGAAGGTCGCCTTTCACCGGCTCGAAACACCTCCCCGGCTCGTGCGGGACTACCGTGCGGAGTACCCGGCGGCCGCTAAAGAAGGCGGATTCCAGGGCACTGTCATCATGAAGCTGACCATCGATGAACGGGGCAAGGTCACTGCTGTTCGCGTCGTCCGCGGCGTGCACGACGAACTCGACGCCGCTGCCAGGGATGCAGCCTTGCGTTTCGTCTTCAAGCCGGGCCGAAGCGGCGGAGAAGCAGTCATCACCACCAATTTCGTATACCGCTACACGTGGATCATCGAAGACTAGTGCTCGCTGCGAAAGCCAGCCGGCCCAGGACGATTCGCGCGATCCTCACCTCGTTGCTGCTGGCCGCAGCGATGCCGGCGCAGGCCCAGGACGAACAAGCCAGCGAGCCGGCACCGAGCGAAGCCGGTCCGGCGCAGGCGAACCAGCCCGAAACCACTGCCCCAGTCGAGGAGAGCGCGCAACCGGCTACCCTCGAGCCACCCGCCGAGTTTCCGATGCCTGCCGTCCTGCCCGAGGTACTGGATGGGCCGCAGCCGATCCATCCAGCCGCTGCCCTCGAGGCCCGAATCGGCGGGAGGGTGGTCCTGGAACTGCAACTCGATGCCGAGGGCGTGGTCATCGACGGCTGGGTTCTGGACGAGCCCGGCGCCGGCCTCGGCGAAGCGGCTCTTGCCGCCACCCGCGAGACGATCTTCGACTCACCGCCTGCCGAAGGACCACCCCATGAGCAGCGGCGCTATTTCAGGACGGTGAATTTCGAGCTGCCAGAGTTGCCAGCGGAAACAGGCGGCGGCGACGAGGACACACAGCAGGTGCCCGAGCCCGAGATGGCCGACGAACTGACCGTCCTACCGCAACTGCAGCAGGAACAGAGCCCGGAATACCCAGAAGCGGCCCGCGAGGCTGAAATCCAGGGCGAGGTGCTACTCGAACTCGAACTGGGCGACACAGGCAGCCTCGATGCGGTACGCCTGCTTCGCTCCCAGCCCGAGCGCTGGGGTTTCGAGCTCGCGGCGGTGCGCGCCGCCTGGAAGATGCGCTTCAGCCCGGCGTACGCCGGCGAGGTGCCGGTACCGGTGCGCATCACCTACACCTACGGTTTCACCCTCGAGGAGAAGGTGGTCGAGAAGGTCGCCGACTCACCCGCCGAGGGGGAAGCCATCGACCCAGACGGTCCCATCAACTTCAGCGGCTTCGTGCGCGAGCGGGGCAGTCGCAAGGCCTTGTCCGGTGTCGAGGTTCTCATCGCTACGCTCGAGCACTCCACCGACACCGACGAGCGCGGCTACTTTGAGTTCCACGGCATCCCGGCCGGCCTGCATCGGGCCATCGTCGCGGTGCCCGGCTACTACAACTTCGAGACGCAAGAGGAGATCCAGGCCGGCGAGGCGACCGATGTCATCTACTTCCTCAAGGAACGTCCCCTGGGCATTCCAGAGACCATCGTCCGCACCCAGCGGGAGAAGAAGGAGGTCGCCCGGCGCTCCATCAGCATCGAGACGATCGAGCGGGTTCCCGGAACCTTCGGCGACCCGGTACGCATCGTTCAGAACCTGCCTGGCGTTGCCCGCTCGCCCTTTGACTTCGGACTGCTCATCGTGCGCGGCTCGGGTCCCGAAGACTCCGCCGCCCACATCGATGGCATCAGGGTCCCGCAACTGTTCCACTTCGGTGGGTTTCGTTCCATCCTGACCCCGATCCTGTTGGACTCCGTGGACTTCTACCCCGGCGGCTACGGCAGCCGATTCGGCAGGCTTACAGGCGGCATCCTGGATGTGCGCACCCGCGAGCGCTACGAGGCCGAGGTGCATGGCCTGCTGCAGGCAGACCTGCTGGATGCGTCGGCGGCAATCACGGGACCCATCCGCCGCCCCAGCGACAAGAAGGAAGTGGGCGGCTTCGTAGTGGCTGCCCGGCGCTCCTACCTCGACATCATCCTGCCGGCAATCATCCCCGCCGACACCGTCGACCTGGGACGAATCGTCTTCCCACAGTGGACCGACATCCAGGGCAAGATCACTCTGCATCCCAACAGCGACCACGACCTGTCGCTTCTCGCATTCTACTCCCAGGACCGCGCGGCGAGCCGCTCCGAGGACCCCGGCAGCGCGCAGAATGACGCCACCCAGGGCGAGTTCTCGTTCCGCAACGACTTCTGGCGAACCAACCTGAGTTGGGGTGCACGCAAGGACAAGTTCTTTCGCAACCACCTGGTGCTGTCGGTGGGGCAGGACATCCAGCGCTTCGGGGTCGGCGAGTTCGCCACCGTCGACGCGCTGGCGTTCTGGTTTCTCGCGCGCGAAGAGGCTGAGCTGTCACTGGCCGACTGGATCGAGTTGGCCTTCGGCAGCGACCTGATCGTCGGCCAGTACGACTTCGAGTTCCAGTTCAACAGCCTCGACATCCGCACCTTCGGCAACGACCCGAACGCCGAGCGGGAGCAGTTGACGATCGCCGACAGCAACGTCGGCATCGGCCCCGCGCTGTTCGTCGAAGGACGCTTCAAGCTTGCCGATGAACGCATCCGACTCACGCCCGGACTGCGCCTCGATTACTACACCGTGCCCGGCCAATTCTCGTTCGTGACGCCCGATCCGCGTTTCTCGTTCCGGATCGTCCCCGATCCGCAGCGCCGCATCGACATCAAGGGCTCAGCAGGGATTTACCACCAGAACCCCCAGGGCTACGAGATCCTCGATGCGACCGGCAACAACGACCTGGCGCCCGAAGAAAGCTACCAGTTCAGCCTCGGTACCGAGATCCAGTTCACCGACTTTCTCAGCCTCGACCTGCAGGGCTTCTACAAGCGACTCGTCGATCTCGTCGTGTTCAACCAGAGCGCGGGCCTCGGTGATGGTTTCGACCAGGCCTGGGTCAACAGCGGCGAAGGCCACATCTACGGAATGGAGGTCTTCCTGCGCTGGGAAACCCACCGCAACTTCGAGGGCTGGGTTGCCCTGACCCTGCAGCGCAGCAAGCGCCGCGATCGGCCGGACTGGGACTACTACTGGTACGACTTCGACCAGCCGGTGATCCTCGACATCGTCGCCTCGTATCGCCTGCCCTTCGGCTTTCGCATCGGCGCGCGCTGGCGCTACACCTCGGGCAACCCCGACACTCCCATCACGGCCTCGATCTACGACTCTGACTCCGACAACTACATCCCGCTACAGGGCGCCTACAACTCCGAGCGCCTGCCCGCATTCCACGCCCTGGACATCCGCATCGACAAGGACTTCAACTTCCGCCGCTGGAAGCTGACCGTGTACCTCGACATGCTCAACGTCTACAACCACAAGAACCCCGAGAGCAAAGTCTATAACTTCGACTATACAGAGCAGAGCTTTCTCTACAGCCTGCCAATTCTTCCAAACATTGGATTTAAGGCGCAATTCTGATGCCCTTGAAATCAACTCGAACAGCAGCCTTTCTTTTAACCTGGAGCACCATTGTGCTTTTTACTGGCTGCAACCTGTTTGAGTTGACTCCCAAGTCTCAGGTTGTCCGACCGAGAGTTGCTGGAAGCGGCGCGGTCCTCGCCGAGATCGAGCTCGGCGGTTCGACTACACTGGACACCCTGTTCGTCCAGGCCGCCGGCGACGACAGTGAGTGGGGCGCGCTCTGGTTTTCCTGTGTAGAAGCCGGCGGCGCCACCGGCTGCCTGAACCAGGGCGCACTGTTCGCCGGCGACGCAGAGCAGGGGGATGACGACGACAGTGCCCTTGCACTGCCCGACGACCCACGGGACTTTCAGTTCGCCGCCGGCCCGACGTTTACCTACACCGCCCATGGTTCGGTCATCGAAGCTGCCTGGAGCGAACTCAGCGACGAACAGCGCGTCGAGGGGCTTGTGGTGCTGGTAAGCGTGAACTTCGTGCCCCGCAGCCACGAGCACCTGCAGAACCTGCTGCTGACGACCATCTTCGGCAGCCCAGACGGCGTGCCCGGAGCTGCAGAGGCTGCAGCCGAGGAATTGGCCTCGCTGCTCGAAAACAGCATCAACGCGGCACGCCGCATCGTGGTCAGCGACAAGAGCGCCGACCAGCCAGACCCGATCGAGTGCTCTGTGCAGGAACTACAAGCCAACGAGAACCCGCAGCTTGATGGCCTGCTGCTGCACGTCGCGGAAGACGGCAAAGACCAGGGCCTGCCCCTGGGTCAGGTGACCTTCGTGGCACCCGAGGATGTGCTGGTATTGCGGCCTGTGCTTCGCGAAGGTGCCATCGAAGACTACCTCTACATCACCACGGAGGGAGCAACGCTGTGCCGCCGCGAATCGCCGTATTTCGCCTGGCTCACCAACTCGGGCAGCCTGGAGCGGGACTACAGCTTCCTGGCCGACGAGGACGACCTCGACGAGGTGAGCGGCCGCCTCAAGATCAACCGCCTGACCATGCCTCCCGCCGCGGAGTTGCCACCCCACTCGGACCTATGGTTGGTCGCACGCGACCGACGAGGTGGCATCGACTGGAAGCGCTTCGACCTGGTTCGGCAGCAGTAACCGCAAGGAGACCGGTTGCCTAGGACCCGGCCGAATGGAGCATGGCTCCACGCCACCCCACCGGCCCACTGGCTGCCAACATTCAGGCGACCACTCCCCGCGCTACTTGCCGGGCGCTGTCTCGCGCACCCGGAAGGAACGAGTGTAAATCGTCACGAAATCGGTACAGCGCGCCTGCGACAGAGGCCGCTTTTCAGCGCAACCCAACCCGTATACCAGCGAAACCCGCAGCGGGCGGTCGACGTGCTCAGCCTTGGGATGGAACTGCAGCGTTCTCTTGCCGGGGCCAACCGCTCGCGCGTCTCCCTCGGCGATGCAGTGTTCCCCTTCAATCGCCTCGAAGCGCTCGTCGCCGAAGCGCTCGACCTGGTACGGCTGGCAGCCCGGGATGAACACCTTACTCGGGGTCTTGTTTTCCACGACGATGTCGACCACATCACCAACAAAATAGGTCCTACGGTTTGTATCGATCGTCACCCCAGGCTCCGAGGGCTCCGAGGATTTCGACGATTCCGAGGACTCGGCACCCAGCATGCCGGGCAACAGGAACAGGCCTCCCAGAAAGGTCGCCAGCACACACGAAGTGCAGAACAAGGTACGGTCCATTCTTGACCCACAAGGCAAAGAGACTTAGCTCAACGTCCAGAATTGCTAATCCTAGTAGATGGCCCCACACGGTGCCAGCCCACTCGGACATCCGGAAAGGTCCTCTACACTTCCTTGACACTCCAGAAAGCCAGTTGGTAGAAATTCACCGCCGAAAGCGGGATACAGGTCGGTATTGTTCCCCGTTTGGTGCTTGGTCTTCGGGCCATCAGGCACCGTGTAGCAGTTCAACGCCCGGGAACCCGAGCGCCTGGTAACGGGCAATGCACCCCCAGCGAATCCACGGAGCGCTGAAGAATGAACCGCCTTCTGACCGCTGCAAGCCTGACCCTCTCGGTGCTTCTGGCGGCACCCACCTGGGCACACGCCCAGGATGACGACACTGACGACAGTACTGTCGTCGCTACCCGCGCCCCCGACGAAAAGCGACCCGTGAAGGTGCGCAACAAGTTCTTCATCAAGGGCAAGCGCCTGGAAATCACGCCGCAAATCGGCATCATCGTCAACAATCCGCTCAATGACGAGGTCACGTTCGGCGCCGCGGTGACCTATCACTTCACCGACCGCTTCGGCCTGGAACTCAATGCCAGCTATGCGGCCCTGGGAGGCGCGGACAACACCAAGAACCTGAGCACGGCCGTGCTCAGCCTGCTGCCTCCGCAGGATCGTCTCGAGTCGATCGACCCCGGCGCCTTCGTGATGCTTTCCGCGGTGTGGTCTCCCATGTACGGCAAGATCAACCCGTTCGGGATGGCGGTCATCAACCTGGACTTCTACTTTCTCGCGGGCCTGGGCTACGGCAACGAGTTCGTGGAGATGCTGAGCTGTCCTGGCTGCTCCCAGGGCCTTCCGCAGGTCGAGGTCGCCAATGCCTTCGATAGTCAATTTGGCGAGGTGAACCACCTGTTCATGGTCAACCTGGGCTTTGGGGTCAACGTCTTCGTCACCAAGTGGCTGAGCCTGCGAGTCGACATGCGCATCATGCTGACCACCGACGAGGTGCTCAACTACGATGACGACACAGCCCGCCAGACCAACCGCGACCTGGCAAGCCCGCAGGGCGGCAATCCACTGCTCAACCGCATCTCGTGCCACACCAATGCCGACGCGGTCTGCAAGGTCGACTTCCCGAGTACGTTCATACTGAATATCGGCGGCAGCTTCTGGGTCCCTGGTGACCGCTCCGTCCGCTCCAAGCAGAGGCCTTTCTAGGAACGACCAGCCCATGATCTGCACCCGACTGACGCTCCTGGCCCTCCTGCTCCTGGCTCTCAGCCTGCTGAGTCCCGCTGCCATCGCCGGTCCCGGAGACAGCGCACCACCGCCAATGGACGACGGCGATGACGACGACGATGACGACGACGACGATGACGATGACGACGACGACGATGACGATGACGACGACAGGCTCCCCCCTGCCGAAGAAGAGCAGCAGGATGCCGACAACGACTCCGGCGACGGCCCATCCGAGCCCTCCGGCGACGAAGGCGACGACGAGGGCGACGAGGGCGAGCAGAGTGGGTCAGGCACCGAAGAGGACGAGCAGAGCCTCGACGAGAAGTACCGAGTAGTCGTTCCAGGTTCCGAGGAAGACAAGGAAGAGCAAGTCGAGATCGCGATCCCTGATGAGGCCAGACAGCGCGGCATCGTCAAGGTCATCCAGAAGAAGTTCTTCCTCAAGTACCGCCGCCTCGAGGTCACCCCACACGTGGGCTACATCGGCAACGACAACTTCATCCGTCGCTTCGCTGTCGGTGCCTCAGTCGGCTACCACATCAACGACCTGCTCTCCGTTGAAACCACCTTGAGCTACCTGCCCGACCTCAAGGAAACGGACTACAAGGCCCTGACCAACCAGTTCAAGGATGGCAGCGAAGTGGTACCGGACATCTCCAAGGTGATCTTTCTGGGAGTGATCAACGCAGCCCTATCGCCCATCTACGGCAAGGTCGAGTTGGGCAATCTCCGCATCATCAACTACGACCTCTACTTCACCGCCGGAATCGGCGTCGCTTACTCAGAAGACGACACCGAGATCATCGAACAGCCCGAGTGCTCGGGGGAGCAATACGCCGTCAACAAGAACGAGGTGATGTGCAGCTACGTGAAGCAGTGGCACTTCGTTAGCAACGCTGGCGGTGGTTTCCGCGTGGTCTTCAACGAGTGGATCGGCATTCGCCTCGACGCGCGCGGCTACACCCACATCGAACAGGTGTACCGCGAGGAAGGCGACATCGGCCTCGAGATGAAGCAGAACTTCATGATCAGCCTGGGCGCCTCTTTCTTCTTCCCACCACGCACTTCTATCCAATAGGACCGAGAGCTATGACCCGACGACAGCTTCTAGTCTCGCTCCTGTGCTGTGCGACCCTGCTGGTTGCGTCTGTGGCGCAGGCGCTGACCCTCGACGACGTCAAGCAGATGCACCAGGTGGGCGTGCCGGACAGCATCATCATTTCGACCATCGAGAGCGCCGAAGAGACCTTCAACCTCGGCGCCCAGGACATCATCGACCTCAAGAAAGCCGGCATCTCCGACGCGGTGATCGAGGCCCTGCAGAGCACTGCCGGCAACGTCACGAGGACCGCGCCGGGGCGCAGGGACACCCAGGCGCCCAAGCAGCCCGACACATCTCAACCTGACAGCCGCTCGGGGAGCCAACAGGCAGACGAGGATGACGACGGCAGCATGATCCGGCGACGGCGCGGAGGCGACTCGAGGCGCCGCGCGGTGCCCGAGGAAGAGGACGAAGATGACAGCTTGATCCGCCGGCGCGGCAGGGACAAGAAGACCACCAAGAAGCCCTCCAGTAGTGCCAAGGTGCAGCGCACACCCAAGAAGATCAAGTCAGCGATCGCCAACTACAAGGAGAAGAAGTTTCTTACCGCGAGCCTCAAGCTGTACCGCCTGGCCGAGTCGGGCAAGTACCCGGAGTTCGAGGCCAAGATTAACTACTACCTGGGTGGCTCCCTCGAGAAGATCGGCCTGCTTCACTCTGCGCAGTACTACTTCCAGGAGGTGGTCAAAGAGGGCCCGAGCACCGGCGCACTGTTCGCCCCGTCCCTCGCCAAGATGGTGTCCATCTCGGACAAGACCAAGGACCCCATCTACTTAATCCGCACCATCGACAAGATCAGCCCCGAGGACTACCCGGGCAAGGTGAAGGACGACCTGTACTACTACCAGGGGGTGCGCAACTTCGGGAAGAAGGACTACAAGCAGGCTGAGCGGAATTTCAGCAAGCTCAGCCGCAGCAACTCGCACTTCGTCCAGGCTCGCTACCACCTCGGCGTCATCTACAACGCCCAGAACCGACGTGAGAAGAGCTTCAAGGTGTTCGCGGACATCATCAATCGCGACTTCCGCGGCGACCCCGAGACCATCGCTTCCATCAAGCAGTTGTCATTCATCAACATGGCGCGCATCCGCTACGGCGTGCAGCAGTACAGCAAGGCTGCCAAGCTCTACGAGCGGCTGCCACGAATGACGGGCAACTGGCCCACCGCACTGTACGAAGCCGCCTGGGCGCACTTCATGTCTGAGAACAAGGAGTCGCGTGCCCTCGGACAACTGCTCACCATCCACTCGCCGTTCTTCCGCAAGGTCTGGCTCCCCGAGGCACGCATCCTCGAAGCTCTGACTTTCTACAAGATGTGCGAGTACGAGCACGTCGAAGACCTGCTCGATCGTTTCAAGAGCGACTACACGCCAGTACAAGCCACCATCGATGACCTCCTCGCTCCCTACACGTCCGGCGAAAAGCCCCTCAAGGAGCTCTACCTGGCGCTGTACAGCACCGAGAGCACCGACTACCGGCGCCTGCCCCCCGCAGTCTTCGCTCAGATCGAGAGCAACCGAGGCTTCGGTGGCCCACACAACCGGGTTCTGCAAATCGAAAAGGAACTGCGCCGAATCCGGCAACTGAAACCACAGTGGCGAGACAGCGAGATAGGCCGGGCCCTGGTGCCCCTGCTGCGCAAGCAACGCAGCATCTACACGAGGATCGCTGGCATCGCCCTGGCCAATGAGCTCGACCGCATCCGAGCCGGGCTCGAGACCCTAATGGGCCAGGAGGCCCTGATCCGCTTCGAGGTCGTCTCCGGCGAGTACCAGAAGTACCAGAGCCGCTTCCGCAATCCGGAAGCGGCCGACGTCAACGAGGGGGTCGAGTTCGCCTTCGCAACCCACCCGGAAGTGCTCTACTGGCCCGTC